>NZ_JOHB01000022.1:0-180393 GCF_000719605.1 Streptomyces sp. NRRL S-1813
GCGGTGGGGCGGGTGACGACGGTGCCGGTGCGGGCCGGGGGGCCCGGGGCGGGGGAGCGGGAAGGGGAGGGGAGGGGGCGGCAGGAAGGGTTGTTCTGAGGGGGCGGTTCGGTTCGGGGTGGTTCGGTCCGGGGTGGTTCGGGGCGGGCCGGTTCCGGATGGGACGGTTCCGGGTGGGTGGCCGGGGAGGGGCGTCGGGGCGTCCGGGGCATCCGGGGGATTCGGGCTGGTGGCGGGATGACCGTGCCGACGCTTGCGGGGCTGGCTTGCGGGGCTTGCTGACCGTGTCGGCGTGCGCGCTTGCTGGGGTTTCTGGGCTTGCCGGGCCTGCTGGGGAAGTGGCTGGCGGGGGTTGTTCCGGGCCGAGGGGGGCGATTAGATGCTCGGTGCAGGTAGATGGCGGGCGCGGTGGCTGGGCGTTGCGTCGGCTGGGCGCGGGGCATCGGTGGGTGTGTGGCATCGGCCGCGCGAGTCAACGCCGGGCGTGTGGCATCGGCCGCGCATGATGTCGGCCCGGCGTGTGGCGTCGCCGGAGGGCGGGGCGTCGGTTGGGCGCGTGGTGTTCTGCCGGCGGGCGGGTCTCACCAGGGGCGTGGGGTCGGACTGTGCAGGGGCGGCGTCCTGGTTGCGGTCGTCGTGATCGGGAGTAGTGGTCGGAACCGTAGGGGGAGGGGCACGGCGTGGCGGAGGGTGATGAGCGGGTCGGCGCGTTCTGGCGGGAGTTGGGGCTGCCGGGGCTGATCGATGTGCATACGCACTTCATGCCCGAGCGGGTGATGGCGAAGGTCTGGGCGTACTTCGACGCGGCCGGACCGCTGGTCGGCAGGCAGTGGCCGATCGCCTACCGCTTCGAGGAGGACGAGCGGCTGGCGGTGCTGCGCGGCTTCGGGGTGCGGGCGTTCACGTCGATGGTCTACCCGCACAAGCCGGGGATGGCGCAGTGGCTGAACGGCTGGGCGGCCGACTTCGCGTCCCGTACGCCCGACTGCCTGCGGACCGCGACGTTCTTTCCGGAGGACGGCGCCGCGGCGTATGTGCGCGCCGAACTGGCGGGCGGGGCACGGGTCCTCAAGGCGCATGTGCAGGTGGGCGGGTACGACCCGGCCGATGCGCTGCTCGATGCCGTGTGGGGTGCCGTGGCGGAGGCCGGTGTGCCGGTGGTCATCCACTGCGGGTCGGGACCGGCGCCGGGCAAGTACACCGGGCCCGAGCCGATCGGGCGGGTGCTGGCCCGCCATCCGGGGCTGCGGCTGATCATCGCGCACATGGGGATGCCGGAGTACGCCGACTTCCTGGACCTTGCGCAGCGATACCCGGGCGTGCACCTCGATACGACGATGGTCTTCACGGACTTCTCCGAGCGGGACGCGCCGTTCCCGCGGACGGAACGCCGGCGGCTCACGGACCTCGGTGACCGGGTGCTGTTCGGCAGCGACTTTCCCAACATCCCTTACGGGTACGCACATGCGCTGGAGGCGCTCAGCAGGCTGGAGCTGGGTGAGGAGTGGCTGCGGGGAGTCTGTTACGGGAACGCGGCGCGGTTGTTCGGGGTGTGAGGGGGAGGGGCTGCTTCTTCCAGGGAAGCAGACGGCAGCACGTAGCACGTGGGACGCAGGGCCTGGTGGGGGAGTGCAGGGCGCTCAGGGCCTGTTGGGCGTGTGCGGGGTGGCGGGGTGCCGGGTGCTCAGTGCTGTTCGGACGTGAGAGCGGCGGCGGTCGCGGTGGCGGCCGCGGCCAGCTGAGTCAGGGCCACGCCCAGATCGGCGAGGGTGGGCTCGTCGGTGACGCGTTCCGTAGAGGGGTCGATCTTCGGGCCGATCGCGGGGATCTCGCGGCAGGCGGCCGTGACGACCTCGCCGGTCATCATGCGCAGGATCTCGCGGAGCTGGGCGTTGGCGTGGTCGCCGCCGGTGGGGAATGGCGAGGCGGTGATCACCGCGGTCGGCTTGTGGACGCATTCGCCGCTGCTGACCAGCCAGTCGAGGGCGTTCTTGAGGACTCCGGGGACGCCGTGCGCGTACTCGGGGCTGACGAGAAGCAGGGCGTCGGACGCCGCGACCGCGGTGCGCAGGGCGGCGACGGGGGCGGGGGGTGTGGCGTCCTCGCCGTCCAGATCGGGGTTGAAGTGCGGGAGTGTGCCGATGTCCGCGGTGGCGGTCGGGCCGTCCCAGAGGGCGAGCGCGGAGCGCAGCACCGCGCCGTTGGAGGAGCGCGCACGCAGACTGCCGGAGAGGGCGAGGAGTCTCATGGGATGACGGTACGTGGTGTGCGGCACGGGGACGGGGCGGAACGTGCAGCGGGGCGGAACGTGTGCAGCGGGTAGGGCCGTGGCCGAGGCTGCGGGAGTGCCGGGCGGGTTTCCGTACGGCGATGAAAGTGCTGGTCAGAGCGATTGTCAGTGCCTGGTGCGATGCTTAAGAAGTGGTGATCGACCTGGGTCGCACGGGGGGCTGCCCAGGTCGGTCGAGGGGTGGGGGACGGGGTGGGGGTTGGGGGCCCGGGAGAGGCCAGGAGAGGGGAAAGCCCCAGGAGGGGGCGGAGAAGCACGGGGGATTCTCAGGAGATTCACAGAAAGGCGCAAGGGAGCTCTCACGGGAGCGGGTCAAGCTCACGGGCATGACCGTGACTTCGTCGTCCTCAGCGTCGTTTCGTATGCCGGCTACGGCCTCGTCCTCCAGGGGCGCGCCCGGGAAGCAGCCGGAACTGTTGCGGCCCGACGGCACGCCCGTGCGGGTGCTGGTCGTGGACGACGAGTCCTCCCTCGCCGATCTGCTGTCCCTCGCGCTGCGCTACGAGGGATGGGACATCCGCGCGGAGGGGGACGGCGCGGGAGCGCTGCGCTGCGCCCGTAGTCGGCGGCCGGACGCGGTGCTGCTCGATGTGATGCTGCCGGACATGGACGGGCTGACGGTGCTCGGACGGCTGCGGCGTGAACTTCCGGATGTGCCGGTGCTGTTCCTGACCGCCAAGGACGCGGTCGAGGACCGGATCGCCGGGCTGACGGCGGGCGGCGACGACTACGTCACCAAGCCGTTCAGCCTGGAAGAGGTGGTGGCCAGGCTGCGGGGACTGCTGCGCCGGGCCGGCGCGGCCAGCGCGCGGAGCGAATCGCGGCTGACGGTGGGCGATCTGGTGCTCGACGAGGACAGCCATGAGGTGTGGCGGGACGGGCAGGAGATCCATCTGACGGCCACCGAGTTCGAGCTGCTGCGCTATCTGATGCGCAATCCGCGGCGGGTGCTGAGCAAGACACAGATCCTCGACCGGGTCTGGAGCTATGACTTCGGCGGCCAGGCCAACGTCGTGGAGCTGTATATCTCGTATCTGCGGCGGAAGATCGACGTGGGGCGGGCGCCGATGATCCACACCCGCCGGGGCGCGGGCTATCTCATCAAGCCCGGTGGGTAGACGGGTGTCTGCCGCCTCTGCCGCCTCTGCCGCCTCAGCCCCCGGGCCGTCGGGGCCGGGCACACCCGCCACCTCGGCTGCCAGGCCTTCGGGGCCGCGCACCCCGCCCGCCTCCCCACCTCCTCCCGCCTCCCCGCCTCCTTCCACCTCCCCACTCCCTCCCACCCTCCGCCGCCGCTGGTCCCTCCGGACCCGGCTCGTCGTGTCGGCGGTGGCGCTGATCGCTGTCGTCGGAGCCGTCATCGGCACGGTGACGACCATCGCCCTGCACTCCTACCTGCAAGGTCAGTTGGACATTCAGCTGACGGGTTCCGTGAAGCGGGCCGAGGGCCCGCGGCCGCATGACCTGGTGCCTCCGCAAGGCCAGGGCCTGGACTTCGTGGCGATGGGGGGTCAGCCCATCGGGACGGTGGGGGCGCGGATCGGGCCCGACGGCATGGCCGTGGACGGCGCGAAGCTGAGCAACTCGACCAGCCGGCTGACCGAGGAGCGGCTGGCGCGGCTGTCCGGTGAGCAGGTCGCGGCGTTGAACTCGGTGCCGCGGGACGACAGGCCGCACACCGCCGAGCTGCCCGGACTCGGTGACTACCGGGTGAAGTCCGCCCGGGACCGCTCGCTGGTGCTCGGTCTGCCGCTCGGCCATGTGCAGGGCACGGTCAGCCAGCTGGTGGTCATCGAGGAGTGCGTGACGGTCGCCGGGCTGATCGCGGCCGGCCTCGCCGGTTCCAGCATGGTCGGTATCGCCCTGCGGCCGCTGCGCCGGGTCGCCGCCACCGCCACCCGGGTCTCCGAACTCTCGCTCCACCAGGGCGAGGTGGCGCTGCACGTACGGGTGCCGGCGTCCGAGTCGGACGGCCGTACGGAAGTGGGGCAGGTCGGCGCGGCGCTGAACCGGATGCTGGGGCATGTCGGGGCGGCGCTCTCGGCCCGGCAGGAGAGCGAGATGCGGGTGCGGCGGTTTGTCGCCGACGCCAGCCATGAGCTGCGTACGCCGCTCGCGTCGATCCGGGGCTACGCCGAGCTGACCCGGCGCGGGCGGGAGCAGCCGGGGCCCGAGACCCGGCACGCCCTGGGCCGGATCGAGTCGGAGGCGGAGCGGATGACGGGGCTGGTGGAGGACCTGTTGCTGCTCGCCCGGCTCGATTCCGGGCGGCCGCTGTCCTACGAGAGCACGGATCTGTCGCCGCTGGTGGTGGACGCGGTGAGCGATGCGCGGGTGGCGGGGCCCGGTCACCGGTGGCGGCTGGAGCTGCCCGATGAGCCGGCATGGGTGTACGGCGACGGCGGACGGCTGCACCAGATCTTGGTGAATCTGCTGGCCAACGCCCGGACGCATACGCCCGAGGGCACGACGGTGACCGCCAGGGTGCGCCCTGCCGGGCGGCGCGATGTCGTTCAGCTGGAGGTGCAGGACGACGGGCCCGGCATTCCCGCCGCTCTCCTCCCGCATGTCTTCGAGCGCTTTGCGCGTGGTGATGCCTCGCGGTCGCGTGCCGCCGGGAGCACGGGGCTCGGCCTCGCCATCGTGGAGGCGGTGGTGGCCGCGCACGGTGGCACGGTCGGGGTCGACAGCGTGCCGGGACGGACGGTCTTCACGGTGACGCTGCCGACGAAGGCAGTGCCTGCTCATATGCCTGCTCCGGTGCCCGCTGCGGCCCCCGCTCCCCCCTCACAGTCAGGACACAGGCTCAGCACACCCCCGTGACAGCGCGGTTGGCGAGTGTCGTCGGCATGACGACGACACAGCCGCCCCGCACACCGCTGGGCTCCCTGCCACCGCGCGAGCATCTGCGGCTCGGTCAGATCGCGACCGTGCTCGATGTGGTGGTCCCCGTCTACAACGAGGAGCGCGACCTCGAACCGTGTGTGCGGCGGCTGCACGAGCACCTCGCCCGCACCTTCCCGTACGGCTTCCGCATCACCATCGCCGACAACGCGAGCACGGACCGTACGCCGGAGGTCGCCGCCCTGCTCGACGACGAGATCGACGAGGTCACGGCGGTACGGCTGGAGCAGAAGGGGCGCGGGAGGGCGCTGCGCACGGTGTGGTCGCACTCCGAGGCGCCGGTGCTCGCCTATATGGACGTCGATCTGTCCACCGACCTCAACGCGCTGCTGCCGCTGGTCGCTCCGCTGATCTCCGGGCACTCGGATCTGGCGATCGGCTCCCGGCTCAGCCGCAGTGCGCGGGTGGTGCGCGGCCCGAAGCGGGAGTTCATCTCGCGTACGTACAACCTCATCCTGCGCGGCTCGCTCGCCGCCCGCTTCTCCGATGCGCAGTGCGGATTCAAGGCCATCCGCGGGGATGTCGCCGCGCGGCTGCTGCCGATGATCGAGGACACCGGATGGTTCTTCGACACCGAGATGCTGGTGCTGGCGGAGCGGGCGGGGCTGCGGATCCACGAGGTGCCGGTGGACTGGGTCGACGACCCCGAGAGCACCGTGCAACTGGTGCGTACGGCCGCCGATGACCTCAAGGGCGTATGGCGGGTGGGGCGGGCGCTGGCGACCGGTGGGCTGCCGCTGGACCGGCTCGCCCGGCCTTTCGGGGACGACCCGCGCGACCGTGAGCTGTCCGGCGTGCCCGGCGGGCTGGCCCGTCAGCTCGTCGGTTTCTGTGCCGTCGGCGGCCTCAGCACCCTGCTCTATCTGGCCCTGTACTCGCTCTTCCGGCTCGGGGTGGGACCTCAGCTCGCCAATGCGGGGGCGCTGTTGGTGTCGGCCCTGGCCAATACGGCGGCCAATCGGCGGCTGACGTTCGGGGTGCGGGGCCGGGACCGGGCGCTGCGCCACCAGGCCCAGGGGCTGGTGGTCTTCGCCATCGGACTGGCCCTGACCAGCGGCTCCCTGGCCGCCCTCGACGCCGCGGGCGGCGACTCCTCGCACGGGACCGAACTCGCGGTGCTGGTGGCCGCCAACCTCGCGGCGACGGTGCTGCGGTTCCTGCTCTTCCGCGCCTGGGTCTTCCCCGACCGTGAGCGGACCGACGACGTTCACGCACCGCAGCCGCACACCACACACGAACACAACGACCTCACCAGGAGCGCTCGATGACCCCGCCCCCGCCCGGTACGCCGGCCCACCCGTCGTATCCCCCGCCCCTCACATCACAGGAGAGAGGGCTGGCGTCGGTCGTCGCCCCCCGGACGCCCCAGCAGCCCGGGACCGCGGCGCGGCCCGCGCAGCCGCGCTGGGCGCGTCCCGCTCTGCTGGCGTTGTTGCTGGTCACGGCGGTGCTCTACCTCTGGAGTCTGTCCGCGTCCGGTGATGCCAACCAGTTCTACTCGGCCGCTGTACAGGCCGGCGGCGAGAGCTGGAAGGCGTTCTTCTTCGGCTCCTCCGACGCCGCGAACTCCATCACCGTCGACAAGCCGCCGGCCGCGCTGTGGCCGATGGCGCTGTCCGTACGGCTCTTCGGGCTCGGCTCGTGGGCGATCCTGGTGCCCGAGGCGCTGATGGGGGTCGCGACCGTCGGGGTGCTCTACGGGGCCGTACGGCGTCGGTTCGGTGCGGGGGCGGGGCTGCTGGCCGGCGGGGCGCTGGCCGTGACGCCGGTTGCGGCGCTGATGTTCCGGTTCAACAACCCCGATGCGCTGCTGTGCCTGCTGATGGTCTGTGCGATCGCCGCTGTGCTGCGGGCCCTGGACGACGGCCGTACGAAGTGGCTGGTGCTGGCGGGTGTCTGCTTCGGCCTGGGCTTTCTGACCAAGACGCTCCAGGCGTGGCTGATCCTGCCGGCGCTCGCTGTGGTCTACGTCTGCTGTGCGCCGGTGGCGCTGCGCCGGCGGTTCGGGCAGCTGCTGCTCGCCGGTCTGGCGATCGTGGTGTCCGGCGGCTGGTGGGTGGCGATTGTCGAGCTGTGGCCCGCGTCCTCGCGCCCGTACATCGGCGGCTCGCAGCACAACAGCTTCCTGGAGCTGACCTTCGGCTACAACGGCTTCGGGCGGATCACCGGCAATGAGACCGGCAGCGTCGGCGGGGGCGGCGGCCGTCCCGGGGGCGGTGGCGGCGGCGGATGGGGAGAGACCGGCATCACCCGGCTGTTCTCGTCCGACATGGGCGGGCAGATCTCGTGGCTGCTGCCTGCCGCGGTGATCCTGCTGGGCGCGGGGGTGTGGGTGCTGCGGCGGGCCCGGCGTGCGACCGCCGCCGAACAGGCCGGGCAGCGGGCGGAGTTCCTGGTGTGGGGTGGCGCGCTGCTGACGACCTTCGCGACCTTCAGCTTCATGTCCGGGATCTTCCATCAGTACTACAACATCGCGCTGGCCCCGTATATCGCGGCGCTGGTCGGGATGGGCGCGGCGCTGCTGTGGCGGCGCGGCGGGCGGGGCGCCTCGCTCGTGCTGGCCGCGACGGTCGCGGTGACCGCCGGATGGTCGTACGTGCTGCTGGACCGGTCACCGGAGTGGCTGCCGTGGCTGCGCTGGACGGTGTTGGGCGTGGGTCTGGTGTCGGCGGTGGGGCTGCTGCTGCCGGTACGGGCGGGAGCTTCGGTGCGGGACGGGGAGCCCGCGGGGGACGGAAAGCCTGTGCGGGACGGGGGTCCTGCGCGGGCGGGAGCGCCGCTGCGGGCCGGCCGGCGGGTCGCGGTGCTGGCGGCCGGGCTCGGGGTGGTGACGGCGCTGGCCGGTCCGCTCGCGTACACCCTCAACACGGTCAACACGCCCAAGAGCGGGTCGATCATCACGGCCGGCCCCTTGGTGCGGGGCGGCATGGGCGGGCCCGGTGGCGGCTTCCCCGGCGGCCGGCCGCCCGGTATGTGGCGCGGCAACAACGGCGGTACGGCAGGGGGCGCGCCCGGCGGCGGTCAGGGCGGCCAGGGCGCAGGCGGTCCCCAAGGCAACAACCAGGCCACCCGGCAGGGCAACAGCCAGGCCGGCAACCAGCCCGGCAACCGGGGCCGGCTCCCGGGGCAGGCCGCCGGCCGTCAGGGCACCGGCCGGCCGGGCTTCCCCGGCGGTGCGGGCGGGCCGGGCGGCTTCGGTGAGCGGGGCGTCGGCCGGATGGGCGGCATGGGCGGACTGCTCAACGGCAGCAAGGTGAGCGCCAAGGCCAAGGCGCTGCTGGAGAAGGACGCGGGGGACTACACCTGGGCCGCCGCGGCCATCGGCTCGCAGAATGCGGCGAGCTATCAACTCGCCACCCAGAAGCCGGTGATGGCCATCGGCGGATTCAACGGGAGCGACCCGTCGCCGACCCTCGCCCAGTTCAAGACCTATGTCGCGGACGGGAAGATCCACTACTTCCTCGCGGGCGGGCGGGGCGGCCCCGGCGGCGGCCAGGGCGGCTCGTCGAAGATCACTTCGTGGGTGACGAAGACCTTCAAGAAGGTCACCGTCGGCAGCGCCACCTTCTACGACCTGACCCGGAAGGCGTGAGCGGGGCGGCGCACCCCGGGCGGCGCCGCCGCGGCGACGGTCCGCGCCGCCCGCTCCCCCAGGCGGCCGAAAATCAAATGTACGGCGTATAGCTCTCCCTGTACGGTGTAAGTCACCGCCCGCACCGTACAGGGAGCCCGTATGCCCTCCGTGGCCTCCGACGCCACCTCCACCGCCCTCCAGCCACCGGGCCGGTCCGCCACCCGGTGGCTGACCCTGGCCGTCATCTGCCTCGCGCAGCTGACGGTCATCCTCGACAACACCGTCCTGAACGTCGCCATCCCCTCCCTCACCGAGGACCTGGGCGCGACCACTGCCGACGTCCAGTGGATGATCAACGCGTATTCGCTGGTCCAGTCCGGCCTGCTGCTCACCGCGGGCAATTCCGCCGACCGTTACGGCCGTAAGAAGATGCTGGCCGTCGGCCTGTCGCTGTTCGGGGCCGCCTCGCTCGGCGCCGCGCTCGCCCAGTCGCCCGGCCAGCTCATCGCCGCCCGCGCCGGCATGGGCATCGGCGGCGCCCTGCTGGTGACCACCACCCTCGCCGTCGTCATGCAGATCTTCGACGACGAGGAGCGCCCCCGGGCCATCGGCATCTGGAGCTCGGTCAACTCCCTCGGCTTCGCCGCCGGCCCGCTGATCGGCGGTTCGCTGCTCGATCACTTCTGGTGGGGCTCGCTGTTCCTGGTCAATCTCCCCGTCGCGGTGATCTCGCTGGCGGCCGTCGTCCTCCTGGTGCCCGAATCCAGCAGCCGCGGCGGTGCCCCCCTCGACCTGCTGGGCGCCCTGCTGTCCATGATCGGCATGGTCGGAGTGGTCTTTGCGATCATCTCCGGGCCGATGGACGGCTGGCTGTCCGGCCAGGTGCTGAGCTCCGCCGCCATCGGTGTCATCGGGCTCGCCGCCTTCGCGCTGTGGGAGCTGCACGTCCCGCATCCGATGCTGGACATGCACTTCTTCCGCAACCGCCGGTTCATCGGCGCCGTCTCGGGCGGCATCCTCGTCGCCTTCGGGATGGGCGGCTCGATGTTCCTGCTCACCCAGCATCTCCAACTGGTCATGGGCTACGGCCCGTTGGATGCGGGCCTGCGGATGGCGCCGCTCGCCGTCACGGTCATCCTGATCAACTTCACCGGGCTGGGCGCCCGTCTGATGCCCCGGATCGGCACCCCCGGAATGATCGTCTCGGGGATGTCGCTGCTCGCGGCCGGCCTGGCCGCCGTCTCCCTGCTGGCCGGCGCCGGCTACGGCGGCATGCTGATCAGCCTGGTCGTGATGGGCCTCGGTGTCGCGCTCGCGATGCCCACGATGGCCAACGCCATCATGTCCGCCATCCCGCCGGCCAAGGCCGGAGTGGGGGCCGGCGTCAACGGCACGCTGATGGAATTCGGCCAGGGTCTCGGCGTCGCCGTCCTCGGTGCGGTCCTCAACTCCCGCTTCGTGGCGCTGCTTCCGCTGGCCGCCGCGGGCGCCGGATCGCTGTCCGCGGCACTCGCCCGCACCCGTACGGATGCCGAACGGACCGCCGTCCACGACGCCTTCGCGTCCGGCATCGGCACCAGCCAGCTGGTCGGCGCGGCCGCGGTGTTCCTCGGCGGGCTGGTCGCGGCCGTCCTGCTGCGCCGGGCGGAGCGCACCGGCCAGGAGGCGGAGCCGCTCGCGGCGCCTTCCGGTTCGCAACCGGCCGCAGCCGCGGCGGAATAGCATCGGCCCGGTACGTGATCGTGAACGGCACGTACCGGCGGCACGTATGACACCCGTACGTGCCGTCACCGACGGACGACACCGAAGCCGACCTCGACGACGGCACCCACGACGTCGACGACGCTCAGGACAGGGAGGGGCGCCATGGCAGCGACGGACGACCGCGCCAGGAAGCGGCCGAACAGCGTCTGGCTGACCGAACGGCCCCCGCTCAAACGCAAGGCGGAGCAGCCGGCCGGGCTCGACCTCGACAAGATCGTCGCGGCGACGGTCCGGCTGCTCGACGCCGAGGGCCTGTCGAAGTTCTCGATGCGCAGGCTCGCCGCCGAGCTCGGCGTCACCGCGATGTCCGTGTACTGGTACGTCGACACCAAGGACGACCTGCTGGAACTGGCCGTGGACGCGGTGGCCGGAGAGATGGCCCTGCCCGACGAGTCGGACGCCGCCGCCGACTGGCGCGACCAGCTGCGCACGCTCGCCGTCGGCTACCGCGACATGCTGCTGGGCCACCCCTGGGCGGCCCGGCTGCTGGGCGAGTTCATCAACATCGGCCCGCATTCGACGGCCTTCGCCAACGCCACCCAGCGGGTGATGCGGCGCAGCGGCCTGGCAGCGGACCAGGCGTCCGGTGCGCTGGCGTCTCTGTTCCACTTCGTCTACGGCTTCTCGACGATCCGGGCCACCCACGAGGCCCGCTGCCGCGCCGCCGACATGAGCCTCGACGACTACTTCGAGGAGGTCGTCGCCGCGCTCTCGGACCGGCCGGAGTTCGCCGAGATGCTGGAGCCGTCCACCCGGGTCGGCGAGGTCCGCAGGGGCGGCAGCGTGGTGGAAATGCTGGACCGGGACTTCGCGTTCGCCCTCGATCTCCAGATCGCGGGGATCGAGGCGATGCGGGACCGGCCGGCGGGCTGACGCGACGACGGCCCCGGGCCGTGAAGCCCGGGGCCGTCGCCCGTCCGCCTGTGAGCGCAGGGGCGCTCACCCCATCGGCAGGCTCTCCCCCTGCACCGCCTGGATGTCCAGTTCGACCTTCAGGGTCGTGCCGATCGCCGCGATACCGGCCGCGACGACCTGGTTGTAGTTCATCTTGAAGTCCTCGCGGCGCAGCTCCGCGGTGGCGCGGAAGGCGGCTCGCACCCCGCCCCACGGGTCGGGGCCGGTGCCGAGGTAGCTCAGGTCGAGGTCCACCGGGCGTACGACCCCGTGCAGCGACAGCTCGCCGTGTACCGTCCAGCGGTCCGGGCCGGCCGGTGCCAGGCCCGAGCTGCGGTAGGTGATCTCCGGGAACTCCTCGACGTTCAGGAAGTCCTCGGAGCGCAGATGTCCGTCGCGCATACCGTTGCCGGTGTCGATCGACGTGGCCTTGATGGCCGCCTCGACCCGCGACGCGGACAGGTCCTCGGCGATCTCGATCCGGCCGCTGAACTCGGTGAACCGGCCGTGCACGCTGGAGATCCCCAGGTGCTGGGCGACCGCGGCCACCGTCGAGTGCATCGGGTCGATGGTCCAGGCGCCGGGCGGCGGCAGCTCGGCCCCGCCCTGCCGGGCCAGGACGACACTGCCGACGTCCATCCGGCCGCTCGCCGTCACGATCGCGGTGGCGGCGACCGGTGCATAGCCGACGGCCGTCACGATGACCGTGTACGGGCCGGCGGGCAGCGGCTGTTCGCTGCGGACGGCGCCCTCGTTGTCCGCCGCTGCGCGCAGCACCTGTGCGCCCGTCATATCGGTGACGGTCAGCACGGCGTGCTGGACCGCCCAGCCGTCCCGTGTGCGGACCTGGGCCCTCAGTCCCGTGGCTCCCGCGCCCGTCGAAGTCATTGCCTCTCCCGTTTGTTGCCTGGTGGTGCCCCCTTCTCGAAGCCGAGAGGTCGGGGGAGTGTCGGGCTCCGGACGGCGGCGTGCAGGCCGTCCCCTGCCTGTGCGCAGCGCCGCCGCCGGAGCCCTGGGGTCCGGTCCGGGGCGCGTATCCGCTCAACGCGCGCCCCGTTCCGGGGTATTGCTCCCGGGTGGATCCCCGGGCCCGGGGTGTTTCAGTCCCCGGGGTGGGCGAGCTCGACGTCGTAGCCGTCGACCCCGCGGGCATCGACCGCAAGGCCGGTGGCGACCGGCGGGTAGCCGCTCGCGATGACCGTGTAGTCGCCGGCGTCCAGGTCGGTGAAGGCGTAGGCGCCGTCCTCCCCGGTCGTCGAGGTGGCCACGACATTGCCCGCCGCGTCCACCAGCGTGACCCGGGCATCGGGCAGCGGGCGGCGGGCGCCGTCCTGGCCGCCCGCCCGCACGATGCCCTGCACCCGCGCGCCGGACAGCAGCTCGACCTCGATCCGGGTCGTGCCCTGGCCGCCGACCTCGACCGGCAGCGCGGCCGGGCGGTGGTTCGCGGCGTTCACGGCGACGGTGAAGGTCCCGGGCGCCAGCTCGTCGAAGGCGAAGTGGCCCTCGGCGCCGGTCATTCCGGTGGCCAGCACCTCGCCGCGGACGTCGGTAACGACGACCATCGCACCGTCGACCGGCTCACCGGTGGCCGCGCTGCGGACCTGGCCGCCGAGGCCGCTGGTGCCGCTGAGCAGGATGTCGTAGCCGTACGGCTGGTCGCCGACGACGACCGTGGACGCCTGCGGCTGGTGGCCGTCGGCCGCGGCGATCAGCACGTACGAACCGGCGCCGGGGGCGTCGAGCGCATACGAGCCGTTGGCCTGGGCGACCGCGCGGCCCAGCTGACGCCCGCTGAGCGAGATCAGCGTCACCGCGGAGCGCGGTACGGGGCTGCCCTCCGCGTTGCGCACGAAGCCGTGGATCGCGGAACCGGCCGGGGTGGTGCCACCGCCGCCGGCCGAGGCGTACGCCGCCAGCGGCTGGGTGGCCGTCGCGGCGGCCGGCTGCACCCAGGAGGGCGTGTGCACGTCGTCGTCGGGGGCGACCGAGGGGGCGCCCACCAGGGCGGGCTCCAGCTCGTCGACCGGCGCCGTGGCGGCGGCGAGGTCCGGGACCACGGCATCCGAAGGGGTGGCCGCGGCCTGGGCGCTCTCGGCGCTCTGGGACAGTCCGCCACGCGTCTTCAACGCGACCTCCTTGATGAACAGGGTGAAGAGGAAGGCGAGCAGCGCGCAGGGCGCCGCGTAGAGGAACACATCGCCGACGCCGTGACCGTAGGCGCTCTCCATGACGGTGCGCAGCGGCGCCGGGAGGGCGTCCAGGTCCGGGATGCCCCCGCCGCTGTTGCCGGCGCCGTGGGCGGCGGCCTTGGCGGCCTTGGGACCGAGGTCGGCCAGGCCGTCCTTGACGTAGTGGGTGACGCGGTTGGCGAGCACCGCACCGAGGGCCGAGACGCCCACCGCACCACCGAGGGAGCGGAAGAAGGTCACGACGGACGAGGCGGAGCCGAGGTCCTCGGGCGCCACCTGGTTCTGCGTGGCGAGCACCAGGTTCTGCATCATCATGCCGATGCCCAGACCCATCAGGGCCATGAAGATCGCGATGTGCCAGTACTCGGTGTCGTAGCGGATGGTGCCCAGCAGGCCGAGACCCGCGGTGACCAGCACACCACCGGAGACCAGCCAGGCCTTCCAGCGGCCGGTCTTGGTGATGATCTGTCCCGAGACGGTCGAGGAGACGAACAGACCCGCGATCATCGGGATCGTCATCACACCGGACATCGTCGGCGACTTGCCACGCGCCAGCTGGAAGTACTGGCTGAAGAAGACGGTGCCGGAGAACATCGCGATACCGACGAACAGCGAGGCCACCGACGCCAGGGTGATCGTCTTGTTGCGGAACAGCCGCAACGGGATGATCGGCTCCTTGGCCTTGGTCTCGACGAAGACGAAGATCGCGCCGAGCACGACCGCGCCGCCGACCATCGCGGCCGTCTGCCACGACATCCAGTCGTACTTGTCACCGGCCAGCGTCACCCACACCAGCAGCAGGGAGACCGCCGCGCTGATGAAGAAGGCGCCCGCCCAGTCGACCTTGACGCCCTCGCGCCTGACGACGGGGAGCTTCAGGGTCTTCTGGAGCACGATCAGCGCGATGATCGCGAACGGCACACCGACGTAGAAGCACCAGCGCCAGCCGAGCCAGTCGGTGTCGGTGATGACACCGCCGAGCAGCGGCCCGCCGACGGTGGCGACGGCGAAGGTGGCGCCGAGGTAGCCGCTGTAACGACCGCGCTCGCGCGGCGAGATCATCGCGGCCATCACGATCTGGGCCAGGGCGGACAGACCGCCCACGCCTATGCCCTGCACCACGCGGCAGGCGATCAGCATGCCGGTGTTCTGCGAGAGACCGGCGACGACCGAGCCCGCGACATAGATGATCAGCGCGAACTGCACCAGCAGCTTCTTGCTGAACAGGTCGGAGAGCTTGCCCCACAGCGGGGTGGTCGCGGTCATCGCGAGCAGCGAGGCGGTGACGACCCAGGTGTAGGCGCTCTGCCCGCCGTCGAGGTCATGAATGATCTCGGGCAGCGCGTTGGAGACGATCGTCGACGACAGAATGGCGACGAACATGCCGAGCAGCAGCCCGGACAGCGCCTCCATGATCTGACGGTGCGTCATAGGGGCTCCGTCGGAGGCGTGGTGATGTCCGCCTCCGTGCCTGGCGTGGCCGCCCCGCACACCGGCTGGTGTGGTCGTAGCCATGTAGTTCCTTTTCATCCTGCGGGTGTACGGGTGGTGGAGTCGTGATGCGCCCGGGTGCGGCAGTCGCCGAAGCTCGTGCGGAGCCTGGCGAGCAGTTCGGTGAGGTGTCCGACGTCGGTGTCGGTCCAGTCGTCCAGGTACCGGGCGAGCGTTGCGGTGTAGCGCTCGGCGAGCTCCTCCAGGAGCTCCGCGCCGCTCGGCGTCAGGCGCAGCAGCCGCGACCGCTTGTCCGCCGGATCGGGCTTCCGCTCGATCCAGCCACGCTCGGCGGCGTGGGCGACATGCCGGCTGGTCACCGACATGTCGATGGCGAGCAGCTCGGCGAGCTGACTCATCCGCATCTCGCCGTGCCGGTCGAGAAGGGTGAGCACCCCGGCCGAAGCGGGCGGGCAGTCCTGGGGCAGCATCCGCCCCATTTCGCGCTTGACGGCACCGATGGCGCTGAGTTGCCTGGCCAGCTCCTCGTACTGACTGTGGGCGGCCACGAGCTCCTCCACGCATCCCTCGCACATCGCATCAACATCTTTTGTTGCTTGAGGCAACCATAAGCAAAGTTGGTTGCTGAAGGCAAACGATTCGTCCAAGCTTGAAGTAAAGGGAGCCAAAAGTCTGGGCCGGGGCCTGGTCAATGGGTGCAAGATCCCGCGTAAAGGCGCAGGTGAGGGCCCAGAGGGCGGCCCCTGGCCGATACCGGTCGGTAGCGGGACACCCCCAGACGACCCGGCCGCACTCCCGGCGACGCGCCGTACGCGGCCCGACCCCGCTCCGTAGGCGCCTTCGCGGGCGCCGCATACCTGCCCCAGGGGTGCCCCTCCGCCCCCGGTTCGCTAGGGTCCTTCCCCATGGCGACCAACCCGCAGAACCAGGCCGGCGGCAACTACGACCCGGCGGGCAGCACGCAGATGTTCCGCGCCTTCGTGGACGAGGGCGGCACCCCGCAGACCGGCAGCCGCCGCGCACCGGCCCCGCAGCAGTCGGCCGGCCCCCGGGTGGGCGTCATCGTCGGCGTGATCGTCGCGGTTCTGGTCGTCGCGGGCGCGGCGTGGCTGGCGCTGGCCTGACGACGCTCTCCGCAGCTTTCTTCACGCGCACGGGGCCCGGCATCATGATGCCGGGCCCTTGATCTTTCCGCCCGCCGGCTACGTCACGAGCCCGCCCCTGCTCTCCGCGATCCGCAGCGCTTCACACAGCCTTGCGATGCACCGCATCTGACGCCGTTCGCTGATCCACCACGGATCGCGGGACAGCCCTTGGCCCTCACACAGCGGCTTTCCGATGTTCGCGGCTGCCTCGGCGGCGTCCATATGGGCCACGATCACCATTCCGGCCGTCAGCAGGACCATGAGGCAAGCGATGGCGAAGAAGAGAGTCGAAGCCGAATAAAGTGAACGGGCCGTCCCGGACGCCGGTTCTAAGGTGTGTCCATGATCGATGCGCACAGCCCCCTCGCCCGCGTCATCGAACGGGTACCGCCGCCCGCCCAAGCGGTCAACGGACGCGGCAACTGGGCCGATACGGAACTGGTCTTGGGCACCCGGCTACCGGACGACTACAAAAGACTGGTCGAGACCTACGGGCGCGGTGACTTCTGGGGCGCGCTGTGCCTGTGCACCCCGTTCGGCGACGACAACCCGGTCCGGCTCGAAGCAGACCTCGTGGAGGTCTTCGGTCCGCTGCGCGAGAGCTGGCCCGAGGAGCACCCCTACCCCTTCTTCCCGGAACCCGGCGGACTGCTGACCTGGGCAGTGACCGGCGACTCGGCGCAATTGTGCTGGCTGACCGAGGGGCCGCCCGAGTCCTGGCCGGTGGTGATCTGGTCACGGGACAGCGAGTACGAACGATTCGACTGCGGGGCTGCCGCATTCCTCGAAGGGTGGATCAGTGGCCGCCTCAGCTCCGAACTCCTGCACCACGAGCCGGAGGTCGCCCCCTGGTTCGATGCGGCGATCGAACGCGACCACGTCTACGTCCGCCTGGAGGAAGGAGACCTCCCCTACACCGAGCGCCTCCGGATCCTGCGCGACACACTCGCCCCCACCGCGGACCGAGGCGGCTACGAATACAACGGCAGCAGGCAGGACCACTTCATCGTCACCGAGACCGGCTGGCAGCTGACGTATGAGACGGCCTACGCGCATCAACTCCGCGTCGCGTTCCCGCCCGCCGAAAGTGAAGCGGCCCGCCAGGCCGTCCTCGCCGCCATCGACCGGATGGGGTGTGCCGTCCAGTCCATCGGCACCGTCCACGGCACGTCATCCTGGAAGCCTTCCCACGACCCCTCAACCGCGTGAACAACGCTCCGGGGTAGAACCTCTAGGAGCTCGACGCCCCGAGGCGTTCGGTCGCGCGGTGGGCCTCGGCCAGGACGCCGCCGAGGTTCTCGTACAGCAGCCGCCCGCCGCGCTTGACCGCCCGCCCGTCCACCAGGACGGTATCGACGTTCCCCGGGTGTGCGGCGGTCACCACCGCACCGATCGGATCGTGCGCCACCGGGGCGAGGTTGAGCGCATCGGCGCGCAGCAGGACGAGATCGGCGCGCTTGCCGACTCCCAGTGAGCCCACCTCCTCGCCGAGGCCGAGCGCCGCGGCCCCCTCGGCGGTGGCCATGCGCAGCACATCGGCCGCCTTGAGCGCGAGACCGTCTCCGTCGCCGTCTCTGTCTCCGTCGAAGTGGCTGCTCATCAACGCGGCGCGCATCTGGGAGAACATGTCACCCGGCGCCGAGGTGACCGCGTCCGCGCCCAGCCCCGTGGTGATGCCCGCCCGGCGCAGCCGTCCCGCCATCGGGGCGCCGAACCGCATCGAGGCCTCGATCGCCGGCGTGATCGCCACCGCCCCGCCGGACTCGGCGATCAGCCGCAGCTCGGAGTCGGGCAGCGAATTGCCGTGCACGTACAGGGTGCCCGCGGTGAGCAGCCCCTCCTCCCGGAGGGCGGTGATCGGCCGCATCGCCACCGGCCCGGCGCTCACATGGACGGCGACGGGGAGCCCCAGCTCGCGGGCGAGCAGCCAGTCCTCCCGTACGGCCTCCGGCGGCGTGAAGGAGGGGCCGACCGGGGCCAGGGCCATCGTGACCCGCGCATCGCGCGACGGGAAGTGCGCGGTGCGGGCCTTGCGGACCCAGTCGGCCTGCCGGGCGGACTCGTCGAAGACGGGGTAGCCGTAGCCGAAGACGGCGCGGATTCCCGCTTCCCGGAGCGCCTCGACGGCGGCCGCGGTGTGCTCCGGCGAGTACTGGACGTGGGAGAAGTCCTGGACGGTGGTGATCCCCGAGTCCAGGCAGTCCAGCGCGCCGAGGAGATTGCCGGTGTGCACGTCGGCGGGCGTGAAGCGGCCGGCGAGCTCACCGAGGACCCGGCTGAAGTAGCCGTCGAGGCTCGCGTCGACCGCCGCGGACCGCAGCACCCCCTGCCACAGATGCCGGTGGGCGTCGACGAACCCGGGCAGCACGACCATCGTGCGGGCGTCGATCACCTCCAGGCCGGTATCGGAGTCGTCGAGCGGCAGGTCGCGGCCCACGGCGGCGATCCGGCCCGCCTCGACGAGGACATCGGTGTGCGGGTGGACGACGGGGTGGGGGGCGGTGTCGATGACCAGGCCGCCGCGCAGAAGCAGTCGCGGTGTGTGGTGGCGCTCGTTTCCCATGGCAAGTCACCCTCTACACGTTCGGAAGAAAGCTTTATAGAAAGCTATCATGATGGTGATCTATCCTGCCCAGGTGACCGCAGCATCCGCAGCATCCGGACCAGTCCCCGACCCCGTCGATGCGCTGCTGAGCGCATGGCGCACCGAGCTGCCGGATGCGCTCCGCCCGACGACGGAACTGTCGAAGCGGATAACGCAGCTCGCCGGCGCCCTGGACGCGGCCACCCGTGGCGTACTTCCCGAACTCGGCCTGACCGTCGCCGAGTTCGACATCCTGGTCGCCCTGCGCAGGTCCGGTGAGCCGTACCGTATGAAGCCGAACGAACTGGCCCGGTCCCTGCTGCTGTCCTCCGGCGGCATCAGCAACGTCGTCAACCACCTCACCGGCCGCGGACTCGTCCTGCGCGAGCCCTCGCCGGACGACGGCCGCAGCACCATGATCCGGCTGACACCGGACGGGGTGCGGACCGCCGAGCGTGCCGTCCGCGTCAATGCGGACGCTCATGAGGCAGTCTTCGCCGAGGCGTCCCCCACGGCCGTGAACGAGGCCACCCGGGCGCTGCGGGACGTGCGCATACACGGCCGTCCCGCACCGCGCCCGCTACGGACGGGACGGAATCGCAGCCGGTCCTGAGGTGGGGCGGCCGGGGGGGGGCGGCGAACCCGGGGCCGATGGCCGCTTCCGGCACGTCGGTGAGCCCGTGGTGATGCCGCTCCCGGCGCGTCGGCGAGTCCGGGACGGTAGTCGCGCCCGGTGCGGCGGCGAGCCCCGGACCGTGGCCGGGCTGGGGCTCTCGCGGCGCGTAGCCGATGCCTGGGGTGTCGCCGGGCCTCCAGGCTTCTAGGCCTGATCGGCCGCAGCCTGGAGGGCGGCGATGTCGATCTTCTTCATGCCGAACATGGCCTTCATGGCACGGGCCGCGCGCTCCTGATCCGGGTCGTTCAGCATCTCCGCCATGCCGCCGGGCGCCACCTGCCAGGACAGGCCGTACCTGTCCTTCAGCCAGCCACAGGGGCCTTCCTCGCCGCCTTCGGAGAGCTTGGCCCAGTAGTAGTCGATCTCGTCCTGGCCGGCACAGTTGATCATCAGGGAGATGGCCTCGCTGAAGGTGAACTCGGGACCGCCGTTGATCGCGATGTACTCCTGGCCGTCGAGCTCGAACTCGACCGTCAGTACGGTCCCCGCAGGTCGCGGGCCTGCGTCGTTGTAATAGGTGACGTTCTTGATCTTCGAGTTCGGGAACACCGAGCAGTAGAACTCTGCGGCGTCCTTGCCCTGGGTGTCGAACCAGAGGTTGGGGATGATCTTGGGCATGGTCTTCTCCCTGAGACGGGGTCGCTGCCGGTGGCTGCGTCTGTGCCTCTTAAGACGGTCGCACCGCTCGGAACTCATCGCTATTCAGGGACGCGGTTCGGGCCGCCCCTCAGGGACGTGGAGCGGCTCGCCCTGAAGGGGCGTTTTTCAGCCAGGCCGACGATGAGGGCGGCGGCGACGCCGGCGGTGATGCAGGACGGTCGTGGACCGTGCCCGGGTGCGGTCCGGGCCTCGCGAGCGGCCTCACTTCCACCCGAAAGTGACGTCCTTGGTGTCGAGGTGCATGCCCAGCGGCACCCGCCAGCCGTCCACGCACACCCGCCAGGTGCCGGTTTTCTTCTTCCCGGGGGCGAGCGGCAGCGGAAGTTTGTGGGTGGACGTGATCGTCGCCCAGTCGACGCCGAGGGCGCCGATGATGTGGGTGCCGAAGGTGACGGTGCCGGCGGTGACGGGCCGGTCGCCGCTGTTGAGGAAGTCGAGGGTGACCTTCTGGCACCAGCGGACGTCGGTGCCGGCGAGAGCGGGCTTGCCGATCAGAAGGCCGGCAGGCGCATCCGCACCGGCCGGGATGGTGGGGGAGGGCGGCTCCGGGGCGGGAGAGCCGTGGGGCGGGGTGGAACCGCCGGGGTGGCCGGGGGAGTTGGATGCGCCCGGTGGGGCCGGGGGCGGGGTGGCGTCGCCGTGACCGGGATGCGCCCCGGCGGGTGGTGCGGAGGGGCCGGGCGGCGCTCCGGACGCACCGGGGCTGCCGGGGGCTCCTGCGCCGTCTGCCGTCTCGCTCCCACCGGATCCGACGGGGGACCCAGGTCCGGGCCGACCAGTAGGTGCACCGCCATCGTTGTTGCCGTTCCCGTCTCCACTGCCGCTACCGTTGCCGCCCCTGCGGCCCCCGTGGCCGTCCAGCGGCGTCAGCTCCACGCCCTCCCCGGGCGGTACGGCCCGTGTCGGCGCCTGACCATCGGCGGGGCCTGCCGCGCCCACCGCGACATAGCCCTCGTCGGCCGCGCTCCCGCAGCCGGCGAGCAGCGCACCCAGACACAGCACGGCCGCAGAGGCGGAGGCCACAGTCGTCGTCCGTCGCATCGGGTCAGTGTTGCTGACGATGCGTCAGGTGTACAGAGGTCGGACGCCGGGCTGGATGATTCCTCGGCGACCCGGGGCCGGACGCGACGGGGCGCGCGGTCGACGGCCCAGGACGGGCAGGAAGCCAAGGCCCGCGCCAGTTCTCGGTCCACGGGCCGCGTTCAGCAATCCACGAGGGCACCACGGACGGGACGCGCGAAAGGGCCGGCAGACGGGACCCACGGACAGGTCCGCAAAGACAGGGACCCACGGACAGGTCCGCAAAGACAGGGACCCAAAGACAGGGACCCAAAGACAGGGACCCAAAGACAGGGACCCAAAGACAGGGACCCAAAGAGGGCGGCACACGGAGGGGGCGACCCGCGGATGACGACCCACCAACGGCACACCCAGAAAGACGCACACGCCCGCACACGCTCACCAGCCTCGTGCGGCCCCTCATGCGGCCGGGCGCGCGCCTCTCGCGCCACGCCCCCGCCCTTCCTCCCCGAAGCTTTACAACTGTCCGCCGAGCGGCACTGAGCGCCTTGCGGGCCCCTCGGCGGACCGTTCCTCAGTCGGAGATGAGGCCCTCGCGCAGCTGCGCCAGGGTGCGGGTGAGTAGACGGGAGACGTGCATCTGGGAGATGCCGACCTCCTCGCCGATCTGGGACTGCGTCATGTTGGCGAAGAAGCGCAGCATGATGATCTGGCGCTCGCGGGGCGGGAGTTTGGCCAGCAGGGGCTTGAGGGACTCGCGGTACTCCACGCCCTCCAGGGCGGTGTCCTCGTAGCCGAGGCGGTCCGCGAGGGAGCCCTCGCCGCCGTCGTCCTCGGGGGAGGGGGAGTCGAGCGAGGAGGCGGTGTACGCGTTGCCGACGGCCAGGCCGTCGACCACGTCCTCCTCCGACACCCCCAGGCACAGGGCCAGTTCGGGGACGGTCGGGGAGCGGTCCAGCTTCTGGGAGAGCTCGTCGCTGGCCTTGGTGAGGGCGAGCCGGAGCTCCTGGAGCCGGCGCGGGACCCGTACCGACCATGACGTGTCGCGGAAGAAGCGCTTGATCTCGCCGACCACGGTCGGCATCGCGAACGTCGGGAATTCCACGCCGCGTTCGCAGTCGAAACGGTCGATCGCCTTGATCAGGCCGATCGTGCCGACCTGGACGATGTCCTCCATCGGTTCGTTGCGGCTGCGGAAGCGGGCCGCGGCGTAACGCACCAGAGGGAGGTTCAGTTCGATGAGCGTGTCTCGGACGTACGTACGTTCCGCGCAGTCCTTGTCGAGCGAGGCCAGCCGCAGGAACAGGGAGCGGGAGAGCGTGCGGGTGTTGATGGCGTCGTCGTCATGCACGTGTGGTGCGGGCGCGGGAATCGCGGGAAGCACCTTCGAGCTGCCCAGTTCTACGGACATGCCACCCCCTTGAGGTCGCGGTCGGGTCGCTGTGGCGTCCTCGGACCGGGGTGGACCGAGGAGTGATGCCTCCACCTGAATACCGGAGGCAGCGCTACGGCAAACGCGGTTCCAGCAGAATGTCACATGTCGGCAACACGCTGTAGCGCCATGTCGACATATCTGCGCAGGCTGTACGGGGACGGGTCGCCCGTCCCGGTTAGGCCTCGATCCTGTTTGCGGATCGCAGCCGGGCGAAGCTCCGCGACAGTAGCCGCGAGACATGCATCTGCGACACCCCTAGCTCCGCACTGATCTGTGACTGCGTCAGATTGCTGTAGTAACGCAGCAGAAGGATCCGCTGCTCGCGCTCGGGAAGCTGGACCAGGAGATGCCGTACGAGGTCGCGGTGCTCGACGCCGGCCAGCTCCGGGTCCTCGTATCCGAGGCGGTCGAGCAGGCCGGGCAGGCCGTCGCCCTCCTGGGCGGCCTCCAGTGAGGTGGCGTGATACGAGCGGCCTGCCTCCAGGCAGGCCAGCACCTCGTCCTCGCCGATCTTCAGCCGCTCGGCGATCTCGGCGGTGGTGGGGGAGCGGCCGTGCAGCACCGTCAGGTCCTCCGTTGCACCGTTGACCTGCACCCAGAGCTCGTGCAGGCGGCGCGGCACATGGACCGTGCGGACATTGTCTCGAAAGTAGCGTTTGATCTCGCCGACGACAGTGGGCATGGCGAAGGTGGGGAACTGGACGCCCCGGTCCGGATCGAACCGGTCGATCGCATTGATCAGGCCGATGGTGCCGACCTGGATGACGTCCTCCATGGGCTCGTTGCGGCTGCGGAAGCGCGCCGCGGCATAGCGGACCAGCGGCAGATTGGCTTCGATCAGCGCGGCACGGACCCGGGTGTGCTCGGGGGTGCCCGGTTCGAGGTCCGTCAACTCCGCGAACAGCACCTGCGTGAGCGCCCGCGTGTCCGCGCTTCGGCTCTCGCGGGATGGAGCCTTGGGCGCAGTACGGGCCGTCACGGTCACGCCACCCTTCACAGTGCATGTATCCGGCAAAAGCGGTCATAGCATCACAAGACATGTGCACTGTGTGCAAGCACCCCATAACGCCGTGTTGAACAGAGAGTTGAGTGGGTGCGGGGCGGCCGGGGGGCGGGTGGCGCCCGGGGGTACGGCGAAGCCCCCCGCCCACAGGGGGCGAGGGGCTCGGCTGGGCGCGGTACGGAGGTGCCGCGGCTCAGAATTCGTAGTCGGCGATCACCCAGGTGGCGAATTCGCGCCACTGGGCAGCGGCCGCCTGGTGGGCCGGATGCTCGATATAGCGCGTGAGGGCGTCCTTGTCGGCCACGGCGGAGTTGATCGCAAAGTCGTAGGCGATCGGGCGGTCGGTGATGTTCCAGGCGCACTCCCAGAACGCCAGCTCCGGGATCTCGCCCTCCAGCGCCGCGAAGGCGCGGACGCCGGCCTGCACCCGCTCCTCGTCGCGGGAGACACCTTCATTGAGCTTGAACAGGACCAGGTGGCGGATCACTGGGGGCCTCCGTGCGGCGGACGAGGCGCAGCCGGTCCGGTGGGCCGACTGGGCCGGGCTGGGGTGCCGGCCGATCGCGGGCCGGTCCCTCGGGTGGCCCCAGGGCCCGCCGGGTCGGACCGGACGATCCCTATTTGATCAGCTGGGTCATGAACTGGCCGACGCCCTGAGCGGCGGACGATATGCCCTCGAACCCTATCTGGACCATTTCGGCGGCCCGCTGCGGGGAGGTGATGATCGTGTACAGCACGAAGACGATGATCATGTACAACGCGATCTTCTTCGCCTGCGCCATCAGTCCCGTCTCCCCTACGCAGTCCCCTACCGGCAATGCCTGCACGTCCCCGTTGCAGTCGGGCGAGTGTAACCACACGTGTTCGATCGCGGGAGCCGGGCCTACGGGCTCCGCTCGGGCGGCCCCGCCGGGTCGCGGCACCCGGGCCCCGGCACTGATCCGGACTTTATGGACCAAAGGCCTGCCAAGGGAGGCCTTTTGCCTGCCTGTTGGGGCGGCCTGTCCGAGGCACCATGAATGAGGCGGCGCCGTGGATCTGGCAGGAATCCACGGGCCCGGACCAGGACCTCACTGCGGGGTCCGCGCCAAGATCGTCCGCGTGACGATGGCGCGGACTTGGGGGTCCGGTCCGCAACCGGGGGAGTGGTCGTCTCCTGACGCCCGCTCCCCCGACCGAACAGGAGCCCCGCCTCCGCGCCATCCCTGGTTTCCACGGGGGGTCCCAGGACACGGCCCGGAGGCGGGGCTCCGTCGTATGCGGCGGCCGCGCGCGCCGCACGCGGCCGCCGGAGTCCGCGGCCACGAGTCCCCGGGGTGCGTTCCTCTCGGGTGCCCGGCCGCGACCAACTGGCCGCAACCAAGAGGAACGCACCCCGCGTCTCCCACCCGGTAGGACGCGGACACCTCCGGACGTCATGCGCCGCGAAGTACCTGGCCGGCCGGGAGCATGCATCATGTACACGACACGCACGACACATGAGCACGCGCGGCGGCAGTGTCGTACCGCGGCAAGCGGCCGCGGGGGACGACGAAAGGAAGACGGGCTCCAACGATGAAGATCGACTGGGACCGGCGTACCTGCGCGCGCCGCGGGCACATCACCTACCTCCCGCACGAGGAACACCTCCGGGACAAGCTGCGCGCGGCCACCGCTCTCGGCGAGGCCTGGCGCTGTCTGCGCTGCGGCGACTTCGCCCTCGGTGACCCGCACGGCTCCGGGCCGGCCGCCGACGCCCCGCTGGTCCCGCGCGGCAAGGTCCTGCGCGATCTGTTCATCCTGCGGTTCCTGGCCGTCGAGCGGGCGGTGCGCGGGGTGTTCATCGTCCTGGCCGCGGTCGGCGTCTGGCAGTTCAGCAACCGCAAGGACGCGGTCCGCCGGTTCTTCGACGAGTACATCGCCGTGCTCCGCCCGGTGGCCCGGCATTTCCACTACGACCTGGACCACTCACCGGTCGTCGGCACCATCCAGAAGACCTTCGGCTACCGCCACTCCACGCTGCTGCTGGTGGCCGTGCTGCTGCTGGTGTACGCCCTGGTGGAGATCATCGAGGGCGTGGGCCTGTGGCGCGCCAAGCGGTGGGCGGAGTATCTGACGGTGGTGGCGACGGCGGCCTTCCTGCCGCTGGAGATCTACGAGCTGACCGAGAAGGTCAGCTGGCTCAAGATCGCCACGCTGGTGATCAACATCCTCGCAGTGCTCTACATCGCGCTCACCAAGCGGCTGTTCGGGCTACGGGGCGGCCGCGCCGCCTTCGACGAGGAGCGGCACAGCGCCTCCCTCCTCGAAGTCGAGACCTCGGCCGGAGTGGCCGCCACCGCCCATAATGGCTGAACGCCCGTCTCTAGGGGGAACCGAAGAATGCCCATGAACTCCGTATCGCGCGAGACCGATTCGTCCCACGCGGCTGCCCGTCCGGCCCGGAGGGGACCCCGGTCTCCGCTGACCCGGCGGCGGCCGGCCATCGTGCTGGCGCTGCTGGTCGGCCTGCTGGCCGCGGCCGTCGCACCGGCAACGGCGGCGGGCCGCAGCGCGGTGGACGGCGCACGCACGACGGCCACCGCGAGCGCCCAGGGCCAAAGCGCCGGCGCCTCCCGGCTCGCCGCCGCGCCCGCGCAGCCCGCCGCGTACCGCCACCACAGCGCGCACCACTCGACTGCGGTCAAGACGGTCTTCAAGTCCAAGAAGTCCAAGACGTCGAAGTGGAAGTCGAAGGTGAAGAAGAAGGGCGGCTTCTTCAAGAAGCTCGGCATCTTCTTGATCGTGCTGTTCGTCCTCTTCCTCGTCGTCATGATCCTGGTGATCTGGCTGATCGTGCGCTTCTTCCGCCGCGCGCGGAACCGCCGCGACGCCTGATCGGTGCCCCACGGGCCGCCTCGGCCCCGCGGCGCGTCCGCTCCGGCGGGCGCGCCGCTTTTGCTTGGTGCCGCTTTCGCTCTACGCCGTCCTTCGACGGCTTCCATCAGGCGTGTTTGTCGCGGCACCCCACGGACGACGGCCCCAACGGCACGGAAATCCACGGGCGGTGCAGGCCTCCCGCGTGGTACTCCTCCGTGCCATGGACGACCTTGTGACGGCCCGGCTGATACTCCACCCGATGAGCGTCATCGAGGCGCAGCGGATGGTGGCGGGCACACCGCGGGACAGTGACCGATGGTCGCCCGGCTACCCCACCGAGGGGGATGTGAAATCGGCTACGGACTTCCTGAACCGCTGCGCGCACAGCGGCAATTCCCAGCCGTTCGGGCCCTATGAGATCCGTCGCCGCGCGGACGGACAGGCGATCGGCGGCCTGGGCTTCCACGGGCCGCCGGACGACAGCGGCGGCGTCACGATCGGCTACGGTCTGATCCCGTCCACACGAGGCAACGGATACGCCTCCGAAGCGCTCCGGGAGCTGCTGCTGTTCGCGCGGGCGCGCGGCATCACCTGCGTCAAGGGCGACGCCGACCACGACAACATCGCCTCCCAGCGCGTCATGACGGCGGCCGGAATGCTGCCTGCCGGGGAGGACCAACGAGTGAAGTACTACGAGATCGTCTGGACCGGGGCAACGGCAGCGCAGGCGGGACCGGCGGACCCGCGGTGACGCACCCCGCCGGGCCGGGGCGGACGGTCGCCCTGCCGCCCCTCTCCGCTGCGCCCCGGACGACGAGAGCCCCGGAAACGACGAGGGGCCCGGAAACGACAAGGGCCCCGATCCGTGAAGATCGGGGCCCTTGCCCTCTGAGCGGTAGCGGTGGGATTTGAACCCACGGAGGAGTTGCCCCCTCACGCGCTTTCGAGGCGCGCTCCTTCGGCCGCTCGGACACGCTACCGAGAGAGAGCTTAGCCCACGGGTGGCCGTGCGCCGAAATCGGATTCCCGGGAGGGGCGGGCCGCCGGTCAGCGGTCGCGGAAGAAGTCGGTGAGCAGGGCCGCACAGTCGGCTTCGAGGACGCCGGTGATGACCTCGGGGCGGTGATTGAGGCGCCGGTCACGTACGACGTCCCAGAGGGAGCCGGCCGCGCCGGCCTTGGCGTCGCGGGCGCCGTAGACGACCCGGTCGACGCGGGAGAGCACGATCGCGCCGGCACACATCGTGCACGGTTCGAGGGTGACGACGAGCGTGCAGTCGGTCAGCCGCCAGTCGCCCGCCCGCCGCCCGCCGCCTCCCGCGGACTCCGGGAGCGCGGCCCCCTCCCGGAGGGTCCGGGCCGCTGCCCGCAGCGCGAGGATCTCGGCGTGCGCGGTCGGATCGCCGGTGGCCTCACGCGCGTTGTGGCCGGTGCCGAGGACCGTGCCGTCCGCGGACAGCACGACGGCGCCCACCGGGACGTCACCGGTCCCGGGGGCGCGGGCGGCCTCGCCCAGCGCCTGCCGCATCGGTGCGATCCAGGGATCGCGCAGCGGGTCGGGAGCGGGGGAGGGGTGAGAGGCGGATGGGGGGACGGTCATGTCCCCAGTGTCGGGGACGCGACCGGGGGCGGGACCCGGTCCCTGGGGGCGCGGGTCCGGCCCGGCCGGCTCAGCGCACGGCTTCCAGGACCTCCGTGCAGCCCAGCGAGTCGGCGATGGTGCTCAGCGCATCACCGTCGAGGGCCAGCAGCTCCTTCTCGCCGACACCCAGGTCGGCCAGCAGGGCGGCATCGCCGAGCGGGCCGCGCGGCGGGCCGTCCGAGCCGTTCACGGCCTCCAGGGGGTCGTCGTCGTCCACGTTGTCGTCCGATTCGGGTTCGCCGTCCTCCGTGCCGTCCAGGTCGAGGCTGTCGAGGTCATCGTCCGCGTCGTCCTCATCGCGGCCGAGCAGCTCGTCGGCCAGCATCGCGCCGTACGAGCTTCTGGCGGCGGCGGCGGCATTGGAGAGGAAGACCCGCGGGTCCTCCTCGCCGTCCACCCGGACGACGCCGAACCAGGCGTCGTCCTGCTCGATGAAGGCCACCACCGTGTCGTCGTCGACGGCTGCCTCTCGGGCCAGATCGGCCAGATCGGTCAGCGTCTCCACATCGTCGAGCTCCGTATCGCTCGCTTCCCACCCGTCTTCGGTGCGCGCGAGCAGTGCGGCGAAGTACACCGTGACTCTCCCACTGGTCATAGGCGTGCCGGGCCGGGCGGGGCGGCGCTGCACGCCGTTGGTCCCGCCCCTTCGGAATCGTGGCAGAAACAACGCCGTCGCGCGGGGTCTTCGGCGCTGCGTCGTGCGGAGGTTGTGAGAGATGTCGCTCACGTGCCGCAGTGCGGGCGGGGCGCGGGGGTGTTCCGCTACCAGCGGAATGTGCGCATCCGCATGGCCTGGCGCATCCGTTCGGCCCGTGCGCGGCGCGGCTGGACGCGGTTGCGCAGCTCCTTGGCCTCGTGCAGTTCCCGCAGAAATTGTGCGCGGCGCCGTCGGCGCGCCGCTTCCGCACCGGTGTCCGGGGCCGCGTCCTCGCTCCCGGAGACGGCCTCGTTCGTGTCATCGGTCCGCTGACGGTCGGGCACCCATGCACCACCTCGGGCAGGATCTTCGCCCGGCGACGGGACGGGCCAATCGGGCGTACGTGCCCACTTTCCCTCCTTTCGGCGGTTTGATGCCGGCCACGTCGTGCTGCCGTGAACGGAAGCCGGGGCCGCACGGCGGGCGTCGGCGCCTTCCGCCTCGGTTACTGTCGATGTCATGCGGATCCACGTCGTCGACCACCCGCTGGTGGCGCACAAACTCACCACACTGCGCGACAAGCGCACCGACTCCCCCACCTTCCGGCGGCTCGCCGACGAGCTGGTCACCCTGCTCGCCTACGAGGCCACCCGTGATGTGCGCACCGAGCAGGTCGACATCCAGACCCCGGTGACGGCGACCACCGGTGTGCGGCTGTCGCACCCGCGCCCCCTGGTCGTACCGATCCTGCGGGCCGGTCTGGGCATGCTGGACGGCATGGTCCGGCTGCTGCCCACCGCCGAGGTCGGCTTCATGGGCATGGTCCGCAACGAGGAGACGTACGAGGCGCACACCTACGCCACGCGGATGCCCGATGACCTCTCGGGCCGTCAGGTGTACGTCGTCGACCCGATGCTCGCCACCGGCGGCACGCTGGTCGCGGCGATCCGCGAGCTGATCAAGCGCGGTGCGGACGATGTCACCGCGATTTGTCTGCTGGCCGCGCCGGAGGGCGTCGCCGTCATGGAGAAGGAGCTGGCCGGCACGCCGGTGACGGTGGTCACCGCGGCGGTCGACGAGCGGCTGAACGAGGACCGCTACATCGTGCCGGGCCTCGGCGACGCGGGAGACCGGATGTACGGCACGGCCGGCTGAACGGGCCGAGGCCTTCCCGCCTGATCATTGTCCGGGCCCCGCACCACGGTTTGGTGCGGGGCCCGTCCGTATGCGGTCAGCACTTGGCGGCGTCGGCGGGGGCCGGGGACGGATGGGTCAGCAGGGACAGGGACTTCGCCGCGCTCGCCTGGGGGGCCAGCGCCTTGAAGGTGTCGCCGATGATCAGATCGAGCTCGGCGCCCTTGCGGCCGTCGGACTTCTGCTGGGCGCCGGCGAGCTGGGTGGCCAGCACCTTCAGCGGGCCGTCGGCCGCCGCGGGGCCGAGAAGTATCCCGGCGCCCTTGACCTTCTTGTCGTAGGCGGCGGGCGCGTTGCCCACTTTGCCGATCTTGAAGCCGCGTTTCTGGAGTTCGTCGGCGGTCTGCTTGGCGAGTCCGGAGCGCGGGGTGGCGTTGAGGACATTGACGGTCAGCGTGCCGGGTGCGGGCAGTTTCTGGGCGGCCGTCCTGGCCTGCGCCGCATCCTTGTTGCCGCTGTCCCGGCAGTGCTTCTTGCCCTGGGAGGCCTGGGCGGTACTGCCACGGCCGCCGAAGACGTCGATGAGCTGCAAGGTCCCCCAGCCGGCCAGACCGAGGGCGCAGGCCGTGGCGACAAGGGCGAGGGCGATCCGGCGACGGTGGCGGGGACGGCGCATCCGCGGATACCTGTCGCCCGTGATGCGGTACTTCTTACCGCCCATGCCTGGGGGCGTCAGCATGCTCATGGGCGCAGCGTAGTGCGGGAGGCGGGTTGTGCCTATCAAATGATCAACGCGTGGCGCGAGACCCAACCCAAAAGGGTCAATACGGACAGGGCGAGTTGGGTGCTGCCGGGCGGGAAGAGGGGATTTCCGGCCAGTTGGGCAGGGGGTGTGCGTCAGCCCAGTTCGAGTACGCGGGCGTGCAGTACCTGGCGTTGCTGGAGAGCCGCGCGTACCGCGCGGTGCAGCCCGTCCTCCAGGTAGAGGTCGCCCTCCCACTTCACGACATGCGCGAAGAGGTCACCGTAGAACGTCGAGTCCTCGGCGAGCAGCGTTTCGAGGTCGAGCTGCTGCTTGGTCGTCACCAACTGGTCGAGGCGTACCGGACGCGGGGCGACGTCCGCCCACTGGCGGGTGCTCTCCCGGCCGTGGTCCGGGTACGGCCGACCGTTTCCGATGCGCTTGAAGATCACACGGAAAGCCTACCGGGCGAGCGGCACCGGGCGCAGCCATGCCGCAGCAATGCAAAAGGATCATTGACGGCAAATTTGGATCATTGGGGAGGGGAGGCCCGAAGGATATGGCCGGATGCGACCCGAACGGACTACGGCGCGGCGCGTCCCGGACCCGTGCCGCGGGGCCGGACCGTCACCACCTCCGGGCGGCGTCCAGGCTCGGCTGCCAGTACGTGACCGTGGCGGTGCGCGGGTCGACATGGACCGGAGCGCGGCCGTCCAGGCCGACCTGGGTGGGGGTGGCGCGGCCGGTCAGTGCGACGCCGAACTGGGAAATTTTCCGGCCCCGGTGGCCCCTGCCGCCCGGCCCGCCGGCGGCGGAGGTGGTGATCGTGGCGTACGCGGTGTCGCCGGGCGCCAGCGAGACCGCGGTGGACGGCCGGCTCGCCGCGATCGCGGGGAGGGTGGGCTGCCGGTCGTCGCCGAACCGCAGCAGGGGGTAGCGCTGGGCGGCGAAGTGGCAGGTCCGGCCGGAGGAGTTGGTGACCGTCAGCAGCATCCGGTGGGTCCGCCGCGGCATCGCGCCGGCATGGAATCTGAGCATCTCGGGGGTGCAGGCGACCCGGCCGTCGGGGCCGGGGGACGGATTCTCGCCGTCCTCCCGGGAGGTCGAGGTGGGGGCCGGGGAGACGCCCGCGGGGTTGCCGATCCGGTTGCCGGAGATCTCGTGGCAGGCGGTGGTCAGGGCGAGTGCGGCGGTGGCGAGGAGGGCGGCGGCGACGGCCCGGCAGGCGGTGGTGTCGGTGAACGGCATAGGGAGCTCCCCCGGGACAGTGGCGTGTTCACGACCTTCGGCTCCGGTGCTGGTGATCCGCTAACGCACGGCTAACGCATGCCGGAGGCCTCGGCGACGCGCCCGCCCCCGTCCGGCGCGCGGGTTCGCCGCCCGGGAGGTCGCGGATGGGCTGCCGTACGGGGCGCGGCCGGGGGTGCCCGCCCGTGGACCGCACCGCACGGCTGGGGCCGGCCCGCCGGGGACGGCTGCGCACCGGGTGTGCGCACGGGCCGGGCGGGCCGGGCGAGCCGCTGTGGCCCGAGGCCGGCGGGGCGGGGGCGGGTGTCCGTCAGCGGCACGCTCAACTACTGGAGGGCGAAGGGGAATTGCTCCTGCCGCCGGATGCGGTGCTGCTCTGTGGGGTGGGAGCCGACGGGGTGGCGGAGGGGGGCCGGGGGGTCGTGGGGGGACGGCCGCCCGGCTGATCCGTCGGGCTGGGCGTAGGGGTGTCACGGGGGCTACGCGGCGGCCGTGCCGGGCCGGTACCGGGCGCGGGTGAGCCGGAGGGGTCGGCGCTGCGGTGGGGGCCCGTCGACGGAGTGTCCGCAGGCGGTTCGGGGGCCGGTCCCGTATGTGCCGGGGACGGTGCGGGGGTGACCGGGCGCGGGGGCGTCGCGGGTGAGGGCCGGTCCGGGGGGCCGCCGGGGGCGGTCGCCAGGCAGCCGATCACGACGGCGGCGGCTGCCGCGGCCAGCGGCAGCCCGAAACGGCGCAGCCACGGCAGCTCGGCAACGGACAGCCGGCTGCGGCGGGTATGCGGCCCGGGGGGCGCGGCGGGCCGCAGATCCCGCAGGGCGATGCTCTCGGCGCGTGCCGCGAAGGCCCGGCGCAGCCGGTCCTCCACGGGGCGCCCGGACGTGCCGTCGCCAGGGCCCGTGCCGCTGTCGCCCACGCCGCCGCCGGGCCCGCTGCCGGTGCGGCCGGTACCCGTGCCGGGGCCGTTCATGACCGCTCCTCCAAGATCTTCTCCAGCGAGTCCAGTGCGCGGCTGGCGATCGATTTCACCGAGCCGCGGCTGATGCCCAGCGTCGCCGCGATCTGCGCCTCGGTCAGATCGCCCCAGTAGCGCAGGACGAGCACCTCCCGGCGGCGGGCGGTCAGCCCGCTCAGCGCGGCGAACACCTCCCGGTGCTCCTCGTCCAGCACGATCCGCTCCTCGGCGGACGGCGCGTCCGCCTCATAGGGCGGGGTGTAGTCGCGTGCTGTACGGCGGCGCCGCAGCACCGAGCGGGCGGCGTTGACGACCGCGGTGCGCAGATAGGCGAGCGCATTGTCGACCTCGCCGAGCTCTTCGCCGTGCCGCTTGTAGAGCGCGGCGAACGCGTCCTGGACGACGTCCTCGGCGGTGGCGCGGTCGTCGACGAGCAGGACGGCCAGCCGGACCATGTTCAGCCGGTGTGCCTGGTAGAGCTCGCTGATCGTCGGCCCGGGTTCGGGCGGCGCGGGGGCGCCGTCGTCCGGCAACCGGGACTCGACGCCGGCGGGCCCGCCGGACACGGGATACCGGGGTTGCCGGCCGGGGCGCGGTGTTTCGCGGCGGGCGGCCGGCGGACGGGCGGTGCGCAGCAGCCACCGCCACAGGGCAGGCCGGAGCCCCGGCAGGGCGAACCGTACCGGGGCGTGCCGCGGGGTGGCGGAGTACTCCATCGAATCCTCGGGGCGGGCGGGCGCGGTGGCTCAGCCGCGCCGGCGGCGGACCGCGTAGACGGTGCCGCCGCCCGCGGCGATCAGGGCCGCGGCGGCTCCGCCGAGCGCCATGGTGGTCGTGGCGGACGCCCCGGTGCGTGCGAGTTCCTTGTCGCTCCCCGATCCCTTGGCGGGGGCGGGGCGGGCGCTTGCCGAGGGGCTGTCACCGCCCTTGCCGGGGGAGGCCGGCGGGGCGCTGACGCTGGGCTGCGGCACCGGGTGGCTGGGGGAGGCGGAGGGCCGGGGAGTGGTGGGGGCGGTGGGCTTCGGGGGGACGCTGGTGGACGGCGTGGGCCGGGTGCTGCCGTCGGCCGGCCGGGGGACGGGTGACGGGGTCGCATGGCCGGTGTACGGACGCTGCGGCTGGGATGCGGCGGCGTCGGCGTGTGCGGTGCCGGCCGTGGACAGCGCGGCGAGCGCGAGCGTGGCGACCAGTCCGGCGCCGGCCGCACCGCGCAGACGGGGGCGCGCGGCGGACGGCCGGAAAACGGCGGAGGCGGGGGAGGTACGGGTGAACTTCACGGTCGGCTGCTCCACGTTGTTCGTCAGGTCGGCGCCCGATTGCGCCCTCACCCGTGACGACGTGCGGCAGGGACGGGGGTTGCCGGAAGGCGCGGAAATTCTTCCGCGGGCCCGCGCCCGCTCCCCACGGGGTCCTCAGCCCACGCTGTGCAGCAGCTTCTCCACGGCCTTGACCCGGTCGCCCAGCTCCACCAACTGCGCGCTCACCGTCTCCTGTTGGACGGTGATCCGTTCCGCGAGCCTGCGGTACTCGGCCATCGCTGCGGCATCCGCCCGGTGCCGCTGAAGCCTGAAGTACGACACCACGATCGTGGTGACCGAGGCGAAGATGATCACCAGGACTGCTATCGGGATGATGGTGCTGCCGTTCATGTACGGGTCCCCCTAGGGTCGTTCGGTCCCTCGCGGCCGACGGCTCAGCCGTCCGCGTCCCCGGTCTCTTGCGGTGACGCCGCCTCCGAGCGGTCCTCCCGGAGGGCGCCGAGGACGGTGTCCACATTCAGCTTCAGCTCGAACGGCGTCAGTTCGAAGTACTTGAGCGCCTTGCCGTCCTCGGACAGTTCCAGCCGGCCCGCCACCAGACCGGCCTTCTCCAGGCGGTCCAGGTGCATATAGAGCAGCGGCCGGGACATCTCCAGCCGGCGGGCGAGTTCGCTGACGTACAGCCTGCCGTCGGCCAGTTCGGCGATCACCCGCAGCCGCTGCGCATGGCCCACGGCGGACAGCAGGGCCAGCAGCTCCTCGCTGTTCATGGCCCACCTTCTTGCCGTTCCGGACGCCTGTCAGCGGAGGTTGTCGCATGACACGACGGACTGTCAAACACGTCCGCCGCCCTCCGGCCACCACAATCTTACGGTTGACGCCTCGCTCCGACACCTGTAATTCTCTACTTACATGCGTACCAGTGGGGGGCGCGACGTGATGCCGAAGGAGCCGGGCACGTGAACGTGGCGGTACGAAGCAGGCCGACGGAGCATCGGCCGAAGGAAAAGCGGCCGGTCACGGTCCGGTTGGCGAACTGGAGCGCACGGCATCCCTGGCGCGCCCTGGCCGGATGGCTGGCGTTCGTGGTGCTGTGCCTGGGGGTGGGCCTCGCGGCGGGCACCCACAAGGCCACCGCGGAGGACCACCGCGTCGGCGAGGCGGGCCGCGCGGAGACCCTGGCCGCAGAGGCGGGTCTGGGGCACGAGCCGGTCGAACAGGTGCTGATCTCCGCCCGGTCCGGCCCGCTGGAGGAGGCCGCGGCCCGGGCGGCCGTCCGGGACGTCACCGCCCGGATGCGGAAGCTGTCCGAGGTGGCGCGGGTCGCGCCCGCGGTCCGCTCGGCGGACGGCGGCGCGCTACGGGTCCCCGTGATCATGAAGGGGGCGGAGGCGGACGCCAAGGACCATGTCGCCCCGCTCGCCGCCCAGGCCGCGGCGGTCCAGCGCAGCCATCCGCAACTGCGGGTGGCGGAGACCGGCAGCCCGTCGGTCAGCGTCGGCGTCGACACCCAGCGAGGCCAGGACCTGGCGCTCTCCGAAGCGATCACCCTGCCGGTCACCCTGCTGACCCTGCTGGCCGTCTTCGGGTCCGCACTGATGGTGGCGGTGCCGCTGCTGCTCGCGCTGACCTCGATCGCGGCCGCCGTGGGCCTGTCGATGACGGTCTCCCACGTCCTGCCGGACGCCGGGGTGGGCACCAGCATCATCCTGCTGATCGGCATGGCGGTCGGCGTCGACTACACGCTCTTCTATCTCAAGCGCGAACGGGAGGAACGGGACCGCGCGGGCGGCCGCCTCGGACCCGAAGCACTGGTGGAACTCGCCGCGGCCACCTCCGGCCGGGCGGTCGTCGTCTCCGGCCTCGCGGTCGTCGTCTCCACGGCCACCCTCTACCTGGCCACCGACGTGATCTTCTCCTCGCTCGCGACCAGCACCGTCATCGTCGTCCTGGCCGCGGTCCTCAGCTCGCTGACGGCGCTGCCCGCACTCCTGGTCAAGATCGCCCAGCGCGCCGAACGCCGCGCCGCCCGCCGCGAGCGGCGGACCGGACGCCGCCCGGCGCCACGGGTCCGGCCGGACGGCACCGGCCGCATCTGGCGCGCCCTGCTGCGCCCCGCGAGCACCCACCCGGCCCGCGCCCTGTGCCTGGCCGTCCTGCTGATGCTGGGTCTTGCGGCACCCGCCCTGGGCATGCAGCTGCGCGTCCTCAACAAGGACAGTCACTCACGCGAGATCCCCGCACTGCGGACCTACGACCGTCTCACCACGGCTTTCCCCGACCTGCGTGTCCAGCACCAGATCGTGGTCCGGGCCGCCGCCGCCCACGCGCCCGAAGTGGCGGCGGCACTACGGGAGGCGGGCGCACGCACCCACTCCGATCCCTTGTACGCCACGGACGCCACACCGCCCCTCCGCACCTCCCGGGACCGCCGCACCACCACCATGGACGTGTCGACGCCCCACAAGGTCAGTTCCCCCGAGGCGCTCACCTCCCTCGACCGCCTCCGTACGGACTATCTGCCGGCCACCGTGGGCAAGGTGCCCGGCGCGGAGTACGCGGTCAGCGGGGACGTCGCGCACGACACCGACTACCTCGCCCACCAGAACGAGAAACTGCCCCTGGTCGTCGGGGCGCTGCTGCTGGTGACCTTCCTGATGACGGCCCTGGTCTTCCGCTCCGTCGTCATCGGTCTGGTCGGCGTCGCGCTCAATCTGCTGTCCGCGGCCGCCGCGTTCGGGCTGGTCGTGATCTTCTTCCAACACGGCCTGGCGAGCACGCTGTTCGGCTTCGACGCCACGGCGACCAGCGCCATCGGCTCCCGCGTCCCGCTGTTCCTGTTCGTGATCCTCTTCGGCCTGTCGATGGACTACCAGGTCTTCGTCGTCAGCCGTATACGGGAGGCGGCACTGCGCGGTGTACCGACGCGGGAGGCGGTGCTGCACGGGGTCGGCGCCTCCGCCAAGGTCGTCACCAGTGCGGCAGCGGTCATGGTGACGGTCTTCGCCGGCTATATGTTCCTGCACCTCGCCGAGATGAAGCAGATCGGCTTCAGCCTCGCGGTGGCCGTCCTGCTGGACGCCTTCGTCATCCGGGTGGTGATCCTGCCGTCGGCACTGATCCTCCTGGGGCGGGCGAGCTGGTGGCCGTCCCGGACGATGCGGCGGGCGCAGGGCTGAGGAAGGGCTCGGGCGGCAGGGCGCTACGGGAACGGGAGGGTGCTAGGGAGCGGGAGGGTGCTACGGGTAGGGGCCGTGGCGGGTCGCCCCTACCCTCAACCCGGGCTCTGCGCAGCCGAGTGGGACGCCGCCGACTCCTTCTCCTCCTCCTCGTGTGCGCAACGCTCCTCGGTGCCGTGGACCTCCCAGGCCGGGAACGGGTCGTCGGCCGCCGTGGGGGCGGGCTCGTCGGGGGCAAGGAGGCAGGAGGTGAGGGCGGCATGGAGCGGTTCCGGGCGCAGTCCGGTGCCGATGAAGACCAGCTCCTGGCCGGCCGGGTGCTCCCCGCCGTCGGCCGGGGCGGGCTCCGCCCGCTCGGTGTCCACGCCCGACGAACCAGGTCGGTCTTGTTGAGCACGATGACATCGGCGAATTCGATCTGGTCGATGAGCAGATCGCTGATGGTGCGTTCGTCGTCCTCGTACTGGCCGAGGCCGCGTTCGGCGAGGCCGTCGCCGCCGGTGAGTCCGGGCAGGAAACCGGCGGCGTCGACGACGGTGACCATGGTGTCCAAGCAGGCCAGGTCGCCGAGCGTGGCACCGTCGTCGCGGGGAAAGGCGAAGGTCGCGGCGACCGGCATCGGCTCGGAGATACCGCTGGACTCGATCAGCAGATAGTCGAAGCGACCCTCGCGGGCCAGCCGGTCGACCTCCTCCAGCAGGTCGTCGCGCAGGGTGCAGCAGATGCATCCGTTGGTCATCACGACGAGCCGTTCCTCGGTGCGGGACAGCGCCGCGGCGCCGCCGCGCACCAGGGCGGCATCGATGTTGACCTCGCTCATGTCGTTGACGATGACGGCGACGCGCAGGCCTTCCCGGTTGCCCAGGATGTGGTGGAGCAGGGTGGTCTTGCCCGCGCCGAGGAATCCGGAGAGCACGGTGACGGGCAGCCGGGCGTGCGCCATGGCCGGTCAGCCCTTCGGGTCGATCAGGCCGAGTCGGTACGCCTTCGCGAGGCGGCGCGGGACCTGGTGGACGGAGCCGTCGACGGTGACGGGCACCAGCTGGGGTGCGGTGGCCTTCCACTGCGCACGGCGGTGGCGGGTGTTGCTGCGGGAGAGCTTGCGCTTGGGCACGGCCATGGGGCGGGGCCTCCTTCGGCGGTCGGCGGCAGGAGGTCCGAGGCTATATGAAAATGGATACCGTTTCCAATTAGCCGAGCTCGTGGGGTCACGGCATGCGAACGCCCGGGGTGGCCTGCGTCAGGCAGCCCCGGGCGTTCGCGCCTGCGGAGGCCGGTCCGCCGAAGCGGGCCGTGGATCAGATCGTCGAGGTGTCGATCACGAAGCGGTAGCGGACATCGCTCGCGAGCACCCGCTCGTACGCTTCGTTGATCTGCTCCGCGCCGATCACCTCGATGTCCGCCGTCAGCCCGTGCTCACCGCAGAAGTCGAGCATCTCCTGCGTCTCCGGGATGCCGCCGATCATCGAGCCGGCGATCGACCGGCGCCGCGGGATCAGCGCGAACGGTGCCACCGGCAGCGGGTTCTCCGGGGCGCCGACCTGCACCAGGGTGCCGTCGGTGCCCAGCAGCCCGAGGTAGGCGTTCAGGTCCAGGTTGGCGGAGACGGTGTTGACGATCAGGTCGAAGGTGCCCGCCAGCGCCTCGAACGTGGCCGGGTCGGAGGTCGCGTAGTAGTGGTCCGCGCCCAGCCGCAGGCCGTCGTCCTTCTTGCGCAGCGACTGGCTCAGCACGGTGACCTCGGCGCCCATCGCATGTGCGATCTTCACGCCCATGTGGCCGAGGCCGCCCAGGCCGACGATGGCGACCTTCTTGCCGGGGCCGGCCTTCCAGTGGGCGAGCGGCGAGTAGAGGGTGATGCCCGCGCACAGCAGCGGGGCCGCGGCGTCCAGCGGGATGCTCTCGGGGATGCGCAGGGCGTAGTTCTCGTCGACCACGAGGTGCGTGGAGTAGCCGCCGTAGGTGGTCTCGCCGTCCCGGCCGGTCGCGTTGTACGTACCGACGTTGCCGAGCTCGCCGGTGCAGTACTGCTCCAGGCCGGCCCGGCAGTTCTCGCACTCCCGGCAGGAGTCGACGAAGCAGCCGACCCCGACCCGGTCGCCCGCCCGGTAACGGGTGACCTCGGCGCCGACCTCGGCGACCACACCGGCGATCTCATGGCCGGGGACGATCGGGAAGGCCCCGCCGTCGCCCCACTCGGCGCGCACGGTGTGGATGTCGGAGTGGCAGATACCGGCGTACTTGATGTCGATCAGGATGTCGTGGGCCCCCAGCTCGCGGCGCGGAATCGTGATCCGCTCCAGCGGTGCTTTCGGGGCGGGTGCGGCGTACGCGGAGACAGAGGTGTGGGTCATGCCATCGAGAATGGTTCGTTCCGCTTGTCGTAACCAGGGCCCCCTTCAACATATGCACGGCGTGCCTAGTCCTGGCGGAACCACCCTCCGGCCCGGTCGAATGCGACGCCGACCCCGGCCGGCAGGTGATCATCCACCACGCCGGGCCGGGGTCGCGGTCGGCCGGCGCACTGCGGCTGCCGGCGTCGGATCAGGCGAAGACCACCGAACGGACCTTCAGCCGGTCCGAGCCATGACCGCCGTTCGGCCGGAGGCTGAAGTAGTCGCCCGTGCAGTGGGGACCCGCGAAGACCGTCGCGACGGATGAGGTGTAGTTCTTCGGAGTGTGGGCGGGCTGGACGGACGGGTCGGTCACCTCGGGGAGGCTGAGGCAGGCCCGGCTCGGCGGGTCGGACAGCAGGCCCACGTGCGGGTTGCCGGTCGAGTCGGTGTACACGTAGGTGAACGGGCCGGTGGCCGCACCGGCCGAGGCGGTGGGCAGGGCCAGGGTGAGGGCGAGCGTGCCGACGGCGGTGGCGACGGTATGGCGAAGACGCATAAGAATATTCCTTTCATTCCGTTTCCATGCGGAATGTGTGTTGCCCCGCATACGCCCGGTGATGTCCGTTGTCACACGAAGGGGTTCCGGAGAAACGATCACTCGGTCGCTGTTTCGGTCGCCGTTCGACCCGGGGCCCGCCTTCGCCCAGCCGCGAGTGCGGATGTGTGCCGCGCTGTCCTACGGCTGTGGGTGCGCACCGCTCCGCTCCCGCAGTACCCCGGCGATCCGCTCGCACCAGTCGCGGGTCTCCCGCTCGAAGCCGAGACCGCGCAGGCACGTCAGATACGGGCCGATCCGGTCGCCGCGGGCGAGGAACTCCGTCTCGTCCATGCCGCCGCGCAGCCGCGCCAGCAGCTGGTCGAAGATCTCGACCTTGGCGGCGGCCACCCGCGCCCGCTCCGCCAGTTGCTCGATCACCGGTGCGGCGTCGATCCGGTCCACGGCCTGCACCTTGACCAGCAGATCGTCGCGGATGAACGACGGTTTGGACGCGGCCGCCGCAAACCGCTCCAGCTCGGCCAGGCCCTCGTCGGTGACATGGAACAGCCGCTTGTTCGGCCGCGTCTCCTGGACCACCTGGCGGCCGGCGACCAGCCCCTCCGCCTCCAGCTTGGTCAGCTCCGCATAGAGCTGCTGCGGCAGCGCATGCCAGAAATTGGCGACACCGGCATCGAACGCCTTGGCCAGCTGATAGCCGCTGTACTCGCCGTCCAGCAGCGCCGCCAGCACCGCGTGCTTGAGGGACATCTCCCCGGCCACCCCTTCCCATACTCAAGAATCTGACTAATCATAGTCGCGACTATGAGCCATCGGGGCCGGGCCGGTGCCCGGTCGAGCGAGGAGGAAGAGTCATGGGGACGACCGCGGACCGCTTCAAGGCGGCAGTGGAAGCACGGGACCTGGGCGCGGCGGAAGGGCTGTTCACCGAGGATGTCCGCCTGTACAGCCCGGTGAAGTTCTCGCCCTTCGAGGGGCGGCCGATGGTGCTCGGACTGTTCGGGGTGCTGCTGCGGACCTTCGAGGACTTCCATTACGTCGGCGAGCTGGCGGGCAGCGCACAGACGGCGGCGGGGCCGGACGGCGGCTCCGCGGACTCGGTGATCCTGATCTTCCGGGCCACCGTGAACGGCAAGCAGATCCATGGCATCGATCTGCTGCAATTCGACGAGGCGGGCCGGATCAAGGAGTTCACCGTGATGGTGCGGCCGCAGTCCGCGGTGCAGGCGCTGGGTGAGGCGGTGCTGGCCGGGCTGGTCGAGGACGGGCTGGTGCCCCAGCCGTAGGGCGGGCCCGCCGCAGGGCCGGACGGGCCCTGGGGCCGGACCGCCGCAGGGCCGGACCGCCGCAGGGCCGGACCGCCGCAGGGCCGGACCGGCCTCAGGGCTGTCCGGCCTGGGGCCTGCCCGGCCCTGACCAGGGGGCGGGTCTAGGGGGAGGCGCCCCTAGACCCGATCCGCCTGCTCCACCTGCTGCACCGAGATCGCGGCGGCCGGGCAGATGGCCACCGCCTCTTGGACCGCTTCGTGGAGGTCGGCCGGCGGTTCGGCATCGAGGAGGACGACGATGCCGTCCTCCTCGCGCTGGTCGAACACCTCCGGCGCGGACAGCACACAGCTTCCGGCGCCGCAGCACTTCTCCTGGTCAATGTGCACGCGCATGGCTCTCCCCACGGTGGGCCGCCCGGCCCCTGAGGACCGTTGGCGGACGGGCTGGAACGGGATGACGGAAGGTGTCGGGGTGACGGAAGGTGTCGGGGCGGCGGATCGCGCCGGGGTGGCGGGTGGCGGTGAACGCGCCGGAGTGGCGGAATGCGCCGGGGTACGCACTGCTGGTCGCGGGGATCACCACGCGACCGGCAGTGCGTGGACCCCGTAGATCCCCATGTCGTGACGGAACGGGACGTCCTCGAAGGGGATGCCGAGCCGCAGGCCGGGCAGCCGGCGCAGCAGCGTCTCGACGGCGATCTGTAGCTCCACCCGGGCGAGCGGCTGACCCAGGCACTGGTGGACACCGAAGCCGAAGGCGACATGGCGGCGGGCGTCGCGCCCGATGTCGAGCGCCTCGCCCCCGGGGAAGACGTCCTCGTCACGGTTGGCGGAGTTGAGGGTGCACAGCACGCCCTCGCCGGCGCGGATGGTGCGGCCGCCGATCGTGACGTCCTCGTCGGCGATCCGCGGCAGACCGTTGTGGATGATCGACAGGTAGCGCAGCAGCTCCTCGACGGCCCCCTTGATCAACGACGGGTCCGCGCGCAGCCGCGCCAATTGGTCCGGGTTGCGCAGCAGGGCGAGGGTGGACAGCGCGGTCATATTGGCGGTGGTCTCATGGCCCGCGATCAGCAACAACCGCCCCATGGAGGCGATTTCCTCGGCGTCGAGATCGTCGCGGGCGACCAGCCGGCTGACGATGCCGTTGTCCGGCTCGCGGCGTTTGGCCTCGGCGAGCCGGCTCAGATAGTCCTGGAGCTCGTCCCCTGCGGTGCGCACCTCCTCGGCCGTCGAGTGGAGGCTGAGCAGGAGGCGGCTGCGGTCCTGGAAGAACTCGTGGTCGTCATACGGGACGCCGAGCAGCAGGCAGATCACCAGGGACGGCAGCGGCAGCGCGAACTCGGCCACCAGATCCGCCGAGCTGCGCCCCGCGGTCATCCGGTCGAGCAGACCGTCGGTGAGGCGCTGCACCTCGGGGCGCATCGCCTCCACCTTCTTCACCATGAAATCGGCGGTGAGCATCCGGCGCAGCCGCGCATGCTCGGGGTCGTCCCTGCGGATGAACGTCGGTGTGGACGTGGCGAGTTCGCGCGAGCCGGCGGTGAGGAAGGGGAAGCCCGGCCGCGACGCATCGGCGCTGAACCGCGGGTCGCCGAGCACCTCCCGTACGTCCTGGTGCCGGGTCACCAGCCAGCAGGAGGAACCGTCCCACAGCGTGACCCGGGTGACCGGCTCCTCCCGGCGGGCCCGTTCGACGCCGGGTGGGGGATCGAAGGGGCAGCCGGCGGCCCGCGCGGCCGGGACGGCGAGGGGGGCGAGGCCCTCGCCCGGTCCGAAATCGTGCTCGGCCTCGGTGCCTTGTGCAGTCGTCATGCGGCTGGTCCTTCCACGATCGGGACACGGCGCTGCCGTGGCGAACGGTGCGGGTGGCGCCTCTCCTTGACGGGTTCTGCGACCTCGGTAACCAGCTCTTCAGCCGCCGTGACCAGCGCAAGCGCGGTCAGATGGTGACTAGTTACCTAACTTAAGCAACTAACTCGCGCCACGCTAACTCACCCTGAACGGGGGAGGGAAGAGGCGATCAACGCGCACCCGAGGTTGGCTCAAACCGAGCGGACGCCCCTCCGGGCACCGGCGTCCCGGAGCAGGGCTCCCGGCACCGCGAGGGCCGCTAAAGTGCCTGCATGCCGGACCCCGGAAGAGACCAGGACCCCACCGCCGCACTGCAAAGAGTGCTGGCCACGCTGTCCTATCTGCTCACCCGCTCCCGGGCGCACGAACGCCAGGCGGCCAGGGCGGGCGTCACGGCGGCACGCTCCGACCTATGGCTGCTGATGGCCCTGGAGGACAGCGGAGGGGTCAGCAGGGTCGGCGATCTGGCCGCCCTGCTGATGGTCGAACCGCCTCATGTCACCCGCCAGATCAGCCAGTTGGAAACCCAGGATCTGGTCGAACGCACCCCGGACTCCCTCGACCGCCGGGCCCGTCAGGTGGCGATCACGCCCCACGGGAAGGCGGTCCTCAACCGTCTCCAGCAAACCAGCCAAGCCGGTCTCCGCGAGTCCCTCGCCGGCTTCGACGACGCGGATATCGCCACCACTGTCACGGTGCTCAATCATCTGGTGGCCCATGCCCGCCGCAAGCACACGGCGGAGGAGCAGCCGCGGGGGCGGGAGGCATGAGCGGGGGGTGGGGCGAGGCCCCCACCCCGTCCGGTGTCAGAGGCTCCCACCCCGTTCCGTGTCAGTGGCCCCGCCGCCCCGTCCGGTGTTACTCGATCTCGACCCGGCCGCTGTGGCTCTGGTTCGTCGCGGTGCCGCCGTTCTTCGCGGCCTTGTCGTCCTGGCCGTCGGGGGTGCCGAGGTTGCGGCGGACCGAATCGAGGATGGTCAGGCCCTGGCCGACCAGGCCGGCGGCGATCTCGCCCAGGCCGTCGGTGCCGTTGAGGACATTGACATTGGCGTTGGCCAGGCCCGCGGAGGCTTCCTTGACGATCTGCGGGAGCTGGTCGATGAGCATCCGGTCCAGCGCCACACGGTCGTGCGAGGCGGCGGCCTCGGCCTGGATCTTCATCCGCTCGGCCTCGGCCAGCGCCAGCAGCCGGATGCGCTCGGCCTCCGCCTCGGCGGGCTTGACGACCTCGGCCACCAGTTCCTGCTGGCGCAGCAGGGCCGCGCGCTCGGCGAGTTCGGTCTGGGCGGCGAGGACTTCCTGCTGTGCGTGGGCATGAGCGAGCGGGCCGGCCTGGGCGGCACGGGCCTGGGCGCGGTCCACCTCGGCGGAGTACTCGGCCTGGACCACGGCGGTCTGCCGGGAGTATTCGGCCTGATTGCGCGCGGCCTCCTGCTGCGCCTCGACCGACGCCTGGGTGGCCTGGGCCTGGGCGATCTGCGCCTGCCGCTGGATGGCCGCCTTGTGCGGGGCGGACATCGCCTCGATATAGCCCGTGTCGCCGTCGTCGATCGACTGGATCTGCAACGAGTCGACGATCAGGCCGATCTTCGCCATTTCGGTCTTGGACGTCTCCAGGACCTCGGTGGCCAGCTTCTGCCGCTCGGTGACGATCTCCTCGACCGTCATCGAACCGATGATGGAGCGCAGATGACCGGCGAAGATCCGGCCGGTCAGCACCGACATCTGGTCCTGGTCGGACAGGAACCGCTGGCCGGCGTTGACCACGCTCTCGGTGTCGTTGCCTACCTTGAAGGCGATCACGGCCCGCACCGTCAGCGCAATGCCCTGCCGGGTCACACAGGTCTCGGCGACCTCCGACTCACACATCGCCAGCGTCAGGAAGCGGACCTTACGGAAGACCGGCAGCACGAACTTGCCGTGCCCGGTGACCACTCGGAATGGCGCGCCCCCCTGTCCACGCCTGCCTCCCGAGATCAGCATGGCTTGATCGGGGGCAGGAACGCGGTAACCGAACATCCTTTGTCTCCTCAACCGGCGTCGCCGGCATTGCCGGACAACGCGTCCAATGGATCGGCCCACTCCATGACATCGACCTGGCGACTGCCACGGGACTCGATCACGAGCACGGTCGCCCCTACCGGAAGGGGCTCGGCGGACCAGGCGAGAAAAGCCTCGGTGCCGCCTCTGATCCGTACCAGGACCTCACCGGGACCGGCAGTCCCACGCGTGCCGATCAGCAGCACTCCCGTACAGCCGATCACGGCATCGTCCTGCGCCACAGGCGGCTGCCCTCCCCCGTTACGTTCCTGGAAATCCGACCCTAGCGCTCCATCACGCGGCGGCCTATGGGGGGATGGTGGCGAGTTGGGATGCCGGGGCGCGGCGGTCAAATTCCCGTTGAGGCCTCCGCGAATTCGGTGTGCAATTTCCCGGCGCGGGTGCGGTGCTGGAGTGCCGGGCGTGATTCAGCGGGCCGAGGGCAAGGCGTCGAGGGCAGTGAGGATGTCGGACGGTTCGGCGCGGGCGGTGTAGTCGGTGTCGACGAAGGCCCAGCGGATGGTGCCGTCGCGGTCGATGACGTAGGTGGCGGGTATCGGGAGGGTGCGCGGATGGCCGCCGTTGACGCGCTGGAGCTCAAAACCGAAGGAGTCGTACACGGCGGCCAGGTCGTCGGGAAGATCGAAGCTGAGGCCGTACTGCTTGGCGGTGTCCGAGCCGAGGTCGCTGAGGACGTCGAAGGCGAGCGCGTGCTTTTCGGTGAGGGTGAGGGACTCGTCGGGGATCTGGGGCGAGAGGGCCACCAACTGGGCGCCGCGGGCGGTGATATCGGCGTGATGCTGCTGGAGGGCGCGCAGCGCGAGGTTGCAGTAGGGGCACCAGGCGCCGCGGTAGAACGTGAGCACGACGGGGCCGGCGGACAGCAGGTCGTCCAGGGTGACGGTGGCGCCGGTCGCGGTGGGGAGGCTGAAGCGGGGTGCCGTGTCACCGGCCTGCCGGGCCCGCGCGGCCTGGCCCGAGGCGGCGAGGTCACGGCCGGCTCGCTCCATCACCTCGCGGGCGGCGGCCGGGAGCTCGGGGTAGCCGGTGCGGAGAAGCATGGTGAGTTCGTCACGGAGGCTCATTGCGGTAGGTGCTCCTGAGGTGAGGGATGGGCGCGCAGTGGCGCGAGGGCGGCGTGCACCGTGTCGGTCAGCGCCTGGGCGTCGGCGCCCGCCCGGGAGCGCAGATTGACGCCGTACGCAAGCGTCGCCAGCACCGCGGCGGAGGCGTCGAGATCGCCGTCCGCGTGGAGTTGGCCCAGGTCGTGGGCCGTGGCAAGGGCTGCTCGCATGGCCGCTTCCAGCGTGGTGTGGTGCTCTTCGAGCAGGGTGCGGATGCCGGGTTCGCCGCATTCCGGTCCGGCGTAGGCATTGGTGACCATGCAGCCCCAGCCGGCGACCGGCCCGGAGCAGCGCACCTCGATCAGACCGCTGAAGAACTCCTCGATGGCGGTCAGCCCCGAGGGGGCCGACGACAGCTGGGCGAAGGCCGGTGTCGAGTACTGCGCTATATAGCGGTCCAGCGCCGCGGCGTAGAGGCCGTCCTTGCTGCCGAACGTCGCGTAGAGGCTGGAGCGGCTCACTCCGGTCGCGGTCACCAGCGCCTGGATGCCGGTCGTGGGCAGGCCCTGGCGCCAGAAGACCTGGATCGCGTCGTCGAGCACGATGTCGGGGTTGAAGTGCTTGATGTCGGGCATGGCCGGCCTGCTCGTTTCGCTGCGATGGGCGGTACGGGGGCGGGTGGCACGGGGTCGGTCGGTACGGGTCGGTGGTGCGGGTTCAGGTAGTGGCAGTTCGGGTGGCGAGGGGGGAACTGGGAGCTCTCCCTCCACCGCCTCGTCGTCCGCGCCGCATCTTGGAACGGTTATTCCAAGATGCTCCGAGTCGCCTTATCTGTCAAGGAGTTGGGGAAATCGGCTGGGGACAACTTCTGGAACCCGCCCTTCCGTGAAGGTGTCCGGTGCAGAAGGTGTCCGGTACGGGAGCCGCCCGGTGCGGACGCCGTCCCGTGCAGAAGCCGTCCGGCGGTCGTTATGCGCGGCGCGCGGCGGCCTCCGGAAGGAACGGCAGGAGGGACGAAATGGCCGCGGCCAGGGCGACGTTGAGGACAAGCGCGGTTGCCAGCGCATGGCCGTACGCGCCGGTGTCGTGGTGCGCGGCGCCGCCGAGCGCGCCGTAGTAGAGGATGCCGACGAGAGCCACGCCGACCGCGCCGCCGATCTGCTGACCGGTGGAGAGCACCCCGGAGGCCATACCCACCTCGGCGGGGCGGACGGTGCCGAGTACCGCGTTCAGCAGCGGGGTGACCAGCAGACCGTTGCCCGCGCCCACCAGGAGCAGCGTGGGCACCAGCTCCCAGGCGGTCAGGGTGGCACCGGCGTTGAGGGTGAGGGCGATGGTGCCGACGAAGCCGACGGCGCCGGTCAGGGCGCCGAGCAGCAGCACGCGCCGGCCGAAGCGGGCCAGCCGCCCGGCGAGGAGGCTGGCGGCGAAGAAGGCGACGGCGAACGGGGTGTAGACCAGGCCGGCGCCGAGTGCGTCCATCCCCAGACCGTCCTGGAGGGTCAGCGACAAGACGAGGAACAAGGAGTTGATGCCCGCATACGTGAGGACGACCAGGGTCATCCCGACCGCGAACGGCCGCTCGCGCAGCAGCCTCAGCCGGACGAGCGGGGTGCCGCCCCCGGCGTCCACCCGCCGTTCCACCAGGCCGAACGCAGCGAACGCGGGGACGCTTGCGGCCAGACCGAGCCAGGCCCACAGCGGCCAGCCGTACGCGCGGCCCTCGACCAGCGGCACCACGAGCAGCGAGAGCGCCACGGTCAGCACCACGGCGCCGGGGAGATCGAGCCGCCGGGCCTCCGGCGCCCGTGACTCGGGTACGAACCTGCCGGCGAGCAGCAGAGTCAGCAGGCCGACCGGCACATTGACCCAGAACACCGGCCGCCACGAGGTGCCGAAGAGGTCGGCGGCGATCAGCAGTCCGCCGACCAGCTGGCCGGACATCGTGGCCATGCCGATGACCGCCCCGAGCACACCGAATGCCTTCGGGCGCCGGGCGGCCGGGATCAGCACCTGGATCACCGCGAAGACCTGCGGGAACATCGCGGCCGCGCCGAGGCCCTGGACCAGCCGTGCGGCGATCAGGCTGCCGGAGCCGGGTGCCAGCGCACAGCCCACGGAGGACAGGGTGAACAGCGCCATCCCCGTCATGAACAGCCGCTTGCGGCCGAAGCGGTCACCGAGCCGGGCACCGGTGATCAGGGCGAGGGCGTAGCTGAGCTGATAGCCCGCCAGGATGAGCTGGACATCGGCGGCGGAGGAGTGCAGATCCGCCTGGATGGCGGGGGCGGCGACCAGCACGATGAAGGTGTCGAGCACGGCCATGAACGCCCCGGCCAGCACGATGGCCAGGGCCCGCCACGGCGCCGCGGGGGAGCACGGACCGCTCGGCGGGAGGTCCGGCCGTACCGGCCCGTCCTGCCGTATCGGTGTGTCCTGCCGTACCGGTGCGGTGTGCCGTCCCGTGGGGCCTGAGGGTGGGGTGGTCTGGGTCATGCGGCCAGCGTCGGACAGCCCCGGGCGGACATACAGAGGCCGATTATGCTGGTGTCCCCACCACCCCCACACAGGGGCTGTGCCCGGATACGCGTGCGGCGGGCCCCGACCCGGGCCGGCCCCCGAGACCCGCGGCGAACGGGAGTTTCGATGGCTGACCTGCAACGGCGGCGGAGTCTCGCGGAGTTCCTGCGCTCGCGCCGGGAGCGGCTCACGCCCCAGGAAGCGGGCATCCTCGCGGGACCGCGGCGGCGCACCCCGGGGCTCCGGCGCGAAGAGGTCGCCCAGCTCTCCGGGGTCAGCGTGACCTGGTACACCTGGCTGGAGCAGGCGCGCGACATCACCGTCAGCAGGCAGGTCCTCACGAGCCTGGCGCGCGCCCTGATGCTCAGTTCGGTCGAGCGCCGCCATCTGTTCGCGCTGGCCGGGGAACCGTTGCCGGAGCGGCCGCCCGGCCCCGGCCCCGGCCCTGCCCTGCAACGGCTGGTCGACGCACTCGAACCGAACCCCGCCTACCTCCTCGACGCCAACTGGGACCTGGTCGGCTGGAACCGTGCCGAGGCAGCGCTGATCGGCGATCCCGGACAGGTGGAGCCCGCCGAACGCAATCTGCTGTGGCTGGTGTTCACGGATCCGGCCATGCGCTCACTGCTGGCCGACTGGTCCGGGCAGGCGCAGGATCTGGTCGCCCAGTTCCGGGCCGATGCCCGGCAGCGCTCCGGGGACCCGCGCTACGAGCAGCTCACCGGCGGGCTGCGGGAGGCGAGCGAGGAGTTCCGGGCCTGGTGGGCTGCGCATGACATCGCGGACTTCGGCAGCAGCCGCCGGACCTTTCGCCATCCCCGGGTCGGGGTGCTGACCTTTGACTACGTGAAGCTGGCCGCGCTGGACGCGCCCGGTATCAAGCTCTTCGCATGTATGCCGGCCGACGCCGCGACGACGCGGAAACTGCCCGCGCTCCAGGAGTGCGCGGCGGGCGCAGACCCTGATGGAGCGGCGGTCGGCCCGGCGGGCGCAGACCCTGATGAAGCGGACGTCGGCCCGATGGGCGCACGGTAGGACGACAGGGCCCCGGGGAGAGCCGCCTAGGGCCCCGGATTGACGGCCACGGCCTTGAAGAAGGTGTAGTGGAAGGTCCCGTCGCCGTCCGCGGTCAGCCGCAGATCGGCGATCCCTTGGTCCCAGTCGGCGGCGGTGGTCAGGCCGGCGCCCAGCGCATCGTCCCGGACGGATTCGACCATGGCGATGAAGGTCTTCCGGGTAAAGCCCTCCACCATCGAGGGCCGGGTCCGGTCGGCATAGACCGTACGCGGCCGGATGACCACATCGCCGAATCCGGCCCCTCTGAGCAGTGGCTGCAACTGCCGTCCCAGAAGCGCATTTCCACCGGCCGCGGCCTGGAGGCGCACCTGGTGGCCGATCACCTCATGGGCGCGGTGGCTGTCCGGATGGAAGACCACCGAACCGTGGTCGCCCTCGATCACGGTGAGGGTCCCGCCGGGCCGCAGCACCCGGCGCAGTGCGGCCAGCGCCCGGCCGGGTGCTTGGAGATGCTCCAGCACGAAGCAGGCGAAAACGTGGTCGAACGACCGTGCAGGGAACGGCAGGTGAAACAGATCGGCGGTCCGCCACGTCACCTCGGCCCCGGGCTCCTGCGTCGCCAGGTGCGCGCGGGCCTGGGCCAGTGACTCCTCGGAACGGTCGACCGCGACGATCCGTGCCCCCGGACTGTTCCTGACCAGATGTACGGTCTGCGCGCCCACCCCACAGCCGACCTCCAGGACCCGGGAGCCGACGGGGTAGGCCGTACCGGCATGCAGCAGTGTGGCCAGGGTGTCCGCCTGGTCGCCGAGGCGCCGGGCCTCCTGGGAGGAGTAGCCGTGTACGTATGCCGTGTTCGTGTTCATGGCTTCACCGTGCCGGGACAATGGATCGGTGAACAGGTCCAATGATCGGCCTAAGGAGAGGTCCATAACTCCCGCGTCCGCCGCCTCGCCGCTTGGGACCTCCTCGTCCGTGAACTCCTCCTCCCCTTCTGCGGCTGCCGGTTCCTCCGACTTCCTGCAACTGCGCATCGAGGACGCGCCCGCGGGCGGCCGGTCGGTCTGGCTCGCCCGGGAGTTGCGGCGCGCGATCGCGGACGGCCGGCTCCCGGTGGGGAGCCGGCTGCCCGCGACCCGGGTGCTCGCCGCCGATCTGCGCGTCTCGCGGGGTGTGATCACCGAGGCGTACCGGCGGCTGACCGAGGACGGGCAGCTCGCCGGACGGGGGAGACGCGGGACCGTTGTCGTCGCCGCTCCGGTGACCACGGCGGCGAAGGGCGCGGCTTCGACGCCGTACGCGCACCGGACCGCCGCTCCGGCCATCGCTCCGAGCGCCGCTCCATCTGCCGCTCCGCTCGCTGCTCCGTTCGTCGCCCCGTTCACCGCGCCGCCCGGTCCGGAGATCTTCGACGAGCTGCGCGCCGCGCCCGCGCGGATCGATCTCTCGCCCGGCGTGCCCGACCTGTCCGCCTTCCCCCGCACGGCCTGGCTCCGCGCCGAACGCTCGGTGCTCGCCGGTCTCGCGTCCACCGAGCTCGGCTACGGGGACCCCCGCGGCACTCCGGCGCTACGGCTGGCCGTCGCCAACTGGCTTGCGCGTAACCGCGGGATCAGGGCGCACCCGGACGAGGTGCTGATCGTCGCCGGTACCGCACAGGCGCTCGGCCTGATCGCCCAGGTGCTGCACCATGACGGCACCCCGGAGATCGCGGTGGAGGACCCCGGCTCCCTCGGAGCGCGGCAGCATCTGCGCCACTGGAAGCCGGCGACGCCGCCGGTCCCGGTCGACGGGGACGGGATACGCGTCGATGCGCTGCGGTCGAGCGGTGCGCGGGCTGTCCTGCTCACCCCGGCGCACCAGTTCCCCACCGGGGTGGTGCTCGGCGGCGGCCGGCGCCGCGAGCTGATGCGCTGGGCGGCCGGCGGCGGCCTGATCGTCGAGGACGACTACGACGCGGAGCACCGCTACGACCGTGCGCCGGTCCCGGCTCTGCGCTCGCTCCTCCCCGAGCAGGTCTGCTACGCCGGCAGCGTCTCCAAGCTGCTGGCCCCCGCCCTGCGGGTGGGCTGGCTGCTGTCGCCGCCGAAGTACCGGAACGCGCTGGTCGGCGCCAAGCGGTTCGCCGACCTCGGCAATGCCGCACTGCCCCAACTGGTCCTGGCCCGGCTGATGGAGTCCGGTGAACTGGAGCGCGGGCTGCGACTGCTGCGACGCCGCCATCGCCGTCGTCGCGACGCCATGATCGCGGCGATCCGCGACCGGCTGCCGGACGCGACCGTGCACGGCGCCGCCGCGGGCCTGCATCTGATGGTCACCTTCGGTCCGGACGGCTACCGGGGCTCCGACACGGACCTGGCCGCGGCCGCCCTCGCCCGCGGCGTCAAGGTCCAGCCGCTGTCCTGGCACAGTCAACGCCCGTCCCCGCCAGGACTGGTACTCGGTTATGCGGCGCGTACAGCGGACGAGATCACCGAGGGTGTGGCCGTCGTGGGCAAGGTGCTGAGCAGTGGGTGACGGGGCTGTGCGCCACCGCTGGGCAGCGGACCGTTCCGTGCGCTCCTGTTCTCGGAGCGCACGGAACGGTGGGGTGCCGGCCTGGCGACCGGCGGTTGCCCGGACGCGGCGTGGCGGGGTGGTGCCCGCCGGCGCTGCCGGGTCGGCCGGGGACCGGACAGGGGTCAGGGTTCGATGACTCCCGCGTGGTCGCTGGACGGCGACAGGATTGCCGACCCGGTGGAGCCGCCGGCGAACTCGGCGTCATAGCCGCCGTTGGCGAGGATGAGCGTCAGGATGAGCGTCTCGTTGAACCGGGCGACGCCTTGGGCATCGGTGGTGGCGGTGCCCACCAGGTTGCTGCCGATCTTGAAGCTGATGGTCTGGCCGGGCACGGGCAGGCCGGTGACCTGATCGGTCAGCGTGGCGGTCAGGTACGGGAAGTACACGTGCGGCGGGAACAGTTTCGACAGCGCCGGGGTCGCGGTCAGCGAGGTGGCGTGGACGGGCAGGAGGTAGGTGAAGCCGTTCACCAGACTGGCACTGCCACCAGGGGTGGTGACGGTGACGGTCACGGTGACGGCCGCCGCCCCGGGCGGAGTGGTGGCGGTGATCTGCGTGCCGGTGGCGTTGACGCTCACCCCGGTGGCGGGGATGCCGCCGAAGCCGACACCCGCCCCGGTCAGGTTGGTGCCGGTGATCGTCACGACCGTGCCGCCCGCGATGGGCCCTTGGATGGGGTTGATGCTGGTCAGCGTCGGGTCGAATTGGATGACGCTGACGTTGTTCCCGTTGATGTTGCTGACGTAGACCTTGTTGTTGGGGGCGACCGTCACGGCGATCGGTCCGGCACCGACGGGGATCGGGGCGCCGACGACGGTGTTGGTGGCGGTGTCGAACACCGTCACGCTGTTGGCCGCCCGGTTGGCCGTGTAGGCGATCCCGTCGGCTCCGACCGCGATGCCCCACGGCTGGTTGCCGACGGCGATCGGGGCGCCGACGACGGTGTTGCTGATGGTATTGATCACCGTCACGTTGTTCGACCCGATGTTGGCGACGTAGGCGTTGCCGTTGGGTGCGATCGCCACGAAGTTCGGCTGGGCGCCGACGGGGATCGGGACACCGATGACCACGTTGGTGGCGGTGTTGATCACCGTCACGGTGTTCGCCCCCCGGTTGGTGACGTAGGCGTTGCCGTTGGGGGCGACCGCGATGCCGACCGGCTGGGCGCCGACGGCGATCGGGCCGCCGACGACCATGTTGGTGGTGGTGTCGATCACCGTCACGGTGTTCGCCGCGAAGTTGGTGACGTAGGCGTTGCCGTTGGGCGCGATCGCCACCACGGCCGGCTGGCCGCCGACGGCGATCGGGCCGCCGACAACGGTGTTGGTGGCGGTATTGATCACCGACACGGTGTTCGACCCGCTGTTGGGGACGTAGGCGTTGCCGTTGGGGGCGACCGTCAGCCAGACCGGTGTACCGCCGACGCCGATCGGGCCGCCGACGACGGTGTCCGTGGTGGTGTTGATCACCGGCACGTTGGCCGACCCGGAGTTGGCGACGTAGAGGTTGCTGTTGGGGGCGATGGCCACCCCGACCGGGTTGTTGCCGACGGGGATCGAGGTGACGGCCAGGAAGATGCTCGCCGGGACTGCCGCCCGGCTCACCTGCCCCGCAGGGGCGGGCGCGGCGGCCTGGCCGGGGAGTGCGGCTGTCCGCAGCAGCTCCTGCGACAGCGACTGAACATTCGTACTCATGTGGACCCCTTTTGTGGGGGCCGTCCAGAGATCCCGCTCCGGGGCACCACAACCACAGGCCACACGCGTAACAACACGGCGGGCTGCACATCCCCGAGGAGGGATGGGCAGCCCGGTGGTTCGGTGGTTACTTCGTTCCCACACCGCGGGGAAGCGAAACGTCCGCGGGTGACTGCCGTCGGCCGGCGCCGCCGCGCGGCTGCTCCGCTTCCCCCGTAGGTGCCCTCGAAGAGGGGGAGTTCCCCGGTGTCGGATGATCAGCGGAACGGGAGGGGGCGCCCCCGCTCCTCCTCCGGGCGGGGCCCGAAGATGCGCCGTTCGTCGCCGGTGATCGCGACATCGTGGATGCCGGCCTCCCGGCGCCGCATCAGACCGTTCTCGTCGAACTCCCACAGCTCGTTGCCGTAGCTGCGCCACCACTCGCCGGCCGCGTCATGGGACTCGTACTGGAAGCGCACCGCGATGCTGCTCGGTGCGCTGCCGATGACCGCGGTGATCGTCCGCAGCGCGGCCAATGTGCAGGCCGGGGCGCGGACGAAGGCCTCCCGCATCCTGCACGGTGTCTGGCTGCTGCTCTTCGCCGCGCTGTTCCCGGTGGCCCTCGGGGTCGTCCCGCTCGCCGCGCTCGCCGCCGTCCTGGTGCATGCCGGGGAGAAGCTGGTGCCCGTACGGCAGCTGCCGCAGCTGTGGCGGGAGCACCGGGGCGAGGCGGTGATCCTCGGGGTGACCGCGGGGGCGATCGTCTTCACCAACATGTTCGAGGGAGTGCTGCTCGGCCTGCTGCTCGCCGTAGTGAAGACTGCCTGGGACACCTCGCATGTGCAGGTCGACGTGCGGGAGTTGACCGGGGGACGGACCCTCGTCTCGCTCAGCGGCAATGCGACCTTCCTGCGGCTGCCCAAGATCCTGGACGCGCTGGAGGCGCTGCCCCGCGACAAGCCCGTCGAGCTGGACCTGACGGAACTGCGGCACCTGGACCATGCCTGCCGCACCGCGCTGGACGGCTGGACCGCGCAGCACAACGGCGCGGCGGCCGCGGCCCCCGACGACCGCCCGGCCGCGGTGACGGCCGGGCAGCCCACCGGCGGAACACCGCAACGCGGCTGATCCGGACGCACCCTGAACGGCCCCGGCGGCAGCAGTCCGCCGGGGCCGGTCGCGTCTTCAGGGCCGGTTACGCCCACAGGGCTGGTCATGTGCACAGGGCCGGTCACACCCTCAGGGCCGATCACGCACTGGGGGCCGGTCACGTAACCGGGGGCCGGTCACTCCCGCACAGCCCGTCGTCCTACCCCAGCGCCCGCTCCAGGCATCCCAGGGCCGACGTCAGTTCCTCCGCCGTGATGGTCAGCGGCGGGGCGAGCCGGATCGTCGACCCATGGGTGTCCTTGACCAGGACGCCTTCCTTCAGCAGGCGTTCGCTGATCTCGCGGCCGGTGCCGAGTGCGGGGTCGATGTCGACGCCGGCCCACAGGCCGCGGGCGCGGAAGCCGGTCACGCCCTTGCCGGTCAGCGCGGCCAGACCGTCGCGGAGCTGCTCGCCCAGCTCGGCGGCGCGGCGCTGGAACTCTCCGGTGGCGAGCAGCTCGACCACGGCGGAGCCGACCGCGGCCGCCAGGGGATTGCCGCCGAAGGTCGAGCCGTGCTGGCCGGGGCCCAGCACACCGAGCACCTCGCGGCGGGCGACGACCGCGGAGACCGGGACGATTCCGCCGCCGAGGGCCTTGCCGAGCAGCAGCATGTCCGGCACCACGGACTCGTGCTCGACCGCGAGGGTGGTGCCGGTGCGGCCCAGACCGGACTGGATCTCGTCGGCGATGAACAGGCACCCGGCCCGCCGGGTCAGTTCGCGGACGCCGGTGAGATAGCCGTCGTCGGGGATGACGACGCCCGCCTCGCCCTGGATGGGCTCGATCAGCACGGCGGCCGTCGTCTCGTCCACGGCCGCCTTCGAGCGCGGCGAGATCGTTGTACGGGACGGTGCGGAAGCCGGGGGCGAAGGGGCCGAAGCCGATACGGGCCGTGTCGTCGTCGGAGAAGCCGACGATGGTGGTCGTCCGGCCGTGGAAGTTGCCGCCGGCCACCACGATCGTCGCCCGGTCCGCCGGGACGCCCTTGACGTCGTACGCCCACTTGCGCGCGACCTTGATACCGCTCTCCACCGCCTCGGCGCCGGTGTTCATCGGCAGCACCATGTCCAGGCCGGTCAGCGCGGCGAGGCCCTCGGCGAAACCGGCGAGGCGGTCGTTGTGGAAGGCGCGGGAGGTGAGGGTGAGTTGGTCGAGCTGGCGGTGTGCGGCCTCGATCAGTGCCGGGTGCCGATGGCCGAAATTGAGCGCCGAGTAGCCGGCCAGCATGTCGAGATAGCGGCGCCCCTCGACGTCCTCGACCCAGACGCCTTCGGCGCGCGCGACCACCACCGGCAGCGGGTGGTAGTTGTGCGCGAGGACCGGGCCCTCGGCCTGGATCAGCTCCGCGGACGAACGGGGAGCGGTCTGCGCGGGGACGGTACGGGTGGGAGCGGTCATCAGCGAATCTCCTGGGTGCAGCACTTGATGCCACCGCCGGCCTTGTGGAACTCGGAGAGGTCGACGGGGACGGGGACATAGCCGTGCGCGACGAGCTGGGCGATCAGGCCGGCCGCCTGCGGGGCGACGAAGACATGGCGGCCGTCGGAGACGGAGTTGAGGCCGAACGTCATCGCGTCGTCCCGGGTGGCGAGCACCGCCTCGGGAAACAGTCGCCGCAGCACTTCACGACTGCCGGTCGAGAAGGCCCCGGGGTAGTAGGCGATGTTCGCCTCGCCCGTCTCCGCCGTGTCCTCCAGGACGAACAGCGCGGTGTCCAGGTGGTAGAAGTACGGGTCCACCAGTTGCAGGCCGATCGTCGGTACGCCGAAGAACTCCTGCACCTCGCGATGTGCGGCCGGGGTGGTGCGAAAGCCCGTACCCGCCAGGATGTAGCGGCCTGCCGGTACGAGGTCGCCCTCGCCCTCGCACAGCGACTCCGGCCGGTAGACGTCGTACCCGGCCGCCTTGAACCACGTCTCGTACTCCGTGGACTCCGGCCGCCGCTGCGGCGCATGGAAGGACGAGCCGAAGACCCGGCCGCCCACGACGACCGCGGAGTTCGCCGCGAACACCATGTCGGGCAGCCCGGCCACCGGGGCCACGGTCTCCACCGTGTGCCCGTGGTCGCGGTAGGCGCCCATCAGCGCCTCCCACTGGCGCCCCGCGAGGGCGGTGTCCACCTGCGCGTCCGCACGCATCCACGGATTGATCGCGTAACGCACATCGAAGTGTCTGGGCTCGCAGACCAGATAGCGCCGGGGGCGCGATACACGACTCATCGGCACGGGAGGATCCCTTCGCTCCTACGGGACATACGGGGTGACCGGGCGTCACTGATGGTCACCCGGGGTGCTTCCACGGTAAGGAGCGATGGATTTGGGCCACAAGAAACAAATGCTGCTCGTCAGCGCAGGAAACGAGCGTGTTCATGCGGCTCCACGCTGGATTGCTGCGCACTCCTGCGTACGCCGGAGCGATTCCACGCCGTTCGCCCTCGCGTCAGGGGGCGGATCCCCCGGAGGACTGGCGGGCGCCCGCCTCCGGGCTGTCCGGCAGGAGATGGGACAGCACCATGTAACTGATCGTCTTGCGGATGAACGGCTCGGCCCTGATGCGTTCGAGCACCTCCTCGAAGTGCTCGACATCGGTCGCCCGTACGTGCAGCAGCGCATCGGCGCCGCCGGTCACGGTCATCGCCGCCGCGATCTCCGGATGGTTGCGCACCACCTCGGCGAGCCGGCGGGGCGGCGCCGCACTGTCGCAGTACACCTCTACATACGCCTCGGTCAGCCACCCCAGCGCGGCCGGGCGGACGGTGGCGGTGAACCCCGTGATCACGTTGTTCTCCCGCATCCGGTCCACCCGGCGCTTCACCGCGGTGGACGACAGCCCGACCGCCGCGCCGATCTCCGCAAAGCTCGCCCGGCCGTTGTCGATCAACGCCGCAACGATCTTGCGGTCGAGGTCGTCGAAGGGCGCGGCCTTGTTGGTCACTGGGCCTCCCGATTCATCCCGGTCCATCCCGCTCCGTCGCCGTCGCGGTCGCCCTCACGGTAGCGCCGACACCCCGCCCCGCCCGCCGTCGGACCACCGCTTTCGCCGCAACCCTTTGCAGGTCACGGGGTATGACCCCACCGGCATGGACCGATCGGAGAGGAAGATTCCGGTGGAGTGGCCCTCCCCGTGCAGGGGTTGGCCGGTGCGCTGCCGCAGGCTGGTGTGTCAGGTGGGCTCGACGCGATGCAGCCCCGCTCGGCGTACGGCCTCCGGGCCCAGAGGGGCGCCCGACCCCACTGGGGGCGGCGTTCGCGGAGTACGGGCGGATCGTGAAGACCGAGCACCTGCTGCGCGTGGTCGACCCGGTGGACGACACCTACCGCCGGCAGATGAACCGCCAGCTCACCGTGCAGGAGTCCCGCCACAAGCTCGCCCGCGACGTGTGCCACGGCAAGCGCGGCACCATCCATCAGGCGTACCGGGACGGGATGGAGGACCAGCTCGGCGCGCTCGGCCTGGTCCTCAACGCCATCGTGCTCTGGACGACCCGCTACATCGACGCCGCCGTGGCCCAGCTGAAGGCCGAGAGCCACGAGATACGGGGCGAGGACATCGCCCGGCTCTCCCCGCTCAAGCACCGCAACCTGAACCTGCTCGGCCGCTACAGCTTCACGGCCTCGACCCCGGCAGCCGGCGCCCTGCGCCCGCTGCGCGACCCGGAGGCGTCGGAGCTGGACGAAGACGACGACGGCGGGCAGAAGTGAGTATCAGGAGCCGATCGGATCAATCCGTGACGGGCAGGCACTCGGCGAGCAGAGCGACGACGTCACGCCAGGCTCGCTGTGCGTGCCGTGGGTGGTAGCCGACGCCGGGACGCACGGTGTGGTCGACCGGTGGATGGTGGAAGGCGTGAAGGGCTCCCCCGTAAACCACGAGGCGCCAGTCGACGCCCGCGGCCTCCATCTCTGCGGTGAACGCGTCCCGTTGGGCGGGCGGCATGATCGGGTCTTCCGACCCGACCCCGGCCCATACCGGGCAGCGAATGCGTGCCGCCTCGCCCGGTCGGCCCGTGGTGAGTGCGTTGACTGTCCCAATCGCGCGCAGATCGACGCCATCGCGACCGAGTTCCAGTGCGACTGCGCCCCCGGTGCCGTAGCCGACGGCGGCGGTCCGGTCGGGGTCGGCCCGTGGTTCGGCACGCAACACGTCGAGCGCGGCGTGACCGATTCCTCGCATCCGGTCGGGGTCGGCGAGCAGCGGCATGCAACGGGCCAACATTTCCTCTGGGTCTTCCAAATAGCGTCCACCGTGGAGGTCGAAAGCCAGCGCCACGTATCCCAGCTCGGCCAGGGCATCGGCCCGGCGGCGCTCGACGTCGCTGAGCCCCGTCCCCTCGGGTCCGATCAGGACTGCGGGTCGGCGCTCGGCACCGGCCGGGAGCGCGAGGTATCCGATCATCGTCAGGTTGTCGGCCGGGTATTCGACCGTACGGGTTGTGATCGTCGTCATGCGACGGGACGGTAATGACCGTTGCGTCCGCTCGGGGTGGTGTTCACCGATGGCAGACAGCAGTCTGTCCCGACTACAACACCCGGACGCGTCGCCCTCGTTTAAAGACAGGGCGGCCGAACGTCCAATGAACCCGTGGATTTCCGAGATCGGTAGGGCCCGAATCCCATCAGATCCGATGGTGATTGCTGACAGGGTCCAATCCTCCGCGTGAAAGGGCACTCCGGGTGGCGAACCTCGTCTACAAGCGGGTCTCGACCGACCAGCAGTCCACCGCCCGCCAGGACCTCGTCCTGGACGAGGCCGGGATCGAGGACCCGGTCGTCTTCGAGGAAGACCCCGGCACCTCCAGCCGCCTCCATCCGCTCCAACGCCCGAAGTTCCGCGAACTGCTCACCTACGCGCGGCCCGGCGACACCGTGCACATCTCCGAGCTGTTCCGCCTCGTACGCGGCAATCAGCACATCCTCGACGTGCTCGACGTCCTCCACCGCGACCGCCTGGCCCTGCGCATCCACGACGGAGCGTTCTCCGCGATGGACCTCACCGCCCGCCACCCGCGCACAGGCGAGTCGCTGTCCACCGTGAAGTTCATGGTGCAGACCCTCGCGGCCGCCGGCGAACTCCAGCGCGACCTCCAGCGCGAGCTGACCTACGACGGACTGCGCGCCGCCGAGGCCAAGGGCAGCAAGGGCGGCCGCCGCCCCGCCGTGGCGGCCGAAACAACCGGCGCCGTGCGCACCGCGTATGACGAGAACCGCGTCAGCACACTCGCGCCGATCGGACCATGAGCAATCTCAGCGCCAACCGCTGTACCGATGTTCCCCGAGGCCGTGGACCGACCGGCAACAGCAGCAACTCGGGCACCAGGAGGTGCTGTCTGCCGTGGAATTGTTCGAGCCGGGGGGCGGTTTGGCTGTGGGGGCTGTGGGGGCTGTGGGGGGCGGCCATTGCCGTACCGCCGGTGCCTCCGCGGCCCGTTGTGCCGAGGAGGCTGCCTGCGCCGGGCAGGCCCGCACCGACGAGGAATTTCCGCCGTCGGAAGGTGCCGCTTCCCGGCGCCGGTTCCGGCCCCGGTCCCGGCCCAGGTTCCGGCCCCGATCCGGCTTCCGGGTGCCCGTCCTGGGGGACGTCGTGATCCTGATCCTGCTGCTCGGTCGGAGCCTGCTGCTCGTTCGCCAACCCGCTCGCCTGCTTCCCGTACTTCGGTGCGTGGGTGTCCTGTTCGCTGAGCCGTCCCCGGGGTGGCCTCCTTAGGACCAGCGCGGAATTGGAACAAGGGTTCCGGCATGCGGGATGTGATGGAGGGGAGGGCAGGTGGCGGAAGTCGCGCCGGGGTCCGGCAAAGTCCTGGTCATGGTCTGCGTGCGGGGCGTTCGGGGTGGCGTAGCCTCGCCGAAATGTGGGCCGGAGCCGGGTGCGTGGGCCCACGGTCCCCGCCGGAATCCGCATGGGATCCTGGTGTGTCATGGATCTGCCGGACGGACGGTGGACGTGCGGCGATGACAAGGGTGCACCGATGAGACTCTGCTTCCTGGTGGAGGAGCAGTACCGCCATGACGGCATGCCGCTGGATGTGATCCGCCAACTCGGCGCCTGGGGCCACCAGGTGGATGTGCTGTGGCCCGGCCGCTCGCTGATCCCCATATCCGAGGCGATCCGTGCGGGCAGCCACGATGCCTGGGTTCTCAAGACCGTCTCCGGCGGCCCGGGGCTGACGCTCCTGGAAGCCGCCGCCTCCGTCGGGCTGACGACGGTGAACGATGTCCGGGCGATCCGTGGCGTACGGGACAAGGCGCTGGCCGCGGTGATCGCCCGCAGCAGCGGGCTGCCCGTCCCCGTGACGTATGCGGCGGCCCGTCCCCAGGAGTTCGCGGAGATACCCGAGGCGGAGTTCCCCCTCGTGGTGAAGCCCGCGGACGGCAGTTCCGGGCGCGCCGTCCGGCTGGTGGCGACGCCGGACCGGCTGCTGGATCCCGTGGAGCCGGATGACGCAGGGGCTACGGGCGCGCCGGGCGGCGGGCTGCTCATCGCCCAGCCCTATGTGCCCAACTCCGGTACGGATCTGAAGGTGTACAGCGTCGCCGGGCAGCTGTATGCCACCGAGCGGTGCTCCCCGTTGCATCCCGCCCATGCCGTACGCGAACGGCAGGTTCCGCTCACCCCGGAGATCGCCCGGATCGCTGCCGAGGTCGGGACGGTGTTCGGTCTCGACCTCTACGGGGTCGACATTCTGCTCGGACCCGACGGACCGGTGGTCGTCGACATCAACGACTTCCCGAGCTTCCGTCAGGTGCCGGACGCGGTCGCCCGGGTGTCCGCCGCGGTGCTGGAGCTCGCCCGTAACGGGACGGCAGGGCAGGGGGCCGGGTCCCCCACTGCCGGGCAGCCGACCACCGGGCAGCCGACCACCGGGCAGCCGACCACCGGGCAGCCGAGGGCATCAGGTCGAGTGGCTGGATCCGGGCGGCGAGGTGCGGGACCTGGACCTGTCCTCGCTCGCCGATGTCTATCTCCTCAAGGCGCGGACGCCGCGCGCGCTGGCGCTTGCCGCTCTCCTGGAGGAGCACGGCGCTGCGGTGCTCAACTCCGCGGCGGCGACCGCGCGGTGCCAGGACCGTGTCGAGATGGCCGCGGTCGCCCGCGCGGCCGGGCTGCCGTTCGCGGGCACCACCTCCGTGGCCACGCTCGGGCAGCTGGCCGCGGCGGGCGCACCGGACGGCCCGCTGGTGATCAAGAGCCGGTTCAGCCGGCGCCATGACCTCGTGGCCCGTGCCGACAGTGCCGTACGGCTGCGGGAACTGGCCGCCGCCTGGCCCGATGAGCCGGTGGTGGTGCAGGAGTTCACCGTGAACAGCGGCTGGGACCACAAGCTGTGGGTGGTCGACGGCCGGCTCTTCGCCGGGCTGCGCCGCTCGGAGCTGGCCCCGGACGGCCGTGGGCCGACGCTGCCGCTGCCGGTCGGCGACCTGCCCGCCGGCTGGGCGGATGCCGCGCTCCGGGTCGGCGAGATCTTCGGCCTGGACGTCTACGGCGTCGACCTCCTCGACGCCGGCGGCGGTGCGCCCCTCATCGTGGACATCAACGCCTTCCCCGGCATCCGCGGCCAGGCCGGTGCGCCCGAGGCGCTGGCGCAGCTTGCCCTGCGCACCGCGGCGCACGGCCGGAGCCGCGGCATGGACGAAAGAAAAGTGCCGGAAGTCAGCCAGAAATAGCGCAAGTTCGGAGCTCACCGAACCGAAGTGGAGCGGAGGCGGAAGGTCCTCCTCCGTAAGGCCTAAGGCGCCGACCCCTGGGGTAGCGCTGCCCCGTCTGGAAGGCGTGGTTCCACGTGCCTTCCTTCCGTACGTATGGGGAGAGGCCAGCAACGGTGACACAGCCATTCGAATTGCCCCACTTCTATACGCCCTATCCGGCGCGGTTGAACCCGCATCTGGAGACGGCGCGTACGCATTCCAGGAAGTGGGCCCGCACCATGGGGATGCTGGAGGGCTCGGGCATCTGGGAGGAGAAGGACCTCGACGCCCACGATTACGCGCTGCTGTGCTCCTACACCCACCCGGACTGCGACGCGGATGCGCTCTCGCTGGTGACCGACTGGTATGTCTGGGTCTTCTTCTTCGACGACCACTTCCTGGAGATGTTCAAGCGGACGCTCGACCGGGAGGGCGGCAAGGAGTACCTCGACCGGCTGCCCGCCTTCATGCCGATGGATCTGACCGCGCCCGTTCCCGAGCCGACCAACCCCGTCGAGGCGGGCCTTGCCGATCTGTGGGCGCGCACGGTGCCGCATATGTCCATGGCGTGGCGGCAGCGCTTCGCCGAGAGCACCGAGCATCTGCTCAATGAGTCGCTGTGGGAACTGTCCAACATCAACATCCACCGGGTGCCCAACCCCGTCGAGTACATCGAGATGCGCCGCAAGGTGGGTGGCGCGCCCTGGTCGGCGGGACTGGTGGAGTTCGCGACCGGCGCCGAGGTGCCCGCGGCCGTCGCCGGATCCCGCCCGCTGCGGGTGCTGCGGGACACCTTCTCCGACGGTGTGCACCTGCGCAACGACCTCTTCTCCTACCAGCGGGAGACGGAGGAGGAGGGCGAGCTGAGCAATGGCGTCCTGGTGCTGGAGACCTTCCTGGACTGCACCACCCAGGAGGCCGCGGACGCCGTCAACGATCTGATCACCTCGCGGCTCCAGCAGTTCGAGAACACCGTGGTCGCCGAACTCCCCGCGCTCTTCCTGGAGAAGGGCCTCGATCCGAAGTCCTGCGCGGAGGTGCTGGCGTATGCCAAGGGGCTCCAGGACTGGCAGTCCGGCGGCCATGAATGGCATATGCGCTCCAGCCGCTACATGAACGGCGGCGGCTCCGCGGCCGGCACCTCGCAGCCCTGGTCGCCCTTCTCCTTGGGCGGACTCGGCACCTCGGCCGCCGATCTGAAGACGGCGTCGGCCACGGCCGGTGCGTACCGTATCCGCAGCTCCACCCATGTCCCGCACCAGAAGGTCGGCCCCTCGCGCATCCCCGACCTCTGCATGCCGTTCACCACGACCCTCAGCCCGCACCTGGAGGGGGCCCGCCGCCGCGTCATCGAATGGGCGCACCGGATGGGCATCCTCGGCCCGCAGCCCGGGGTGCCGCTGTCCGACGTCTGGGACGAACCCGCGATGATCCGCTATGACCTGGCGCTGTGTGCGGCCGGCATCCACCCGGACGCCACCCCCGAGCAACTGGACCTGGGCGCCGCCTGGCTGGCCTGGGGCACGTATGCGGACGACTACTACCCCCAGGTCTTCGGCCGGACCCGCGACATCGCCTCGGCCAAGGTGTGCACCGAGCGGCTGTCGTCCTTCATGCCGCTCGACTCCTCGGCGCAAGCGCCGGAGCCGGTCAACGCCATGGAACGCGTGCTGGGGGACCTGTGGACCCGTACGGCGGGACCGATGACGCCCGAAGCGCGCCGGTCGTTCCGTGAGGCCGTCGACACGATGACGGCCAGCTGGCTCTGGGAGATCGACAACCAGATCCTGAACCGCATCCCCGATCCGGTCGACTACATCGAGATGCGCCGCGCGACCTTCGGCTCCGACCTCACCATGAGCCTGAGCCGCATCGGCCACGGCCGGCAGGTCCCGCCGGAGGTCTACCGCTCCGGCCCGCTGCGCTCACTGGAGAACGCCGCGGCCGACTACGCCTGTCTGATGAACGATGTCTTCTCGTACCAGAAGGAGATCGAGTACGAGGGCGAGGTCCACAACGGCATCCTGGTCGTCCAGAACTTCTTCGACTGCGACTACCCGACCGCGCTGAACATCATCCATGACCTCATGACCTCGCGGATGCACGAGTTCCAGCATGTCGCCGCCCATGAACTCCCCGTCGTCTACGACGACTTCGACCTCTCGCCGGAAGCCCGCAAGGCGCTCGACGGCTATGTCCACGAGCTGGAGAACTGGATGGCCGGCATCCTCACCTGGCACCAGGGCTGTCTGCGCTACATCGAGCCCGAGCTGCGTCACCCGACGGGTTCGCCGGGGTGGCTGGGCGCACCGGACGGGCTGGGCACGTCGGCCGCCCGCGCCTTCCGGCCGTCGGCCGTGAGCGTGGGGTAGGCGGCAGCGAGCGGGGTGATCCGGGGCGGCCCGGTGGGCCGCCGGCCCGTATGCGCCCGTGCCCCTGCCGTGCGCGGTACCGCGTCATGTGCCATCGACCTATGGTTCATGACCCCGTGCGTACGGGGCGAGCGGCGAGGGGGCGGGCGATGGCGGCAGGGAGTTCTCGAGGCGGCGCGGCAGGTGGTTCGGCGTCCCGGCGGGCGCAGGAGGCCCGTCGGCAGGAGCGGCTCTTACGCGAACAGTGGCAGGCCGCCCGGCAGCGGGCCGAGCGCTGGGAGGCGGCGAGCGAGGGGGAGCGGCGGGTCGCCGCCCAGCTGCTGATGCTGGCCGGCCGGGGCTGGCGGCTGCTGGTGGACCGGCGCTGGCCCGGCACCCGCGCGGCCAATGTGGACATGCTGCTGATCGGCCCCGGCGGTGTCTTCGTCATCGACGTCAAGAACTGGCGGGCCGCGCCGGAGACCTCGGGGGGCCGGCTGCGGGCCGGGGGGTTCTCGCGCGATGAGCACCGGCGCAAGCTGCTCGCGGTCACCAAGGCCGCCGAGAGCGCGGTGGCGTCCCTGGGGATGTCGCCGGTGGCGGTGCGTCCGCTGCTGGCCTTCGCGGGGCAGCGGGTCGACGCGGAGCTGGGCCGGATACGGCTGCTGGGGGAGCACGAGATCGGCCCGGCGCTGCTGTCGGAGCGCACCCGGCTGTCGGCGGGATCGGTCCGCGCCCTCGCCGACCACCTGGCGCGGGTCTTCCCGGAGTACGAGGACCCGGCCGCCGCTCCGGCCCAGGCCGCCACCCCGGCCCCGGGCGCCACCACGCCCTCCCCGGCCACCGCCGCCCGGCCGCCGGCTGCCGGGGCCGACGGCCTCTTCGACCTCGACGGGCTGCGGGAGGCCGCCCTCGACGAAGCGCGCCGGGCCCCCATCGAGCAGTGGATGACCTTCCTCGACCCCGACCAGCTCGCGCTGGTGCGGCGCAACTGGGCAGGTCCCGCCAGGATCAGCGGCCCGGCCGGCACCGGCAAGACGGTCGTCGGCCTGCACCGAGCGGCCTATCTCGCCCAGCGCACCAACGGCCGCGTCCTGTACGTCACCTTCGCCAACAACCTGCCCCGCGTACAGAGCACCTTCCTGAAGACCATGGCCCCGGCGGTGGCCGACCGGATCGACTTCCGCAGCCTGCACTCCTGGGCGCGGGACTATCTGCGCAGCCGCGGCGTGCCGGTAAATCTGCACAAGGAGAAGGCGGAGACGGCCTTCAGCCTCGCCTGGAAACACGTGGGGCGGAACAGCTGTCTGACCGAGATCGATCCGCTGCACCCCTACTGGCAGGAGGAGATCGACTATGTCATCAAGGGCCGCGGCATCACCTCCTTCGAGGAGTACGCCGTGCTCGCCCGCCGACGCCGCCGGGCCGGTCTGCGCCGCCCGCACCGGCAGGCCGTGTGGGCGCTGTACGAGGCGTACGAGGCCCAGCGCATCGAGCGTGACGTGCACGACTTCAACGATGTGCTCTCCCTCGCGCTCGCGGAGGCGGCCGGCCGCACCGGCCACAGCGCCTACACCGCAGTCGTCGTGGACGAGGTCCAGGACCTGACCCTCGTCGGGGTGCGCCTGCTGCACGCTCTGGTCGGCGACAGCCCCAACGGACTGCTGCTGGTGGGTGACGGTCAACAGGCCGTCTACCCGGGCGGGTTCCGCCTCTCGGACGCGGGCATCGACATCCGCGGGGACCGCGGGCAGGTGCTGCGGGCCAATTACCGCAACAGCAAGGACATCGTGGACACCGCGCTCTCCGTGGTCGCCGAGGACGCCTTCGAGGACCTCGACGGGCTGCGCACCCCCGGCCGGCGGGACGTCGACCTGACCTACCACGACGGCCAGGTACAGCGCGAGGTGCTGCCCACCCTCGCCGCGCATGACGCGGCGCTGCTGGCCGCGCTGGGTGCCCTGACGCCGCAGCAGCTCGCCGACTCCGCCGTGCTCTGCTCCGCCAAGCGCGGCATCGAGCACTACCAGCGCCTGCTCACCCGGGCGGGCCTGCGCGTCTGCCCGTTGGAGCAGTACGACGGGCACCCGGTCGAGGCCGTGAAGCTGGGCAGCTACCGCCGTGCCAAGGGCCTGGAGTTCAAGCGCGTCTACCTCCCGCAGCACGATGCCGATCTGCCCCGTGGGAACCCGGCCGGCGGCCCGTCCACCGAAACGGCCGATGAGCGCGGCGAGCTGGCCCGCAGTCAGCTCTTCGTCGCCATGACCCGTGCCCGCGACGTCCTCTGGCTGGGCAGCATCAGACCGCCGCAGGAGAAGTGAGCCGGGGGCGGCGGCGTACGGGGTACCGCGCGTCGCGGGCCGGGTGGGACGCGAGGGACGGACGGGACGGGCGGGACGGCGGGACACACCCTGGCCCCGTGGTTTCCTCGCGTGGACTCCTCGCGTGGATTCCTCCCGGGGATGCCGCCGGGCGGTGGATATCCCGGCCGGGGTGAATATCCCGAGATGTCGTCGGGAACCCCACATGGCGAAGTCCCGCACGGGCGTGACCGGGGCCGGACCGCCGCCCATGGCTGACAAGGAGTTCCCACTGTGCGACGCCTGACCGCTTTCCTTGGCACTGCGGCCATCGTCGGGGGGCTGGTCGTGTTCGCCCCACCCGGCGCGCACGCCATCACCGGCATCATCACTTACCACACCCGGCCCGGAAACCGGGTGTACGAGATCCTCGATCCCGGCGACGACCACTGCTACGGCGTGGGCGACGGGTACGGCGAGGTGGAGAACGACACCCCCACCGACCTGGTCCTGTACAACGGGCGGGACTGCACCGGATCCGTGGTCACCGTCGTGCCTCACCGCACGTGGAAGAACGCGCGGTTCGGGAGCCTGCAACTGAGCTCGCGCGGCCCGATGGAAGAGCCGGCCGACGACGACTACACCGACAGGCCGGAGGAGCCGGAGCCTCCCAGGAGTTCGCAGAGCCCGGGTGAGCCGGAGCCTCCCAGGAGCTCGCAGAGTCCGGATGAGTCGGAGCGCCCCGCGGATTCCGAGAGGCCCGAGCGCTCCGACAGCCCCGAGAGCCCGGTGGACCCGGTGAACTCGGCAGGGCACGCGAGTCCGCGAGCCGCCCGCTGAGGTGAGTGCGCCGGTGCGGAACCCGGAGGCAGGCCGGGCGCCGCACCCGCGCACACTCCACCCGGCGCCCGGCCGGCCGATGGCCCGCCGGGCGCCGGGCGTGACGGCTCGGTGCCCGCCTCCTTCGCGCGGACCGGATCAAGAGCCCGCCCCAGCGTGTCCGGCCGCGCGCCCGTGCTCTTCCGCGAAGGCGCGGAAGCTGCGCGGCGGGCGGCCGGTGAGGCGCTCGACGGTGTCCGTGACGCGGTCTTCGGCGCCGTCGGCGATGGCGCGGTCCAGGCCGGCCAGCAGGGCGGCGAACTCTGCGGGAAGGCCGGCGGCCAGGCGGTCGCGCAGCTGCTCGTGGGTGAGGGGCCGGTGGTGCACGGGCCGGCCGGTGACCGTGGTGAGGGTGGCGGCGATGTCCTCGTAGCTCAGTGCCTGCGGGCCGGTGAGCACCAGGTCGTGCGCGGGCGGCGGTTCACCGGTGAGGGCGTGCACGGCGACGGCGGCGATGTCGTCCGCGTCGATGAAGCCGACGCGGCCTTCGCCGGTCGCGGACCGGATGACGCCGTGGGTGCGGATGCTCTCCGCGTGCAGATGCTGGTCGGTGAAGTTCTGCATGAACCAGGAGGGCCGCAGCACCGCCCACTCCTCGAAGAGGCCCGGGAGGGCCGCATGCACCTGGCCCACCATCGGGCCGCCGGCGGGGATGGCGGAGGAGCTGAGGAGGACCGCGCGGCGGACACCGGCCGTACGGGCCCGTTCCAGGAAGGGCAGCATGACGGCGGCCGGGTCCGGGGACCCGATGGGCGGGACGAGATAGATCCTGGCCACTCCTCGCAGGGCGGCATCGTGGGTGGCGGGGTCGTCCCAGTCGAAGCGGACGGCCTGTGCGCCGGGCAGCCCGGGGGCACGGCGGGCGGCGGCTCTGACGGGGTGGCCGAGTGCGGTGAGCCTGGGCACGATGCGGCTGCCGGTGTTGCCGGTGGCGCCGGTGACCAGGACGGTGTCGTGGCCGGTCCGGGTGTCGTGGTCGGTCATGGTCGCTCCGTCAGGACGTGGTGGTGAGGGGCGACTTCGCCGCACTCATGGAGGCCGGGACCATCAGGGGGTTCCAGTAGTCGCGGTAGCGCGTGAAGCGGCCGTTCACGACCGTCACCACGGCGATGTACGGCATCTCGTACGGGGCGCCGGTCGCCACGATCCGGCCGACGGCGCGCATTTCGACGACGAGGGTGTCCGGGGCGTCGGTCCGGTGGATCTCCAGGTGGGGGAAGGCGTGGACGTCGACGTGGTCGGGATAGTCCTGCATGTACGCGGCGACCGCCGCCCGGCCCTCCAGCCGCTTCGGATAGCCGTCCGGGGCGAAGGGGAACTCGAAGACCACGTGCTCGTCGCACAGGGCCACCCAGCCGTCGATGTCCTTGTCCAGAAGCAGTTGCAGCCCGTGGCGGTAGACCTCCGCCGGTGCCGCGGGGGTGACGGGGGTGCCGCGTTCGCTCTCGTTCATGGGGATGCCTCGCCTCTACACTGGGGGCACAATGTGGACCGATGGTCCGTTTAGCCGTTGCCGCAACTATACGGACTGGCAGTCCGTTTCGTAAAGGGGTCCTCCCATGGCCGAACGCAAGGCGCGCGCGGACGCGCTCCGCAACCGCGAGACCGTCCTGGCGGCCGCCGACGCGCTCTTCGCCCGCAGCGCGAGCCCCCGCAGCGTGTCGATGGACGACATCGCGGCAGCGGCCGGGGTCGGCAAGGGGACGCTCTTCCGCCGCTTCGGCGATCGCACGGGACTGATCCGGGCGGTCTTCGACGCACGGATCGAGCCCCTGCGGCAGGCTGTGGAGGAGGGGCCGGCGCCGCTCGGCCCGTCAGTCGCACCGCGCGAACGGGTGCCGGCACTGCTCGATGCCGTCCTGCGCTTCAAGCTCGACCACCGCCATCTCTCGCTCGCCCTGGAGGAGGCCGGCAGCGGCAGCCCGTATGAGGGGGTGTCCTACGCGTGGTGGCACGGCATGCTGCGGGACGCGCTGGAGCAACTGCCCGAGGCGGCGGCCGGTCCGGCCGCGGACAGCGACTTCACCGCGCATGTCCTGCTGGCCGCCACCCGCGCGGATCTGGTCGAGCACCTTGTCGGCCAGGAAGGCATGACCTCCGAGCGGATGAGGGCCCAACTGGCCGCTTTCGTGGGCAGGGTGCTGGGCGGCGGGCATGGCGGGTGTGACGGGCGGGGGGCCTGACGCCGGCCCCCACGGCCCGCTCATCCCCGTGCGGGGAGGCCGGCACAGTCGGCCAGGGCACGGGCCCGTTCGGCGCGGCGGGCCTGCACAGCCGTGGTGGAGGTGGCCCATGCGACATGGCCGTCGGGGCGGACGAGGATCTCCCGCACCCCGTCGAGGTCGGTGCGGGAGTCGTGCCCGGTGACGGTGAAGGCGGCCACCCGGGGCCCCCAGCCCGTATCGACGGCCCGCTTCATCTCGTCGTCCCCCGCGAGGTCCAGCAGGACGAACCGGCCGTGCGGCAGGAGTTCGTAGACGCGGGCCGCCGCCGGTCCGGCCGCCGTGAGCGCGATATCGGGCATCCGCCGTCCCGCCAACGGGTGGGCCCGGGTGCCGGCGGGCGGATAGCCGGTGTCGAGCACCGAAACCAGCCCGGCCGGACGGCGGTTGACCTCCTCGATGCCCAGGAGCCCGGCTGTCAGCTTGCGCAGTGCGGCGGCCGGCCGAGGCCATGGACGTACGGGCCGGTGCCCTGTACCGCTACTTCGCGACCAAGCACGAGCTGCTCACCGCGATGGCCGAGGTGCTGCTGGCCGACTGCCTCGACCGGCCGCACCCGTCCCCGGACTGGAGCGAGCGCCTGGCCGAACTGGCCCGCCGGATGCGTACGGCGCTCCTCGCCCGCCGTGACGGTGCCCGCGTCTACGCCCTTACGCACTCCACCGGCAGGCACATCCTCGGCTTCGCCGACACCCTCGTCGGGGTGCTGCGGGAGGCGGGCTTCACCTGCGAGGACGCGGCCCGTGCCGCCCTCACGCTCGTCCACTTCACGATCTGGGCGCCCTACCCCCCGTTCAAGTACGCCAGCACCGCCAGCACCCGCCGGTGCCCGCTGTCGCTCGCCGGCAGTCCCAGCTTCGCGAAGACATTGCCGATGTGCTTGCTGACGGCCCGGTCCGACACCACCAGCAGCTGCGCGATCGTGGCGTTGTCCCGGCCCTGCGCCATCAGCGCCAGCACCTCGCGCTCGCGCGGTGTCAGGGCATCGAGCGGATCGTTGCGGCGCCGGGTCAGCAGCTCCGTGACCACTTCCGGGTCCAGCGCGGTGCCGCCCGCCGCGACGCGTTCCAGCGCGTCCAGGAACTCGTCGACCCGCCCCACCCGGTCCTTGAGCAGATAGCCGACCCCGCTCGCGCCGCCGCCCAGCAGTTCCACGGCGTAGGTTTCCTCGACGTACTGCGAGAGCACCAGAACCGGCAGACCGGGGATCTCCCGACGTGCCGCCAGCGCCGCCCGCAGGCCCTCGTCACGGAAGGTGGGCGGCATCCGGACATCCAGCACCGCGGCATCCGGGCGGTGCGCGAGCAGCGCGGGCAGCACCTCGGGCCCGCCGGCCGCGACCGCCACCACCTCGTGCCCGGCGGAGGTCAGCAGCAGTACCAGGCCCTCCCTCAGCAGGGCGTTGTCCTCGCCGATCACCACGCGCACGGCAGCTCCACCTCGATCAGAGTCGGGCCCCCGACGGGGCTGGTCACTTCCACGGTCCCGTCGAGCGCCGCGACCCGGCGCCGGATGCCGAGCAGCCCACTGCCTCCCGGCGCTCCGGCGGAGGGGCCCCCGGGGACGGCGCTCTCGGCGCCGCCGCGGCCCTCGTCACGTACCGACACCGTCAACCCGCCGGTCCCGCGCACCAGTTCCACTGCGGCCCGGTCCGTACCGCTGTGCTTGGCGGCATTGGTCAGCGCCTCCGCGACGACGAAGTACGCGGCCGCCTCGACCGCCGCCGGGGCCCGCGGCCGCTCCTCCACCCCGTCCTCGCGCACCGCCACATCGAGCCCGCTGCTTGCCGCGAGCGCCCGCACCGCGCCCATCAGCCCCCGGTCGGTGAGGATCGGCGGATGGATGCCGCGCACGACATGGCGCAGCTCGGTGAGGGCCTCCTCCGCCTGGTCCTGTGCGTCGTCGAGGAGCTTGCGGGCCCTCTCGGGGTCCGTGTCGTACGCCCGCTTGGCCAGCCCCACCCGCATCGACAGTGCCACCAGCCGGGCTTGTGTACCGTCGTGCAGATCCCGTTCGATACGGCGCAGTTCGGCGCCGTGCGCGGCGACGGCACCGGCCCGGGTGACGGTCAGCTCCTCGACGCGCTCGGCGAGCCGGACGGTGCGCCGGCTGTCGGGCGACGGCAGCAGCAGCGCCCGCGACCAGGCCGCGTCGAGGTCGGCGAGGCGCGAGATCAGCGGCAGTACGACGGCCCGGCGCCGCAGCAGCCCGCACCACACCCCGTCGACGAACAGGCCCAGGGCCCACAGCGGCAGCGCTCCGTACGCCAGGAGCAGGCCGTAGCCGAAGTGGGCGGCGAGCCAGCGCAGATCCCGGTACGTGCCCGGGTCCGCGGTCACCGTCCGCACCCGCTCGGGCAGCTGCCCGGTGAGCGGCAGATACGCCTCGGGGACTGCTTCCCCCGTCCAGGCCGCCACCCGCCGCCGCTTGTACCCGGCCATCCTGCGCAGCATCAGGACCGTCTCGGGCAGCACCCCCGCGCCGATCACGATGATCGTGGCGACGGCGGTGAACAGCAGCACCGCGAGGAAGAGATACGACACCAGGGCCAGCCCGGCCGCCGTCAGCAACTGGACCGAGGCCCGCCCCGCCCGCCGCACCGTCTCCCCCATTCCCATGGGCTCAGGCTAAGTGACACCCCCTGGGGACGCGCGTGGCTGCGCTCCCCGCCCGGGGGTGTAGTGCGCTACACCCCCGGCTCGGGAGGGCACCCCCTCGATCCGGCGGTCCGGCGACGGCATTGTCGGTCACACGGACGCTCAACTCCCTGCGGAAGGAACTTCCATGAAGGCCCTGCTCTGGTGCGTGCTCTGCCTCGCCGTCGTCGTCAATGTCTCCACCAGCTTCGCCTTCGACGGGGTGCGGCAGGTGCTGATCAGCGTCGCCAGCGGCGTCGTGGTGATCGGGTCGGGGGTGGGGCTGTTCCTGAAGCGCACCAAGCGGTCCTGACGCCGCAGGGGGCCGCACGGGCCGGGGCCGGGTCAGCTGCCGATCAGCTGGAGCGCGCCCCACAGCGCCACCGTCGACAGGGCCAGCGCGGCGGGCACGGTGAGCAGACCGAGCCGGGTGAACTCCTTGAGCCGGACGTCGTGTTCGTGGTGGTGGACGATGCGCCGCCACAGCAGGGTGGCCAGGGACCCGGCGTAGGTGAGGTTGGGGCCGATGTTCACACCGAGGAGCACGGCGAGGACGGCACCGGGGCCGCTCGGCGCGGCCAGCGGCACCAGCACCAGCACGGCGGGCAAGTTGTTGATCACGTTGGCGAGTGCGGCGGCCAGCGCGGTGGTGCCGAGCAGGGCGGGGAGTGAGGTGCCGTCGGGCAGTACGTGCCCGAGCGCATCGGCGAGCCCGTTGTCGACGACCGCGCGGACGACGATGCCCAGGGCCAGTACGAAGGCGAGGAACGGCAGCCCGGCGGCCCGGACGACGGCGGCCGGGGTGGTGTCGCGCCGGGCGAGCGCACGGACCGCCAAGACGAGGGCGCCGGCCGCGGCGGCCCAGGCCGGGTCGATGCCCAGTGCGGAGGTCAGCGCGAAACCGGCGAGCGTGCCGGCCACCGTCACCAGCGCGAACAGCGGGAGCTCGGGCGGCTCGGCGGTGCCCGGACCGGGTGTCGCGGCGGCCAGGTCCGTGGCGAAAAAGCGGCGGAAGACCAGGTATTCGACACCGATCGCGACCAGCCACGGCAGCGCCATCAGCGCACCGAACCGGGTGAAGCTCAGCCCGCTCGCCGTGAAGGCCAGCAGGTTCGTCAGATTGGAGACGGGCAGCAGCAGGGACGCGGTGTTCGACAGATGGGTGCAGGCGTAGACATGGGGCCTGGGACGGGCGCCCATGTGCGCGGCGGTGGCGAACACGACGGGAGTCAGCAGGACGACGGTGGCGTCCAGGCTCAGTACGGCCGTGATGACCGACGCGAGGGCGAAGACCGCACCCAGGAGGCGGCTGGGCCGTCCCGCGGCCCAGCGCGCCATCCAGGTACCGCAGGCGTGGAAGAGCCCCTCGTCGTCGCAGAGTTTGGCGAGGACCAGCACCGCGGCGAGAAAGCCGATCACCGGTCCCAGCTGCTCCGCCTCGTCGCGGACACCGGCGAGCGGGATCACCCCGGCGACGGTCACCACGGCGGCGGCCGGCACCGCGAAGACCGCCTCCGGCAGCCGGAACGGCCGGATCACGGCACCCACCAGGACGACGCACAGCATGGCGAGGGACAGGGATTCGGCAAGCACCATGCGCGGGATGGCCCTTTCGTGCAGCGGACCGTGACGGGGCGGGCGAAGGCCTCACCCGGGGCTCATGGGCCATGCCACCCGGTGCGCCACGACGGGCGCCACGCGCCTCGCCGGTGCGCGGGCATCCGGTGCGCGGGCATGACGAAGGAGGTCAGTGCGGCGGCATCAGCCCGGCAAGCGTCGCCTCCACCAGGCCGCGCGCATACGACGCGTCCAGCGGGCCGGGCCGGAAGACCAGGCGGTACATCATGGGGGCGACGATGTGGTCCATCACGAGTTCGGCGTCCGGGACCTGCTCGCCGCGGTCGGCGGCGCGGGCGAGGATGACGCCCACCTGCTCGGCGGCGTAGGCCGAGCACTGCCCTGCATTGCGGCCGTCCGGATCACCGGCGAGCGCGTCACGGATGTAGGCCCGGCCCGGGGGCGAGGCCATCTCCTCCAGGAACTGCTCGGCCCAGGCCTCCAGGTCCGTGCGCAGCGCGCCGTGGTCGGCGGGCGGTGCCTCCGGGCGGAGGCGTTCGACGGCCACGTCGGACAGCAGTTCCTGGAGGTCTCCCCACCGGCGGTAGATCGTCGACGGCGTGACGCCGGCGCGCGCGGCGACCAGAGGGACCGTCAGCGCCGCTCGGCCCTGCTCGGCTTCGAGGGCACGCACGGCGGCATGCACCGATTCCTGGACGCGGGCGCTGCGTCCCCCGGGGCGGGTCATCGGCCTGGGGCTCATGACTCCACCTTAAGGGCTCGGCGTGACACAGCGACACATAAAAGCAAAATGTTTGCGTTAGGGGCCCGGCTGCGCTAGCCTGGCATAACGCAAAGAATTTGCTTTAGGTCCACGAGAGGACAGCTCATGCATGCCGTCAGTGAAGCGGTCCCTGCCTGGACGGTCGGCGAGATCACCGTCCGCCGTATCGACGAGACCGCGCTCCCCGCGCCGACCGGCCGGTGGCTGCTGCCCGACGTCACCCCGGACGTGCTGGCGCAAGCGCCCTGGCTGCGGCCGGACTTCGCCGACCGGAACGGTGACCTGCGCCTGGCCACGCACAGCTTCGCGCTGGAGGTGCAGGGCATACGCCTCCTGGTCGACACCGGCATCGGCAACGGCAAACCCCGGGCCAACCCCGCCTGGGACCACCTCGACACCGGCTATCTCCGGCGGCTGACGGCGGCCGGCTTCGCCCCGGAGGCGGTGGACCTGGTCCTCCTCACCCATCTGCACACCGATCACGTCGGCTGGAACACCGTCGCCGACAAGGACGGCTGGGTCCCCACCTTCCCCCGCGCCCGCTACCTGACGTCCCGTACGGAGTGGGACCACTGGTCCGGCCAGGACCTGGACGAGGCCCGCCGCCAGATGTTCCGTGACTCCGTCCACCCCGTCCGCGACGCCGGACAGCTCGACCTGGTCGACGTGCCCGCCGAAGGCACCGAGGTCGCCCCCGGCGTCCGCCTCCTGCCCACCCCCGGTCACACGCCCGGCCAGTTCGCCGTGGAGCTGCGCAGCGCCGGGCAGACGGCCCTGATCACCGGTGACTGCCTGCACCACCCGGTCCAGCTGTCGCGCCCCGACATCGGGAGCTGCGTGGACACCGACCCCGCACAGGCCGCGGACACCCGCCGCACCCTTCTCGCCTCGCTGGCCGGCACCGACACCCTGCTCCTGGGCAGCCACTTCCCGCCGCCCACGGCAGGCCGGGTCCGCTCCGAGGGCGGCGCATACCGGCTCTCGCCGGTGGGACCGGATCACGGATGACCCCGCGGACGGGCCTCAGCGTGCCAGGAACTGCTGGCAGCGGTACGGCCCGGCGCGCCCGTCCTCGCCGACGATGGTCACCTGGACCTTGTCCGGGCGGGTGCCGTGGACGAGGACCTCGGCACGGGCGAGGGTGCAGACCAGCTGGCCGGTGGCCTGGTCCTGGGGGGAGACGGTGGCATAGCCCGGAGCGGTGACGGTGACCTGGCCGTGGCTGGCGGTGGCGCGGAATCCTCCGGCCGTGGGGAGGAGATTGGTCAGCCCCTCGGCCCGCTCGGCCGGGGACGGGCCCGAGATCAGCAGTTTGAACGCATCGTCGAGCTGGTCGAAGGTCACGTCGGGCCGGGACACCCCGCGCGGACCGTTGTCGGAGGCGAAGTAGATCCGCATGCCTTTCGAGATCCCGGAAGGGGCGGTGCCGCCGTCCGTGACGCCGGTGGGACGGATACCGCAGCCCGCGGCGGCGAGGGCGAGCACACAGCAGGTGAGGGCGGTGCGGGGGCGCGTCATGAGGCGGATTCCGTACGGAGGGGGATGCGGAGGGTGAAGACGGCTCCGGTGCCCGGAGCCGGGGGCGCGAGTTCGATGGTGCCGCCGTGCAGGCGGGCGTTCTCCAGGGCGATGGCCATGCCCAGTCCGCTGCCCTCGGAGCGGCGACGGGCGCTGTCGGCCTTGAAGAAGCGGTCGAAGACATGGCGGGCGACCTCGGGGGCCAGCCCCGGGCCGTGGTCGGCGACGGAGACGGTGAGCCGGTCGTCCGCCGCCCGTACGGTGACGGTGACCGGCGGCGCGCCGTGCCGGAGGGCGTTGCCGACGAGGTTGGCGACGATGACGTCGAGACGGCGGCGGTCGAGCCGGGCCCGGATGCCCGGCGGCAGATCGGCCACGACCTGGTCGGTCCAGCCGCGGGCCGCGAGCGTCGCGCGCACCGCCTCGGCCATGTCCAGTTCGTGCACCGTGAGCGCCACGGCGCGGGCGTCGAAGCGGGATATCTCGATGAGGTCGTCGACGAGCCGGGCCAGCTTGGCGGTTTCGGCGCTGACCGTGCGGGCCGCGTGTGCGGTGTCGGGGGTGAGCTGGTCGGCGTCCTCCTCCAGGACGCTGGAGACGATGGTCATGGCGGCGAGCGGGGTGCGCAGCTCATGGGAGACATCGGCGACGAAACGGCGGGCCAGGGCCTCCTGTTCGCGCAGCTCGCCGACGCTGTGCTCCAGCGCGCCGGCCGTTTCGTTGAAGGTGTGGGCGAGTTCGGCCAGTTCGTCGTGGCCCTTCTCCTCGACCCGGATACTGAGCTCGCCGGTGGCCAGCCTGCGGGTGGCCCGCGCCAGTTTGCGGACCGGCCGCAGCACCGTACGGGCCGCGAGCAGCGCCAGGACCGCGGCCAGCAGCACCACGGGCACCAGCCCGCCCTGCACACTGCGCACCAGCTCGGCGGTGTCGCGTTCCTCCTCGGCCAGGGAGACGGCCGCGAATATCTCGACCCCGGACGGCTGTCCCGAGCTGCCACGGCCGGCCGGTGCTTCCAGACCGACCGGGGCGCCGAGCGCCAGCCAGGGCTTCCCGCCGTACTCCACCCGCTGGAGAGAGACCCGGGTGTGGGTGCGCACGGCCGCGCGCAGCTCGGGAGTGATCCGGGTGCGGTCCGCGGACGGGGCGGAGGAGGCGGTGTAGTCGCGGTACCGGGCGACGACCAGTGAGCCGTGGAGACCGGACGAGACGTCGGTGGCGAACCGGGCCATGGACCGGGGTTCGGTGGGGACATCGAGCTCCGCCGCGTGCCGCTCGACGAGACCGCGGAAGTCGTCGACGGCGGCGTTCTGGGCCCGCTTGAGGACCGCTTCCCGCGATTCCCGGTACGCCAGTCCGGTGGCGGTGACCGCGCTGATCAGGGCGACCACGACAACGGTGATGATCAGCCGCCCGCGAAGCCCGTCAAGGCGGGGGAGCCGCATACGGGCCCGCAGCCCGGTCCTCACGGCCGTCGCCGGAGCGGACTCCACCGGAGCAGATCCCAGCGGAGCAGATCCCACCGGAGCGGCCCTCGCCGCGATCCTCTCCGTGCTCCCCTCCGTACCTCCTTCCGCGCTCTCCGTCCCGCTCCCCTTCCTACTCCTCATCGCGCGCTCACACCGGCCCGAAGCGATAGCCGAAGCCGCGCACCGTCTGGATGTAGCGCGGCTTGGCGGGTACGTCCTCCAGCTTGGCGCGCAGCCGCCCGACCGCCGCGTCCACCAGCCGGGAGTCGCCCAGGAAGTCGTGTTCCCAGACGAGCTCCAGCAGCTGTTCCCGGCTGAAGACCCGGCGGGGTGCGGCTGACAGCTCCAGCAGCAGCCGCAGCTCGGTGGGCGGGAGGGGGACGGGGGTGCCGCGCTTGGTGACGGTCAGCCCGGCCCGGTCGATGACGAGCCCGGCGAAGTCTTCGCTGTCCGTGCGGGTGGCCGGGCCGACCCGTCGCAGCGCCGCCCGGATGCGGGCCTCCAGCACCCGGCCGGTGATCGGCTTGATCACATAGTCGTCGGCGCCCGCCTCCAGCCCGCTGACCACGTCCAGATCGTCGCCGCGCGAGGTGAGCATGATGATCGGCAGCTGGCTCCGGCCGCGGATGCGGCGGCAGACCTCGAAGCCGTCGATACCGGGCAGCATCAGGTCGACCACCGCGATCTCGATGCCGCCCTCACGCGGGCGGGACAGCAGCTCCAGGCCCGCCTCGCCGCTGGCGACGGCGTCGACCTCATGGCCGTGCCGACGCAGCACCAGCTCCATTCCGTCCCGTACGGACATGTCGTCCTCGATCAGCAGCACATGCGGCATGCCGTCGATTATGGGCGAGGGTTTGTGCAGCTCAGGAGTTATCCACAGGGCGGAAGCGCGGTCCGGCGGCATTGTTACGTTCTCATCATGCGGCCATGGAGCGGCCACCAACTACGGCCCTGACATTGAGCCGCATGACGCAGAAGACACGCTCCCGCTCCCGTGCCGCACGCCTCGCGCTGCTGATTGCCCTGCCCGCCCTCGCGCTGACCACCGCCTGCGGCGGTGCCGAGTCGTCCGACGAAGGGGTCGCGTCCGTCAGCAACGCGCCCTCCACCGACCGGACCAAGGACGGCGCCGGCTCGTCCAAGGACGGTGGCGCCCAGGGCAAGAGCGCGTTCTACGACGCACAGATGAAGTTCGTCCAGTGCATGCGCAAGAAGATCACCAAGGACTACCCCGATCCCAAGCTGAGCGGCTATCTCGACTGGACGAAGATCAACAAACTCCAGGAGGAGATGGGCAACAACGACGTCGCCAAGGCCGGCCGGGGCAACGCATGTGTGTCCGAGATGCGGAAGGCCATGAGCCTGGAGCCGCCCCGCGACACCCAGAAGGACTACGAGTCGATGCTCGCGCACGCCAAGTGCATGCGCGCCCATGGCGTATCGAAGTTCACCAACCCGAAGCTTCAGGACGGCAATGTCCTCCCCGGCGGTGACCCGAACCCCGCCTCGCCCGAGATCGAGCGGGACTCGCCCGCATACCAGCAGGCCGAACAGGCCTGCAAGGACAAGCTCCTCGACGGACTGGACGGCATGCAGTGAGCTCCGCAGGCAAGCGCCGTCGGGGTCTCGTCGCCCTGGCGGCGGCGGTCACGGCGACCGCGGTGACCGCCGGCGTCATGATCCTCACCAACCCCGGCCAGGACGCCTCGGCCGACAGCCGGAAGCCGAAGGGGCCGCCCACCACGACCGAGATCACCCGCGCCGACCTCGTCCAGAGCAAGACCGTCGACGGACACCTGGACTACGCGCAGCGCCGGGCGGTGAAGTCCCCAGTGGAGGGCACGATCACCAAGGCCGCCCAACCGGGGAAGACTCTCTCGCTCGGGCAGCGCCTGTACGAGCGCGACGCCCGGCCGGTGATCCTCCTCTACGGCCCGACACCGATGTTCCGCGCGATGAAGGTCGGCACCCGCGGCCCGGACGTCCTCCAACTGGAGCGCAACCTCCGCGATCTGGGCTTCGGGTCCGGGCTGTATGTGGACGTCCGTTATGACGAGGCGACCAAGGCCGCCGTCAAGCAGTGGCAGAAGTCCCTCGACATGACCTCCAACGGCGAGATCGGCCGGGGAGACGTCGTCTTCCAGCGCGGCCCCGTGCGGGTGGTGTCCGCGGACGCCGCCCTCGCCGACACCATCGGCCCGGACAAGGCAGTCCTGACGGTCGCCTCCACCGAGCCCGTCGTACGGGCCTCGCTCAGCGCGGCCGACGGGGCGCTGGCCGCCAACGGCACCAAGGTGGAGATCGCCATGCCCGGCGGAGGCAACCGGCGCGGCAAGGTCAGCGGCGTGGCGGCCCCCGAGGAATCCGAGTCTGCCGAGGGCGGGGCCGGCGGATCCGGCGGCTCGTCCGACAACGCGATCGAGGTCGAGATCACGCTCGACGACGACACCAAGCTCCACGAGAAGGACCGGCAGGGCACCCTCGCCGTGAAGTTCGTCAGCGAAAGCCGCAAGGACGTGCTGACGGTGCCGGTCGAGGCGGTCGTCGCGCTGCGCGAGGGCGGCTACGGGCTGGAGCTGGTCCAGGGCGCCAAGACCCGCATGGTGTCGGTCGAGACCGGTCTGACGGCCGACGGCCGGATCGAGGTCAGCGGTTCCGGCCTGGCCGAGGGCATGAAGGTCGGAGCGGCCGAGCAATGACCCCAGCCGTGATCGAACTGCGGGCGGCCACCAAGTCGTACCCGGGCGGGGTGCACGCCCTGCGGGGCGTGGACCTCCGGGTGGAGCGCGGCGAACTGGCCGCCATCGTCGGCCCGTCGGGCTCCGGCAAATCCACCCTGCTCCATCTGCTCGGCACCCTCGACCGGGCCACCTCGGGCGAGGTCAGGGTGGCCGGGCACGACGTGAGCCGGCTGTCCGACGCCCAGCTCTCCGCGCTGCGCGCCCGGCACATCGGCTTCGTCTTCCAGCACTTCCATCTCGCGCCCGGACGCAGCGCCCAGGACAACGTCGCCGACGGCCTGCTGTACGGCGGAACGGGCCTGCGGGAGCGCCGCGCCCGCGCCCGCACGGCCCTGGAGGAAGTGGGGCTCGGACACCGCATCGGCCACCTCGCCCACCAGCTGTCGGGCGGTGAGAAGCAGCGTGTGGCCATCGCCCGCGCACTGGTCGGCGACCCCGATCTGCTGCTCGCCGACGAGCCGACCGGCGCCCTGGACACCGCTTCCGGAGAGCTGGTCATGAACCTCATCCGCGAGCTGCATGCCGCCGGGACGACCGTCTGCGTCATCACCCACGACAACGACATCGCCGACGCGCTGCCCCGCCGCATCCGCTTCCGCGACGGCGAGATCGTCGACGACTCCGGTACCGCCCCTGCCGCCCCCGGCTCCCCCGGGGAGCCCACCGAGGAGGTGACCCGATGAGCGGCCCCGCACTGAGGGCGGCCCGGCTCTCCCCGGCCGATGTGCTGCGCGTCGGCGCCGAGGGCCTGCGCAGCCGCCGCACCCGCGTCGTGCTGTCCGCCCTCGGCATCGCGATCGGCATCGCCACGATGGTCGCGGTCATCGGGCTGTCCACCTCCAGCCGCGCCGACATCATGTCCCGGCTGGACCGCCTCGGCACCAATATGCTCACCGCCGAGGCGGGCCAGGACTCCGCGGGCAACGACGCCAAACTCCCCAAGAACGCGGTGTCGATGGTCGAGCGGATCGGCCCGGTCCAGCACGCCACCGCCGTCGGTGCGGTCGACGCCCGGGTGCGGCGCAGCGATGCCGTGCCGGAGGAGATGCCGGCGGGCATCACCGTCCAGGCCGCCCGCCCCGACCTGCTGGACGCGCTCAATGCCCGTACCAGGCAGGGAAGGTGGCTGAACCGCGCCAGTGAACGACTGCCCACCGTCGTCCTGGGCTCGGTGGCCGCCGACCGGCTCGGCATGAGCGAGCCCGGCGCCAAGATCCTGCTCGACGACCGCTGGTACGTCGTCACCGGCATCCTCGCGCCCATCGAGCTGGTGCCGACCCTGGACCGTACCGCCCTGGTCGGATACCCCTCCGCCGAACGCTACCTGGGCTTCGACGGCCACCCGACCATGCTCTTCGAGCGTTCCACGGACGCCTCGGTGGAGGCGGTCCAGGGGGTTCTGGCCCGTACGGTCAACCCGGGTGACGAGAACTCGGTGAAGGTCTCCCGCCCCTCCGACGCCCTGGTGGCCAAGTCCGCCACCGACAAGGGGATGACCAGCCTGATGCTGGGCCTGGGCGCGGTGGCGCTGCTGGTCGGCGGTGTGGGTGTGGCCAACACCATGGTGATCTCGGTACTGGAGCGCCGCCAGGAGATCGGGCTGCGCCGCGCCCTCGGCGCGACGAGAGGCTCGGTCCGGCTCCAATTCCTCACCGAATCACTGCTGTTGTCGGCACTCGGCGGACTGGCGGGCGCCGCCCTGGGCGCCGTCGCCACGGCCGTCTTCGCCCATGCCCAGGGGTGGACCGCCGTCGTACCGCCCTGGTCGCTGGCCGGCGGACTCGGCGCCACCCTGGTGATCGGCGTCATCGCGGGCCTCTACCCGGCCGTACGGGCCTCCCGGCTGCATCCGACGGTGGCGCTCAGCGCGACCTGACCCGGCACAACCCGGCGTCGGCGCACACCGCCGGTAGCGGCGGGCCACGGTCTGCGTTGGCCGCGCTGGCGGTCTGCGGCTCGGGACTGCGGCTCGGGACAAGGCCTGTTCGCCGTCCCGTTCTTCACCACCGCCCTGCACCGGGTCCGCCCGCACGAAACCGGCTCGGCGGCCGGGCTGCTCAACGCCGCCCAGCAACTGGGCGGCACGCTCGGTATCGCCCTCCTGGGCACCATTTTCCTCCACGCCGGTTCCGACGGCCCGTCGGAACCGGCCCGTGCCGTGCTGAACGGAGCCCGGAACGCCTTCTGGGTCTCCGTCGGCCTCATCGCCGCCACCGGCGCCGCCGCGGCCCTCCTGCACGCCGCTTCCCGCAGCCACCGCGGGCGGGGGACCGAGGAGGGCGACTGACCGCATCCGCCGCAGTCTTGGGCAGCCGGCCGACTTCCCGTCAGCTGACGCGCAAGGGCCGAGCGGCCCGGTGGCCGTACGCTCCGGCGGACCGCGGCGCTCCCGCTGATCCCTTCGCTCCGGCAGATCCATTTGCTTTCGCAGACACCCGCCCGCCCCGCCCCCCCCGATGGCCCGATCGTTGCGTCCGATGAGTCAGAGACATCAGAGGCGCCAAAAGCGTCCAAATGGCCTCCGGAGAGTCACCTCTCGTCACCCTTTGGGGTATTTGAGAGGAATATTGGCTTATGTCTGAATTTTCACGCACATTTCCTTGTTGGAATCAGATGTGCGTCGTAGCTTGGGAGTTGTCGTAGCCGGTAACGGCTCGACAGCAAGGAAAAGTCTACGAGGAGGCGAGATGAGCTTCCGCAAGATCTTCCCCACCAGGCGCAGGCGTCACGGAGACGACTGGGACTACGACGACTATGGCCGTGGCTACGGCCGCTTCCGCGGGCGCGGACGCGGGCGTGGGCGTGGCAGGGGTCGTGGGCGTGGCCATGGCCGCGGCTTCGGGCGTCACTGACGCAAACCTCTGAGTTCGAGGCTGGCTCGCGTACAGCGCGGGTCCGCCTCGTCGTTTGAGGGGCCGTGTCACGTGGTCCCGGCCAGCACCCGGAGCAGCGACGAGATGACGTAACCACCATGCACCTGCGCAGCTCACGCCGGCGCCGAGAGCGCCTCGAAGCGTCGCCTCAACGAGGCACGGAACCACCACCCGTTGAAGAGGGTTCGGCACTGCTGAGCGGTGGCGGTGACGAGTTCACCGCTCCGGCGGCCGCTGGGCGGGCAAGGAAGCTGCCGCCCCCGGACCCCGCTATGGACCGCGTGTTCCGGGGGCTCGTCGCAGACACCTCGATCCGCACCAGGCGAGTGGGCTTCAAGGAGGCGGTGCGCCGTTTTTGGCCCCTGACCCGCGGCGACCGGCGCTGGATCGTCCTCGTCATTCTGAGCGCCATCGTCGCCACGCTCGCCGAGACCGTGGCCATCCTGCTCTTCGCCGAACTCACCGACAACGCCCTTCAGAAGGGCTCGGTCAGCGCCTTCTGGGGGCCCGCCGGGCTGTGGCTCGGCCTGGCCGTCGCCGGCGCGATCGTGGGGTATCTGGGCAACTCGCTCGCCGCCTGGGTGGCAGAGCGCTTTGTGATGCGGCTACGGGCCCGGATCTTCGCGCATCTCCAGACGCTGCCGCCGCACTTCTTCCAGCGCAACCGACGGGGTGACCTGGTCGAGCGGCTGACCGGCGACGTCGACGCCATCGAGGAGCTCGTGGTCTCCGGCTTCGTGCAGGCGATCACGGCCCTGTTCGGCGTCGTCTTCTACGCCGGTGCCGCGCTCTGGCTGCGCTGGGACCTGGCGCTCGCCACCTTCGCCCTGGCTCCGCTGTTCTGGCTCGCCACCAGCCGTTTCACCCACCGGGTCAAGGAGGTGTCCCGCCGGGAACGCGCGGCGGACGGCGCGATCACCTCGGTGGTGGAGGAAGGGCTGGTCAACGTCGTCCTGACCCAGGCCTACAACCGGCAGCGCGACGAGCAGGAGCGGCTCCGCCGCGAGGCCCACAGCTGGCTGAGGGCGTCGGTGACCAGTGCCCGTCTCAACGAGCTGTACGAGCAGCTGGTCCAGGTCCTGGAAACGTTCTGCGTGCTGGCGATCATCGGCCTGGGCGCGTGGGAGATCGCCTCGGGGCGGATGACGCTGGGCCAGCTGCTGGCCTTCGCCGCGTTCGTCGGCTACCTCTACCCGCCGATCCAGAGCCTCGGCCAACTCGGTCTGACGGTCACCGAGGCGACCGCCGGAGCCGAGCGACTGCTGGAGATCGTCGACGCGCCACCCGCCGTCACCGAACCGGACCCCTCCGTCATCGTTCCGGCACCGGAGCGCGCGGTCGGTGCGGTGGAAGCGTGCCGGGTCGGCTTCCGCTACCCGGGCAGCGAGCAGGAGGTGCTCCATGACTTCTCCTTCACCGCGGTGCCCGGGGAGCTGGTGGTCATCACCGGCCCCAGCGGCGCGGGCAAGTCGACCCTGGCCGCCCTGCTGCTGAGGTTCTACGACCCGGACACCGGCAGCGTCCGGCTGGACGGCATCCCCGTGAACCGGCTGCCGCTCGCCCAGCTCCGCCGGAACATCACGCTGCTGCCGCAGGACACCCTCGTCCTGCACGACACCGTGGAGGAGAACATCGCCTGCGGACGCGACGACGTGACCCACGACGACGTCGTCCAGGCCGCGCGGGCCGCCGACGCCGAGGTGTTCATCGCCGCCCTCCCCGACGGCTATGACACCGTGATCGCCCCCGGCACCTCCCGGCTCTCCGGGGGCCAGCTACAGCGCATCGCGATCGCCCGCGCCATGCTGCGCAACGCCCCCGTGCTCATCCTCGACGAGCCCACCACCGGCCTGGACACCTTGGCCACCCGGCGCATCCTCGGGCCACTACGGCGCCTCGCCGAGGGCCGTACCACTCTCGTGATCACACACGATCTGGACCTCGCCACGGACGCCGACCGCATCCTGGTGCTGGACGAGGGACGCCTGGTGGAGTCGGGCCGGCACACCGAACTCCTCGCCCGGCAGGGCCTGTACGCCACCCTCTTCCACGCCCACCCGCCGCCCCGCAACGGCTCCGTGCACCCCCTCGCCGACCCGTCGGGCAGTCACTAGGGGTAGCCCGGCAGCAGGACGGCCAGTACCGGGCCGACGCGTACACCCGCGTGACAAGGCCTGCCATACGCCGTAAGGCCCTGGCCCCCAGCCGTAAGGCCCTCACCCGACCATTGATCACGCTCCGTACGCAGGGCGACACGCAAGGCGCAGACGCGCCGGGTCCGCTTCCCGTCCGCTTCCCGGGACCAAGATGGCTCCGTGAACCAGGAGCGCGCGTGAGCAAGCCATCCGTGGCGGGGAGCGAGAGCCCCGCCGGAAGCCGTCATCTCCAGCGAGCGGTCGGGTTCTGGGGCCTGATGTTCATCTCCCTGGGGTCGATCATCGGCTCCGGCTGGCTGCTGGGCGCCCTGACCACCGCCGTCATCGCCGGCCCGGCCTCGCTGGTGTCCTGGGTGCTCGCCTCGACGATGCTCGCCGTGCTGGCGCTGGCCCACGCGGAACTGGGCGCCACGTACCCGATCGCGGGCGGCACCGCCCGCTTCCCGTTCTTCGCCTTCGGCCCGCTGGTCGGCTTCACGGCCGGCTGGATGTCCTGGCTGCGCTCGGTCCTGATCTCGCCGATCGAGGTCGAGGCCACGCTCTCGTACATGGACCGCATCGGCTGGTTCCACGACCGGGTGCACGTCCTGCACCCCAACGGCACCCTCACCACCGCGGGCCTGGTGATCGGGACCTTCCTCATGCTGGTCTTCACCCTCATCAACATCCTCGGCGTACGGCTGATGTCCGGGATCAACTCGGTCACCGCGGTGGTGAAGACGGCCGTCCCCCTGCTGACCGTGGTGGTCCTGATGAGCCTGGCCTTCCACGGCTCGAACTTCACCGCGGGCGGCGGCTTCGCCCCGCACGGGGCGCACGGCGTCTTCGCGGCGCTGCCCGCCGGTGTGGTGTTCGCGCTGCTGGGCTTCGAGCAGGCCATCCAATTGGCCGGTGAGGCGCGCGATCCCCAGCGCGACATCTCCCGGGCGGTGATCGTGGCCATGGCGGTCGGCACCGCGCTCTATCTCCTGCTCCAGGTCGCCTTCATCGCCGCCCTGAACCCCGAGGCCGTGGCCGACGGCTGGGCCAACCCGGTGGGGGCGGGCAATTTCGGTCCCTACGCCACTCTGGCCACCGCGGTCGGGGCCGGCTGGCTGGCGACCATCCTCTACGTCGACGCCGTCATCTCCCCGGCAGGCACCGGCCTGGTCTACATGGCAGGTGCCGCACGTCTCTCGTACGCCATGGGGCGGGAGCGGGTGCTGCCCACAGTCCTCACCCAGGTCGGCCGCAGCCGCGTGCCCGTCGTCTCGACCCTCCTCGCCTTCGTGGTCGGCGAGCTCGCGTTCCTGCCGTTTCCCAGCTGGCAGGCGCTGGTGGGCCTGGTCACCTCGGCAGCGGCCGTCATGTACGCGTTCGCACCGGTGGCGCTGCACGCCCTCCGCGTACGGGACGGTGACCGGAACCGCCCGTACCGGCTTCCCGCCGGACGGGTCATGGCGCCCGCCGGATTCGTCTTCGCCAACTTGATCTTCTACTGGTCCGGGTACGAGGCGGACTGGAAACTCGGTATCGCCGCTCTGCTCGGCTTCGTCGTCCTCGCGCTCACCCGCCGCGGCATCCCGGCGGCCGAACGCAGCGGCCTGCGCGCCAAATCGGCCATCTGGGTGTGGCCCTGGCTCGGCGGCATGGTCCTCATCGGCTACCTCGGCCGCTACGGCGGCACCGGTGTGCTCCCCGAATGGTGGGACCTGGTCCTCGTGATCGTCTTCAGCCTCGCCGTCCACTACACCGCCGTACGACTGGCCATGCCCCCCGAAGCCGTGGACGCAGCCGTACAGCACGAGGAGGAGGGCGAGTCCGTACCTCCGCCTCCTGCCTCCGCACGGTGACACCGGCCACGAGGCGGAAGCCGGGTCACGCAGGGACTCCCCGGTAGTCCTCGCGCTCACGGGGCCTCACCGAAACAGATGTGATCTTCGCGACTCCGGGGGACGGGCCGTCCGGCCGCCCGGTGCCTGTTCCCAGGGCCTGGCCAGGCATGTTTCCCCGCCAGGAGCTCCCCGCGCCTTGCATGCGCTCCTTGCCCTCCGTGCCCGCCGCGCAACATGCTGATCGGCCGATCCGGTGTGGCTCCCCTTTCCGTCCTTCTCTTCGCTGCACCTCCGCACACAACTGCCCGCCCCCCAACCCCTGGAGGCAGCCCCGCGATGGCGCGTCACGCAGAAGCGCACGTTCCCCGGAGAAGCCGCAAGCCGAAGCCGGCCACCATCGCGGCGATGGCGGTGGTGGTGGCGGCGTCGTTGCTCGCCGGCTGCTCGAGCGAGGAGCAGGAGAAGCCCGAGAGCCCGGGCCCGGCGAAGCCGTCGCATCCGAAGAGCGACGCCCCTTCCGCCCCTCCCACACCCTCTGCCACGCCCTCCGCGGAACCCGCCGCCTTCTCGCCGTACGTGGACACCTTGCTCAAGCCCTCCTACGACCTCCTCAAGGGCGCCGAGGAGACCGGGGTGAAGGAGTACAACCTGGCCTTCGTCTCCCCGGGAGGCGGCTGCGAACCCAAGTGGGGCGGCAGGCAGGAGCTGGACGACAACCCGGTGGCGCGGCAGGTGGCCGCGCTGCGCGCCAAGGGCGGCGATGTGCGGGTCTCCTTCGGCGGGCAGAGCGGCAACGAACTGGCCAGGGTCTGCGGCTCGGTGTCCAAGCTGGTGCACGCGTACCGCAAGGTCATCGACGCCTACGACCTGACGAAGGTCGACTTCGACATCGAGGGCCCCGCCCTGACGGACACCAAGGCCAACAGCCTCCGCGCCCGGGCGATCGCCCGGCTCCAGCAGCAGCGCAGGAATCTGGACGTCTCCGTCACCCTCCCGGTGCTCCCCTCGGGCCTGAACCGGCACGCCGTCGCGGTGCTGGAGAACGCCAAGAAGAACGGTGCCCGGATCTCCGGCGTGAACATCATGGCCATGGACTACGGCACCTACTACGACGGCGACATGGGCAAATACGCCGTCGCGGCCGCCACCGCCACTCAGAAGCAGGTGAAGTCGGCGCTGGGCATCCGGAGCGAGGCCCAGGCCTGGAAGACCGTCTCGGTCACGCCGATGATCGGCGTGAACGACGTCAAGGCCGAGGTCTTCAGGCCCGACGACGCGGCCGAACTCAAGAGGTTCGCCGAGAAGAAGGGACTCGGCCGGCTCTCGATGTGGTCGGTCACCCGCGACAAGGCCTGCCCCGGAGGCGCGAAACCCACGGCGATGGCGACCTGTTCCAGCATCGGGAAGTCAGCGAACGAGTTCGTGCGCGCCTTCACCGGCTGAGCACCGGCGCCGCCCGGATCCGGGGCACCGGAACCGCTCCCGCGCCCCGGCGACCACGAGGCCCAGATGCTCGCCGGGCGTCCGGAACGGTCCCGGCCGCGTGACACACGCCACGCGGCCGGGACCGTTCTCCTGCTGCCCCAACTCCCTGCCCCGACCGTCGAAGCGATCATGGCGACCCCGGAGGCGTCCGGAGCGCGGGCCCCACGGCCCCGGCCGCGACGGAAACCGAGACGGACAACGTCGAAGGGCCCCACCGCAAGCTTGGTTTCCAGTAGTCGTTGCTGGTCAGCGGGGTGTCGAGGCGCAGTGGTGACGTGGGTCGGGTGACTCGCTCACGCCCTCCGGAGCCCGGGTGGATCAGAGGTGCGGTCTGCATGGGGGCGACGCCGCATCCGCGCCGGCCTACTGGCTAGCAGTCTTTGCACTCCTTGAGTCCCGCGATCGCCAGCGCGCGCTCCTCAGGGTGCTCGTCGGCTCCGGGCAGGGCGAGCGCGGTCCGGAACTGCTCTCGTGCCTCGGCGACGCGGCCTGCCGCGGAGTAGGTGCGGCCCAGCCGGTATCGGATGTCCATCTCCAGCCGGTCGCAGTTGGGTTCAGTGAGTGGGGACAGCGTCCGGTGCTGGGAGAGAGCCTGGTGGTGGAGGGCCGCCGCGGCGCTCAGGTTTCCCTCTCCATGCTCTGCCGTGCCCAGCCGGGTCAGGACGATCGCGTGCATGAGTACGTCCCCGACCCGCTGAGCCAGGTCCGCCGCTCGGCGGTAAAGGATCTTGGCCTCAGCGTACTGGCCGAGGTCGAGGTGGACGCCGGCGGCGTTGCCCGAGGCCATGCTGATCATGCGAGGTCTGCCGTTCGTCTCGGCGTGGGCGCGGGCGGCGGCGAAGCAGGCCAACGCCTCCTCGCATCTCCTCTGACTGTGGTGGACGGCGCCGAGTACGCAGAGCCCCATCGCGGCGAGCCAGTGGTCGTCGAGCCGCTGAGCCAGCTCAACTGCCTCGGTGAGACGGGGAATTGCCCGCTCGGCCCGGCCCGAATTCAGGTCGGCGGCCCCCAGCCCGGCCAGGGCCCGCACCTCTTCGCGCGGGTCCGCGTGGTGGCGGCTGAGGTGAAGCGCCTCGGTGAACCAGGCGTGCCCTTGGAGGATGCGGCCCTGATAGATGTCGGTGATGCCCATGCAGTTCCGCAGCGCGGGGGCCATCCGCCGGTCGGTGGCCTCGTCCGCGTGCGCGAGCGCGATCTCCAGGGCTGTTCGGCACTCGTGGTAACGGCCCCGGCGTACGAAGTAGTCGCTCAGGGCCTCGGCGATCCAGCACGCGTAGTCGGCCTCGCCGAGCGCTGCGGCGTGCCCGACGACGTCGACGAGCTCTCCGCTCGCCGCGTCCAGCCAGCCGCCGGCGCCCTTCCAGTCCGCGAACGGCGCTCCGGCGGGTTGCGGCCCGGTGGGGAAACCGCCTTGGCCCCAGTCGCTGGTGATCCGGCCCGCGTCCAGATAGAGGCGGAGTACGGCTGTACGGGCCGCGCCGGCTTCGGCGGGGGCGGCTTCCGCGAGCCGCCGCGCGTGCACCCGAACCAGGTCGTGCAAGCGGTAGCGGCCCGGACGAGTCTGCTGCAGCAGACTCGCATCGACCAGGCTTTCCAGGGTCTGCTCGGCGTCGCGGGACGAGCAACCCAGCATGGCCGCTGATGTCAGCGGGTTGAACTCGACCGTCGGCGACAGGCCCAGGGTACGGAATCCGCGCTGCTGCGCCGGCGCGAGCTGGTCGTACGACAGCCGGAAGGCCGCCTCCACGCTGCGATCCCCGGCACTCAGCTCGCCGAGGCGGCGCTCGTCGCCCGCCATCCGGTCCACCAGGTACGCCGGCGTCCAGGCAGGGCGGGTCTGCAGCCGTGCCCCGGCGATGCGCAGCGCGAGCGGCAGCCCGTCGCACAGCCGGACCAGCTCACGCGTCGCCTCCGGCTCCCGGTCCGCGCGTTCCTCCCCGACGATGTGCCTGAGCAGGGACAGCCCATCGCCTGTCTCCAGGGGCTCCAGCGTGACTCGTCGATCGGTGTCCAGTCCGGCCAGCTGCCGCCGGCCGGCCACCAGCACCATGCTGCCCGGCCCGGCGGGCACCAGCGGCCGTATCTGCTGCGCGCTCAGGACATCGTCGAGCACGAGGAGCAGCCGCAGCGAGCTGGTCGCGGCCCGCCAGGCCGCGGTGAGTTCGTCGAGGTCGTCAGGCACCTCGCTGTCGGCTGCGCCGACCGAGCGCAGCAACCGCCGCAGCACTCGCTGCGGCGGTTGCCTCTGCCGTTCCGTGCTGTGCGCGCGCAGGTCCACGAACAGGCAGCCGTCCGGGTAGTGGACGCGCAGCGCACCGGCCGCGTGGACGACGAGCGCGGTCTTGCCGACGCCGGCCGTGCCGTCCACCGCCACGATCGACACGGATTCGGGCGGCGAGGACGCGGTCAGCAGCGCCAGTTCGCGCTCCCGCCCGATGAGGCGGCCGGTGTCGCCCGGCAGTTCGTTGACCGCGCGGCGGGGCCGGGGCCGGTCCGGCGGAGCGGCAGAGCGCGCCACCGCCGGACCGAGGAGCTGCTCGTCATCCCGGCGCAGCACCGCCTGGTGCTCCCGACGGAGTTCCTCGCCGGGATCGACCCCGAGCTGGTCGCGCAGCCGCTCGCGCATGTCCTCATAGGCGCTCAGCGCGGCCACTTGGCGTCCGATGCCGTACAGGGCACGCATCCTCAGCGCTGTCAGCGACTCGTCGTACGGATCGGACTCGGGCAGAGCGGACACAGCGGCGAGGTCGTCCAGGGCATCGGCGGACCGGCCGAGAAGAACCAGACACTCAAGCCTCTCCCGCTGAAGCGTGCGCTGGCGCTGCGACAGCCGCTGCCGCTCGCCCTGCGCGAACGGCCCCGGCAGCCCGGCCAGGGGCTCGCCTCGAAACAGGGTGAGCGCCTCGGTGAACCGGTCCATTGCGGTGGCCAGGTCACCGGATGCCCTCGCGCGCTGTGCCTCACCGGCCCGCTCGGCCAGCTCCGCCACATCGAGCCGTACTCCGTCGCCGACGAAGCTGTACCCGCCCCGGCCACTGCGGATCACCGACCCTGTCCGTCCGGCGCCCTCCGCGTCGAGCGCCTTCCGCAGCGGGTAGACGTAGCTCGGCAGTACCCGGCGACCGGACCTCGGCGGCTGTCCACCCCACACGCCGACGAGCAGCTGCTCCTGGCTGACCAGCGGGCCCGGACGCAGCACCAGCGCGGCCAGCACCGCCTGCCGCCGAACCGGCCCCAGGTCCAGCGGCGTCCGGTCACGCCAGGCCCGCACCGGCCCGAGCACCGCGATCCGAAGCCGCTGATGCGATCCCCCGTCCATCCCGAAGCCTCCGCTCCCCCGCATCATCGAGATTTCATCGGCATTTCAGCGCCTCCCGCAAGGGTTGGCAAGTCACCACCGAGAACCGCTGGGAAGCAAGGGAACGGCGAGCGAGGGAAGGCACCGGGCGCGGGCTCGGCCGGCTCCACGGCACCCGCCACGGGGGAACTCGCCATGACGTACCCGAGTGTTCCGCAGCAAGCGATCCGTTCGTGCAACTTCCCGACCAGGAGGTCAGATTGAGCGAGCACCTCTCCACCCGCAGGAGTGTTCTGAAGGCCGTCGGCGGAATCTCCGCCGCGATGGCTCTTGGCGGCGCAGGCGTCCTTGCGACGGCGTCGCCGGCCAGTGCGGCCAGTGCGGCCAGTGCGGCCGACGACGGCTTCGGGCTGACCATCAAGGACCGCAACGAGGCCGACCCCCGCATGTGGTACTACCGGTTCGCGACCGACGCGGTCGAATGGGACCCCGCCGTCAACGTCCTGCTCCCTGACGACTACCACACCAGCGGCCGCACCTACCCCGTCCTCTACCTGTTCCACGGCGGCGGTACCGACCAGGACTTCATGACCTGGGACCGGCTGCCGGAGGGAGGCATCCGCACCTGGACCGCCGGCAAGCCGATCATCGTCGTGATGCCCGACGGCGGACACGCGGGCTGGTACTCCAACCCGGTCAACTCCCTTACCGGCCCACGGAATTGGGAGACATTCCATATCGACCAGTTGCTCCGGTGGATCGACGCGAACTTCCGGACGTACGCCGAGTACGACGGCCGCGCCGTCGGCGGGTTCTCGATGGGTGGCTTCGGCGCGCTGAAGTACGCAGCCAAGTACTACGGCCACTTCGCCTCGGTGAGCGCCCACTCCGGCCCGCCCAGCCTGCGCCGCGACCTCAGCGCGGTCGCCCATTGGGCCAACGTGTCCTCCGCGGCCCTGGACCTGGGCGGCGGCACGATCTACGGCGAGCCGTTCGACGAGGCCAGGGTCAGCGCCGACAACCCCATGGAGCACATCGAGAGCTACCGCAACAAGCGGGTCTTCATGGTCGCCGGCACCAGTCCCACCCCGGTTGACCCGTTCGACCTGCTCAACGAGACCGAGGTGCTCGCCGGCCAGCGGGAGTTCCGAGCCGGCCTCGACCAAGCCGGCATCCCGCACGAGTGGCACGAGGAGCCCGGCGGACACTTCGTCCGCCCCGAGATGGCCATCCGCGACATCGACGGCATCATCGCCCGACTCCGTCAGGCGTAGAGCCGGCCACGCACAGACGTATGGCCACGCCCTCCGGGGCGGGCAGACGGACGAGAGCGGGGGCGCCCCCGACAGCGCCGGCAGCAGCCCACTCGGCCTCAACCGAGACGGAACACGACGAAGGCCCCTGGAATCCGCCTTTCCCGGTCGGGGCCTTCGTTCAGCCCGGTGAGGCCGGGCGGAGGATACGAGTAGCTGTGGAGTTACGTCGCGGCCGGTACTGAGCAGCCTGCGGGCGACCGCGCAGAGGGGCGGAAGCCGGTCAGCCGGCGAAGCCCGGGACCACCAGGCCGGACTCGTACGCGATCACCACCGCATGGGTCCGGTTCTGCGCGCCGAGCTTGGTCAGCACGTTTCCGACGTGGGTCTTGACCGTCTCCAGGCTCACCGTGAGGGACTCCGCGATCTCCGGATTGGAGAGCCCGGTGGCCATCAGGCGCAGCACCTCCTCCTCCCGGCCGGTCAGGGCGGCGTGCGGCAGGGCCTCGGCGGAGCCCAGCGGGCGGGCGGCGACCATGCGGCCCAGTGCGGCCGGGAAGAGGACCGCTTCGCCCGCCGCCACCACCCGGACCGCCTCGGCGATCTGACGGACCGGGAGGCGCTTGAGGACGAAGCCGCTGGCGCCCGCGCTGAGGGCGGCGGTGACGTAGCCGTCGTTCTCGAAGGTGGTGATCACCACGACCTTCGGCGGGTCGGCCGCTTCGGCCAGCAGTTGGCGGGTGGCCTCGATCCCGTTGCGACGCGGCATCCGTACGTCCATCAGGACCACGTCCGGCCGCAGGCTCTGCGCCCGTTCGACCGCCTCGACGCCGTCGGCGGCCTCGCCGACCACCGTGATGCCCGGCTGTGCGGCGAGCAGCATGCGCAGGCCGCTGCGGGTCACCTCTTCGTCGTCCGCGATCAGGAGGGTGACGGCGGGGCTGGTGACGGGGGGAAGGGGCATGCCTTCGCCCGCGTCGGATCCACTCACGCCGACACCCGTACCGGCAGCCGGAGGGCCATGCCTTCGCCCGCGTCGGATCCACTCACGCCGACGCCCGTGCCGGCAGCCGGACGGCCAGCCGCCAGTGCTGCGTCCCGTCCGGGCCGGCCTGGAACTCACCGTGCAGCAGCCGGACGCGCTCGGCCAGTCCGGGCAGACCGTGGCCGGAGGTCGGGAAGGCCCCCGGGCCCGGGCCCGTCCGTACCCCGGTCCGGTTGACCACCGTGAGATCCAGTCCGCCCGGCCCGGCCGCCACCCGGGCCACGATCGGGCCGCCCGCCCCGTGGCGCAGCGCGTTCGTCAGCCCCTCCTGGAGGATCCGGTACGCCGCCCGGGAGAGCGTCCCCTGCACCTGCGCCAGGTCCCCCGACAGCTCCGGTTCCACCACCGCGCCCGCGTGCCGCAGGCGGTCCAGCAGCTCTGGGAGGTCGGCCAGGGTCCGGGTCGGCGCCGTCCCCGACTGTTCCTCGCGCAGCACTCCGAGCACGTAGTCCAGGTCCTCCAGCGCGGCCCGCGTCGACTCCTCGATGCTGCGCATGGCGGCCCGCGCCGTCGCCGGGTCGGCGGAGAGCGCCTCGCCCGCCACCGCCGCCTGGATGGTGGCCGCCGTCAGCGTGTGCCCGATCGAGTCGTGCAACTCGTGGGCAATCCGGTTGCGTTCGGCCAGCAGCTGTTCCCGCTCGGCGGCCAGCGCGAGCCGTTCGGCCGCCGACGGCCCCAGCAGCCGTGGCGCCGCCCACCGCAGGGCCTTCGTCACCAGTACGCAGATGGCTACCGCCAGCAGGATGCACACGGCCGCCACCACCCAGCTCCACCCGCCCGACACCCGGACCGACGTGCCGAACAGACTCGCCCGCGCCTCGGCGCCGAGCCAGTTCCCCGGCAGGGAGAGGCCCATGATGAACAGCACCCCGCTCGCCAGCGCCCCCGTCCAGCCGACGGCCACGTGCAGCACCAGCCAGAGCGGGGTCCGCCAGCGGTCGAGGCCGAGTGAACCGGAGGGCCGGTGACCGGCCACCGGATTCGGCAGCGGCACCCGCAGCAGCCGGCGGGCCGACACGACCAGCGCCCGTCGTACGGGGCGCGCCAGGCCGACCACGCCGACCAGTACCGCCCAGACCAGCAGGACCAGGACGATCTGCACGCTCTCGGAAGCGGATCGCCACGACAGCGCCGGCAACAGGGCGAAAGGCAGCAGCGGAAGGCTCGCCAGCGCGCCGCAATAGGCGAACAGCACACCCGCATACGTGGAGCCGCGCAGCAGCGGCCGAATTCCCCTGATCATGGGCGCCAGTATCGCCGGGCAGCCCCCCGGCAGCCTCCCCCGATCGGGGGAGCGATTTCTCCCGCCTTCCCGCGATGCGGTCAGCGGGCCCTGGAAACCAGGATCGTGCCTCGACCCAACGATTCCCCAGGAGTTGACTTATGCGTGCTCAGACCCGGCAGGGCCTTCGTTCCTCGACCCGGCAGCAGGGCGGCAGACGGCGACGAGCCGTGTCGGCCGCGGTCGCGGTGGCCATCGGCGCCATGACACTGGGCGCCCTCGCCCCGCCCGCCGCCTCCGCCTCCGATTCCGCCGCCTCCGCTGCTGCCGCCGCCAGGCCGGACGCCGTCCAGCAGGCCCTGAACACGCTGGTGCGCGACGACGGGATGCCCGCCGCGCTGGCGAGCGTCCAGGACCGGAACGGCCGCATCCGCAGCTACACCGCGGGAGTTGGCGACCTGACCACCGGCTCGAAGGTGCCCAGGGACGGCCAGGTACGGATCGGCAGCAACACCAAGGCGTTCACGGCGGTCGTGGTCCTGCAGCTGGTCGGCGAAGGGAAGATCGGCCTCGACGCCACCGTCGACACCTACCTGCCCGGCCTCGTCCGCGGAAAGGGGATCGACGGGCGCCGCATCACCGTCCGCCAGCTCCTCCAGCACACCAGCGGACTCCCCGAGTACGGCATCCACGTCGACGACGACGAGATCAGGAACCGGTACTTCGAGCCCCGCGAGCTGCTCGACATCGCCCTCCGGTACAAGGCCGACGCGGCTCCGGGGACGACGTGGGGGTACAGCAACACCAACTACGTCCTGGCCGGCCTGATCGTCCAGAAGGTCACCGGCCGCCCCCTCGCCGAGGAGATGGACCGGCGCATCATCAAGCGCATCGGGCTGCGCCACACCTACTTCCCCACCCCCGGCGAGATGACCATCCGAGAGCCGCACCCCCACGGTTACCACCGCAACCCGGCGAACACACCGCTGCGCGACTTCACGGAGATGGACCCCTCCGCAGGCTGGGCCGCAGGCCAGTTGATCTCCACCAACTCCGACCTCAACCGCTTCTTCACCGCGCTCCTCGCCGGCCGCCTCCTCCCGGCGGCCCAGCTCGCCGAGATGCGCACGACCGTCCCCGCCGGGACCTCCGGCCTCCGCTACGGGCTGGGGCTCACGAGCAGGCCGCTGTCGTGCGGCGGCGTCTACTGGGGCCACGGCGGCGACATCGCGGGGTACGAGACCCGGGGCGGTGTCACCGACGACGGCCGCGCCGCCAACGTCGCGGTCACCGGCGTCCCGACGGACAAGGCAGCCACGCAGCACGTGAAGGACGCCGTGGACAGGGCCCTGTGCGGCTGAACCCCGCCGAGGGCGTTCCGTGAAGCAAAACGACCGATGGGCCCGACATGGGGTCGGGCCCATCGGTCTCATGTGTGCGCACAGCCGCCACATCGTCACCGCCCACGACGTCGGCCCGGCCGATCTGGAGGGCCGCCCGGTCGCCCACCTCGTGAGGGAACTCCTTGATCGCTGGAGCCTGGATCACCTGATCAGCGATGGCCTACCGGACCTCGGTCGTCGCCCGCCACCTGGACGGCCCGACTGCACGACGTCCGGCACAAGGCCGGAACGGTGCTCATGGTGCTGGGCGTCCCGGACCGGGTGATCGACCAGATCATGGGTTGGGAACCGGGCGGGGCCGCACGGATGCGGCGCGGTATCTCCATGTCCCCGACCACCTGTTGAAGGAAGTGGCCCGGAAGATCGGCGCGGCGATCTGGGGAACCCCGGAAACAGCTCTTGTGGACAAAGGCCAGGACAACGAGGGCTGAGACAACGTCGAAGGGCCCCACCGCAAGCGGTGGGGCCCTTCAACGTATTGCCCGGTGAGAGCAATGGCGGAGGATACGAGATTCGAACTCGTGAGGGGTTGCCCCCAACACGCTTTCCAAGCGTGCGCCCTAGGCCACTAGGCGAATCCTCCGCCGCAAACAATACAAGACGTTGGGGAGTGCTCGCGACCATGATCGCGAGGAGGGGGTGGCGGGGGATCGAGTGGATCGGGGAGCGGGGTCCGGGTTCGTTTCTTGGGCGGGGAATCCGCTACTGTGGTGCGCAGCCCCTCACGTGGCGCTATCTGACTGAACTCCCCCAGGGCCGGAAGGCAGCAAGGGTAGGTCGGCTCTGGCGGGTGCGTGGGGGGCGCTTGCGTTTGCGGGGCCCCGTCGGTTGTCAGTGCGGGCCGATATCGTCGTATGCGTGTCGTCCCTTGCGCTGTACCGCCGCTACCGCCCCGAGACCTTCGCCGAGGTCATCGGGCAAGAGCACGTAACCGATCCGCTTCAGCAGGCATTGCGGAACAATCGGGTCAATCACGCCTATTTGTTCAGTGGGCCGCGAGGTTGTGGCAAGACGACGAGCGCGCGGATCCTGGCGCGCTGCCTCAACTGTGAGGAAGGTCCCACCCCCACGCCCTGCGGGAAGTGCCAGTCGTGTCTGGACCTGGCCAGGAACGGCCGGGGCTCGATCGATGTGATCGAGATCGACGCGGCGTCGCACGGTGGCGTGGACGACGCCCGTGACCTGCGGGAGAAGGCGTTCTTCGGGCCGGCCGGCAGCCGCTACAAGATCTACATCATCGACGAGGCGCACATGGTGACCTCGGCGGGCTTCAACGCTCTGCTGAAGGTCGTCGAGGAGCCGCCGGAGCATCTGAAGTTCATCTTCGCGACGACCGAGCCCGAGAAGGTCATCGGGACGATCCGGTCGCGTACGCACCACTACCCCTTCCGGCTGGTGCCGCCGGGGACCCTGCGGGAGTACCTCGCCGAGGTGTGCGGGCGCGAGGCCAGCCCGGTCGAGGACGGGGTGCTGCCGCTGGTGGTGCGCGCCGGGGCCGGGTCGGTGCGTGACTCGATGTCCGTGATGGACCAGCTGCTCGCCGGCGCCGGTGCGGACGGTGTGACGTATGCCATGGCGACGGCGTTGCTGGGGTACACCGACGGCTCGCTGCTGGATTCGACCGTGGAGGCGTTCGCCGCGGGGGACGGGGCGGCGGCCTTCGAGGTCGTGGACCGGGTCATCGAGGGCGGCAACGACCCGCGGCGCTTCGTGGCGGACCTGCTGGAGCGCCTGCGGGATCTGGTGATCCTGGCGGCCGTGCCGGACGCGGGCGAGAAGGGGCTGATCGACGCCCCCGTGGATGTGGTGGAGCGGATGACGGCGCAGGCGTCCGTCTTCGGGGCGGCCGAGCTGAGCCGGGCCGCCGACCTGGTCAATACGGGCCTGACGGAGATGCGCGGGGCGACCTCGCCGCGGCTGCAACTGGAGCTGATCTGTGCCCGGGTGCTGCTGCCCGCGGCGTACGACGACGAGCGCTCGGTGCAGGCGCGGCTCGACCGCCTGGAGCGTGGCGCGGGCGCGGCGCTGCTGGGCGGGGCCGGCGGGATGAGCAGCGGTGCGGGCCCCGGGACAGACCCCGGGACCGGGCCGGCGCCCGTCGTGGCGTCCGGTGGCGGGCCCGCGGCCGGCTATGTACCGGGGCCGGAGGCGCATCCGGCGATGCCGGCCGGGCCGGCCGCCGCGCGTGCGGCGGTGCGGGGCACGGCGAGCGGCGGTGCGGGGGCTCCGACGGCCCCGGCCCAGGCTGCCCCGGCTCCGGCCGCCCCGGCCGCTCCCGCTCCCGCTGCGCCGACGGCCGCTGCGGAGGCGTCCGGCGGGCCGGTGGCCGGGCCCGCCGGGGAGCAGCAGCGGGGCGACGGCGGAGGCGCGGAGGCTCCCCGGGGAGGTCCCGCGGAGGCACCGCAGGCCGGAGCGCAGGGCGGTGGCCGGGAGGCCGCGGGCGCGCGGCCCGGAGCCTGGCCCGGAAGCACGGGCCGGGGCCCCACCGGCGGCGGCAATACGGGCGGCAACGGCCCCGGCGCCGGGCGGCAGCCCGGCGGCTGGCCCACGGCCGTGGCCCCGGGCCAGGGCGGACAGGCCCCGCAGAGCGAGGCCGCCGCGCCGCCCGAGCCCGGACCGCCCGCGTCCGCGCCCGTGTCCCCGCAGCCGCAGCCCGGTGCGGCCCCAGGGGCTGCCCCGGGGGCGGCACAGGGCGCCGCCCAGGTGCGGCAGATGTGGCCGGACATCCTGGATGCGGTGAAGGCCCGCCGTCGTTTCACGTGGATCCTGCTGAGCCAGAACGCCCAGGTCTCCGGCTTCGACGGCACGACGCTCCAGATCGGCTTCCCCAATGCCGGTGCCCGCGACAGCTTCGCCAACGGCGGAAGCGAGGACGTCCTCAAGGACGTGCTGGCCGAGCGGTTCCAGGTGCAGTGGCGGGTCGAGGCGATCGTCGATCCGTCGGGCGGCGCCAATCCGCCGGCCGGTGGCGCTCCCCGTAGCGGCGGTGGCGGCTTCGGCGGCGGTGGCGGCGGAGGTGCCTTCAGTGGCGGCGCGCCCGCCGCGCCACCGCAGAGCGGTCCGCAGTCCCCGCCCCCGCAGGGCGGCCCGTCGGCGCCCCCGTCGTCCGGAAGCCAGTACGGGCAGGGCGGCGCCGGAGCGGGCAGTGGCAGCCAGGGCGCCCGGATGGCGCGGGAGGCCGTCTCCTCGCCGGCGTCCGCGGGCGGCGGCCAGGGCGGGCCCGCGGCGGAGGCCTCGTACACGCCGCCGGAGCCCCCGCCGACGTCGATCGAATACGACATGCCGGCCGAGGACGACCCCGATCTCGTCGACTCCGCGCTCAGCGGGCACGACCTGATCGTGCGCGAACTCGGCGCGACGGTGGTGGAGGAGTTCAACAACGAGTAGCCGGCGCACAGCACCGCGTGGCAGCGCGCGACGAGGCCGGCCCAGGGGGCGGAGAACCGGTGAGCCCGTAAGCGGGCGTACACCAGGCGTACACCCGTGCTCCTCCCTACGGCGTAGGGCGCGGGGGACGTGAAACACGTAGGCTCGGGCTACCGCACAAACGTTGTCGTATGGCAGGAGTCACGTCGTGATCCCCGGTGGTCAGCCCAATATGCAGCAGCTGCTTCAGCAGGCCCAGAAGATGCAGCAGGACCTCGCGGCCGCCCAGCAGGAGCTGGCGGAGACACCCGTCGAGGGTTCCGCGGGCGGCGGTCTGGTCAAGGCGACGGTGACCGGCTCCGGTGAGCTCCAGGGCCTGGTCATCGACCCCAAGGCGGTCGACACCGACTCCGCAGAGGAGACCGCCGAGACGATCGCCGACCTCGTGCTGGCGGCCGTCCGGGACGCCAACGCCAGTGCCCAGCAGTTGCAGCAGCAGAAGCTCGGTCCGCTCGCCCAGGGTCTGGGCGGTGGCGGAATCCCGGGTCTCCCCTTCTGAGGAGTAGCCAACTAGCGTACGCAGCACGGCAGAAGAGAAAGAAGACGTTCCGTGTATGAAGGCGTGGTCCAGGACCTGATCGACGAGTTGGGCAGGCTGCCCGGCGTCGGTCCCAAGAGCGCGCAGCGGATCGCCTTCCACATTCTTCAGGCCGAGCCGACCGATGTCCGCCGGCTCGCGAACGCGCTGATGGAGGTCAAGGCGAAGGTCCGGTTCTGCGGCACCTGCGGCAATGTGGCGCAGGAGGAGCAGTGCCGGGTCTGCCTGGACCCGAGGCGTGATCCGGCGGTCATCTGCGTCGTGGAGGAGCCCAAGGACGTCGTGGCGATCGAGCGGACGCGCGAGTTCCGCGGCCGCTACCACGTCCTCGGCGGGGCGATCAGCCCGATCGAGGGCGTGGGCCCCGACGACCTGCGGATCAGGGAACTGCTGGCCAGGCTCGCCGACGGCACCGTCACCGAGCTGATTCTGGCCACCGACCCGAATCTGGAGGGCGAGGCGACGGCCACGTATCTGGCCCGCATGATCAAGCCCATGGGCCTGAGAGTGACACGGCTGGCGAGCGGGCTGCCGGTCGGTGGCGATCTGGAGTACGCGGACGAGGTCACGCTCGGGCGGGCCTTCGAAGGGAGGAGACTTCTCGATGTCTGATGCCACGCTGCACAACGCGACACAGGACCCGGACGACTTCGCCGTATCGATCTCCGACTCGATCGAGAGTTTCATCGTCGCGGTGACGGAGGTCGCCAAGGGCGACGAGCCGGACAGTGCGGTCCCCTTCCTGCTGCTGGAGATCTCCCAGCTGCTGCTCACCGGCGGCCGTCTGGGCGCCCACGAGGACTTCGTCCCCGACGAGCGCTACGAGCCGGACACCGGCCCGGAGCCGGACGTCGACGAGCTGCGCGAGCGCTTTGCGACCCTGCTCGACCCGGTGGACGTCTACTCCGAGGTCTTCGACCCGTATGTGCCGCGCAGCGAGCCGGTCGCCAGCCGGATCTCCGACGACCTGGCCGACCTCATCACCGATCTGCGGCACGGCCTCGCGCACTACCGGGCGGGCCGGATCAGCGAGGCCCTGTGGTGGTGGCAGTTCTCCTACCTGTCCAACTGGGGGCCGACCGCCTCGGCCGCACTGCGTGCGCTCCAGTCGCTGGTCGCCCACGTACGCCTCGACCAGCCGCTGGTCGAGCTGGACGGCCTGGACACCGACAGTGACGTCACCGGCGACGAGGAGCGGCTCGCCGAGGAGGCCGGGAAGGTCATGGCGGCGGAGATCGCGGGGCCGCTGGGGCTGCGGGGGGCCTGAGCCGGGGGAGGGGGCCGCCGGGGTGCCTGACCGGGCCCCGGCCGCCCGCTGACGGGCGTCTGGCCGGCTCCCGCGCCGTTGCCCGCGCTCTGTGCGGCGCGCCCCGTGCCGTCCGTCCCGTGCGCCTCTCGCCGTGCCCGGACCTTGTGACCTGGGTTACGTTTTCGTGTGTACCGGCCAGAAGCGGGCATGTGCTCGCCGGGCAGGCGCAACGGTGCGCCTTGTGGAGCCGCCTCGGGACGTGAAACTCACGGGACAGGTTGATCACGGTGAGAATCAGTGATCAACCAGTGAGTCTCAGGTCTCACGATGTGGTATCAGCAGGGCGGACTCCGCTTGCTCGTTAGACTGAGCCGACCGCAGTACCCCCATTTCCGGGGGTCCGGGAGGAAACTCCCGAAGAGACAGTTGCGAGGAGCGCACGTGGGCCTTGTCGTGCAGAAGTACGGCGGCTCATCCGTTGCGGATGCCGAGGGCATCAAGCGCGTTGCCAAGCGAGTCGTCGAAGCCAAGAAGAACGGCAACCAGGTTGTCGTAGTGGTTTCGGCGATGGGCGACACGACGGACGAGCTGATCGATCTCGCGCAGGAAGTGTCCCCGATTCCGTCGGGGCGCGAGTTCGACATGCTGCTGACCGCCGGAGAGCGGATCTCCATGGCCCTGCTGGCGATGGCGATCAAAAACCTCGGCCATGAGGCGCAGTCCTTCACGGGCAGCCAGGCCGGCGTCATCACCGATTCCGTGCACAACAAGGCACGGATCATCGACGTCACGCCGGGCCGCATCAAGACGTCCGTCGACGAGGGCAACATCGCCATCGTCGCCGGGTTCCAGGGCGTGTCCCAGGACAAGAAGGACATCACGACGCTGGGGCGCGGTGGGTCGGACACGACCGCCGTCGCGCTGGCGGCCGCCCTGGACGCCGATGTCTGTGAGATCTACACCGATGTGGACGGTGTCTTCACCGCCGACCCCCGGGTCGTGAAGAAGGCCCGGAAGATCGACTGGATCTCCTTCGAGGACATGCTGGAGCTGGCCAGCTCCGGATCCAAGGTGCTGCTGCACCGTTGCGTCGAGTACGCACGCCGATACAACATCCCGATCCACGTCCGCTCCTCGTTCTCGGGGCTGAAGGGCACATGGGTCAGCAACGAACCGCAAGGGGACCAGCCGATGGAGCAGGCAATCATCTCGGGCGTCGCACATGACACCTCCGAGGCGAAGGTCACGGTCGTCGGAGTCCCGGACAAGCCGGGCGAGGCCGCGCGCATCTTCCGTGCGATCGCGGACTCCGAGGTCAACATCGACATGGTCGTGCAGAACGTGTCCGCCGCGTCGACCGGTCTGACCGACATCTCCTTCACGCTGCCCAAGGCCGAGGGCCGCAAGGCCGTCGCGGCCCTGGAGAAGACCCGTGCGGCGGTGGGCTTCGACTCGCTGCGCTACGACGACCAGATCGCCAAGATCTCGCTGGTCGGCGCGGGCATGAAGACCAACCCGGGCGTCACGGCGACGTTCTTCGAGGCGCTGTCGAACGCGGGCGTGAACATCGAGCTCATCTCGACCTCCGAGATCCGCATCTCGGTCGTCACCCGCGCCGATGACGTCAACGAGGCCGTTCGCGCCGTGCACACCGCCTTCGGTCTCGACACCGACAGTGACGAGGCCGTGGTCTATGGCGGCACCGGCCGATGATTCCGGCCGAGGCGGGCCGTCCGTCCCTCGCTGACACGGCGTGGGCGGACGCCCGTACGGCCGCCAAGCCGCATCTCGCCGTCGTCGGCGCCACCGGCGCCGTCGGCTCGGTCCTGCTCGGCATCCTGTCCGAGCGGGCCGACATCTGGGGCGAGATCCGGCTGATCGCCTCGCCCCGTTCGGCCGGCCGCAAGCTGACCGTGCGGGGCGCCGAGGTCGAGGTCGTCGCGCTGAGCGAGGATGCCTTCGAGGGCATCGATGTCGCGATGTTCGACGTCCCCGACGAGGTCGCCGCGCAGTGGGCGCCGGTCGCGGTGTCCAAGGGCGCGGTGGTCGTGGACAACTCCGGCGCGTTCCGGATGGACCCGGACGTGCCGCTCGTCGTACCCGAGGTCAATGCGCACACGGCACGGGTGCGGCCGCGCGGCATCATCGCCAACCCGAACTGCACGACGCTCTCGATGATCGTCGCGCTGGGTGCGCTGCATGCCGAGTACGGGCTGAGCGAGTTGATCGTCTCCTCGTACCAAGCCGTTTCCGGAACCGGTAAGGCCGGCGTCGACACCCTGCGGGCGCAGCTGTCCGCGGTGTCCGGTACGGAGCTGGGGTGCGCGCCCGGCGATGTGCGGCGGGCCGTCGGGGACACGCTGGGGCCGTTCCCGGCGCCGATCGCGCTCAACGTCGTGCCCTGGGCCGGCTCGCTCCAGGAGGACGGCTGGTCCTCCGAGGAGCTCAAGATCCGTAACGAGTCCCGCAAGATCCTGGGGCTGCCGGACCTTCCGGTCACCGCGACCTGTGTGCGGGTGCCGGTGATCACCACGCACTCGCTGACCGTGCATGCCCGGTTCGAGAACGAGGTCTCGGTCGGCGGTGCGCACGAGATCCTGGCCGCGGCCCCCGGGGTCGTCCTCAGCGACGACCCGGCCGTGGGCGAGTACCCCACCCCCGCCGATGTCGTCGGCACGGATCCGACCTGGGTCGGGCGGGTGCGGCGCTCGATGGACGATCCGCGGGCGCTGGAACTGTTCGTGTGCGGGGACAATCTGCGCAAGGGCGCGGCGCTGAACACGGCACAGGTGGGCGAGCTGGTGGCGGCGGACCTACGGGGATAGGTCCGGCCGTGGCCAGGGATCCGGCGCCGGCGTTGCCCGGCGGGCTCCGTCAAGGGTTCTGACAGAGGCTGCGAGGATGTCGGCAGGGGCTCCGGCCATGCTGTGGGGGTGACTTGGCGGGATCGGCCGTCGTGCGCTGAGCTCCTGGGAGATACTTTGTGGGGCGTGTGAAGATCCTGTGAGCGAATTGCCGGTCCAAACCTCTTGATCTGGGCTGACGATCTGTTCGACCATTCGCTCCCCGTCGCACTGCAACCGGCAGTTGGGCGGGGAGCGTCTTTGTGGCCGCCCTCACAGGTGGCCCGGGATGTCCGCGGGCAGCAGGGTGGGGCCCCGAGTAAATCGGGGTATTTGCGTCGGGGCAATTAGGGCATTCAGGAAGAGCTGGTACGCATGAGGGCATTTGATGCATCGTCAAAAGCGGTGCCTTGCGCGTACAACCCTTGTGGGGGGAAGCGTGTCCAACAGGCGTGGCAGAGGTACTCGGATTCACCGTCGCCCCGGCAGGGGCAGCAGGCGCAACAGTGCGCCCGCCGCGGCCCCTTGCGTCCGGGGGCATGCCAGTGATCGCTCCCTGGCCCACCACGCGTCCCGCGCAGATTCCTCCTCAGCGTGGGGACACTGACGACGCGATGGCAGCGGGCACCACAGTCGACCACCTCACCGAGACCTACCGCGCGCACTACCGCTCCCTGCTCGGTCTCGCCGCACTGCTCCTCGACGACACCGCCTCCTGCGAGGACGTCGTCCAGGAAGCCTTCATCCGCGTGCACTCCGCGCGCGGACGGGTGCGCGAACCCGAGAAGACCCTCGCCTATCTCCGGCAGACGGTCGTCAACCTCTCGCGCTCCGCGCTGCGCCGCCGCATCCTCGGGCTCAAGCTGCTCTCCAAGCCGATGCCCGACATGGCGAGCGCCGAGGAGGGCGCTTACGACCTGCTGGAGCGGGACCAGCTGATCCAGGCGATGCGCGGTCTCCAGCGCCGGCAACGTGAAGTGCTGGTGCTGCGCTATTTCGCCGATATGACCGAGGCGCAGGTGGCCCAGACGCTGGGCATATCGCTCGGCTCCGTCAAGGCCTACGGGTCGCGGGGCATCGCGGCGCTCCGCGTCGCGATGGAGGCTCCGGCATGAGTGGCACAACGTCCGGCCGGTACGACCCGTTCGAATCGTGTGGCTCGCCTGGGGCGAGCAACCCGACCCACCCGAGCACGCCGAACGGAGCGATCCACCCGAGCACAGTGAACGGACCGATCCACCCGAGGACGCCTCGCGGGGCGATCTCCCCGCGCACTCCCGGCAATTCGAGCACGGCGATCGACCCGATGAACCGGAGCGGCGCACGCGGGACCGGACTCGCCCGGTGCGACACGGCGCACGGAGGCGCTCCGTACGGCCGGCCCGACGAGGCGACCGGGGCCCATGGGGCTCCCGGCGCGCCGGCGCGTGGGCTGTATGCGGCACGTGAGGAGCAGGGGCACCCGGGCGGCGAGCCGGATGCCGCCCGCCGACGGGGCATCACGTCCGGGCAGGGCGCGAAATCCGGCCAGGAATCCGGCCAGGAATCCGGCAACGACGGTGACATCAGTGACATCGATGACATCGGTGTCGCCGACGGAGCACCGGCCGAGACGGCCGAAGCGGCGGCCGGCCCGCAGGACGCAGCGTCCGCTGCCGTCGGGGCACCCACCGGCACGCAGGGAACAACGGCCGCCCGCGGAGGCGGAGCAGACGCCGGTGACGATGCCGACAGCCATGCGTACGGCAGCGAGGCGCAGGCCGGCGGCACGGGCGACGGCCCCGGCGACGGCCCCGGCCGAAGCCACCCCACCGGCGGCTTCGGCGGCGAGGACGATCTGCGGCGGCTGCTCCAGTCCCGCGCCGGAGCCCTCGAACCGTCGCCGGACGCACTGGACCAGCTGCGCCGCGCGGTGCCCGCCCGCCGTCAGCGCCGCCGGCATGTGGTCCTGGGCGCGGCGGCCGCGCTGCTGCTCGGGGGTACGTCCATCCCCGCCATGGTCCACGTGGCCAACCTCTCCGACAGCTCCGACCGGCGGTCCGCCGGCGCGGCGAGCAGCCAGCCCGCCCAGGGCGTCAGCGGGGGCGCACACGGCGAAGGCACCGAGCAGACCGGCCCGCAGCCGACCGAGCAGGGCGGCGCGGCGCCGGACGAGGGCAGGCCACCGGGCACGGGCAAGGCCAGAGGGAAGAACGGCGCGGGCCACGGTGCGGGCGCCGGCAGCCCCGCCCCCGACGAGACCATGGACGTCACCTCGCCGGTCTGCGGGCGCGACCAGCTCGGCCAGGGCACCAGCACGGTCGGTCCGGCGGACTCCACGGGCCGCGTCTACGGCACGTTCCGGGTGGTCAACACCTCCGCCGCCGCATGCTCCGTCGAGGGCGGCGGCACCGTCGGACTGGTCGCGCAGGGCTCCACCAACCCCGACCACATCCACGTCGTCGACCACACCTCGGGCGACGAGGCCACCGGCCTGCCCGACCCGGCCACCACCCCTGACCAGCTGGTCCTCAAGCCGGGGCAGGCCTACGAGGTCAAGTTCGCCTGGATCCCGCAGTCCGGCGGCGGCACCAGCGGATGCGCCAGTCCCGGGCCCTCACCGACCCCCGACCCCTCCAAGGACCCCGGGCAGTCCCCGGACGCAGGGACCCCGGCAACGGGCGACGGCGGCGGTCAGGCGGGCGGTGACGAGGGTGCCGGGGGCGGTGGCGCGCCCGGTGGAATCGTTCTCAGCCACACGCCGGAGGCCGGCGAGCCCGCCGCGGCCGATGCCAAGGTCACGGATGCCTGCGCCGGAACGGTGTACCGCACCGAGGCGCTGGCGTCCTCGTAACAGCCGACGGCCCAGAACCCGGCGGCCGGGGCAGGGGCCGGTGGAGGGGGCGGTGCGGCCCCGTCGTACGGGCCCCGTACCTTTGATGGTGTGTACCGGTTCCTGCTGACCCCGCGGTGGTGGGGAATCAACGTGTTCGCCGTACTGGCGATTCCGCTCTGCCTCTTCATGGGCAGCTGGCAGCTGAGCCGCTTCGAGGACCGCGTCGACACCCACCAGCAGCAGGAGGACCGCTCGGCGCGGGCCAAGACCGCCGCTGCCCGGCCGCTGGCCGATCTGCTGCCCGTCGACACGGGCACCTCCGGCCGGCAGGCCAGCGCCCGCGGGCACTACGACACCGCTCACCAACTGCTCGTACCGGCCCGCACCTTGAAGGACAGGCACGGCGGGCAGCAGGGCTTCTACGTCCTCAGCCTGCTGCGCACGGACAGCGGCAAGGCGCTGCCGGTCGTACGGGGCTGGCTGCCCGGCGACGCCGGTGCGAAGGCCGACACGGCGAGGGTGCCCGCGCCGCCCAAGGGCGAGGTGACGGTCACCGGAGCGCTCCAGGCCTCCGAGAACCAGGGCACCGACGGCGTCCAGGCCGGCGGCGGGCTGCCGCAGGGCCAGCTCGGCATGATCAGCGCGGCGTCGCTGGTCAACATCGTGCCGTACGAGGTCTACGACGCCTGGATCACGCTCACCGACGCCCAGGCACCGCTGCACGCCGTCCCCCCGGCCGCCGCCGAGGGCAGCGGCCTGGACCTCAAGGCCTTCCAGAACCTCGGCTACACCGGCGAGTGGTTCGTCTTCGCCGGCTTCGTCGTCTTCATGTGGTTCCGCCTCTTCCGCCGCGATGCCGAAGCCGCCAAGGACGCGGCGCTGGGGATCGTGCCGGAGGGGGACGGGGGCGGGGACGCGGCTCGGGCCCGGGAACGGGGCGAGCAGCAGGCCGGGGGCGGGGACGCTGCCGGGGACGTGCCCCAGGGCGAAGGCAAGGCCGATGAGCGGGGCGCGGACCGGGACGAGGCGGCGCGGGCCGGGAAGGCCTGAACCCGGGGGCTCCTCCGCTCCTGCAACGGTGTTGCACCTGGTCAGAGGGCGTATCACGGCAGTAGCCGCAATCGAATCGGCGTGCCACGGTAGGCCATATGGCAGGCAAAGGCACCCACCCGCACAGCCATGATCACGCCCACGGCGACCACCACCACGACCATGGTCACGGTGACCACGACCACGACCACGGTCACGGCCATGACCAGGACATTGAACACGGGCACGACGACGGGCACGACGACACGTCCGCGCGTGCCGAGTGCGCTGGTCACGAGCAGGTACAGGCCGACCATGCTGGTCACGAGCAGGTACAGCCCGACCGCGCTGGTCACGAGCAGGCAGGCACTGCCCACCACGGCCACCACCACCATGACCACCACCGCCATGGCCATCACCACGGCCATCACTCCCACCCCTCCGGTCGCCGGTCGCGGATCCGGCACCGGCTCGCCCACCTCGTCACCCCGCACAGCCATGCGGCCATGGACAAGGTCGACGCCGCGATGGAGACCTCCCGCGAGGGCCTGCGCACGCTGTGGCTCTCGCTCGGCATCCTGGGCCTGACCAGCGTGATCCAGCTGGTGGTCGTCGCGCTGTCGGGGTCGGTGGCGCTGCTCGGCGACACGATCCACAACGCCGCCGACGCGCTGACCGCCGTGCCGCTGGGCATCGCCTTCGTCCTCGGGCGCCGGGCCGCGAACCGCCGCTACACCTACGGATACGGCCGGGCCGAGGACCTCGCGGGGATCGTCATCGTGCTGACGATCGCCATCTCCTCGGCCGTGGCCGCCTACGAGGCCGTGGACCGGCTGCTGAACCCCCGCGATGTCACCCACCTGTGGGCCGTGGCCGCGGCCGCCGTGACCGGGTTCATCGGCAACGAGTGGGTGGCCCGCTTCCGCATCCGCACCGGCCGCAAAATCGGCTCGGCCGCACTCGTCGCCGACGGCCTGCACGCCCGTACCGACGGCTTCACCTCCCTCGCCGTCCTGCTGGGCGCGGGCGGCTCGGCTCTCGGCTGGCGGGCGGCCGACCCCCTCATCGGCTTGCTGATCACCGCCGCCATTCTCATGGTGCTGCGGGACGCCGCCAGGGAGGTCTACCGGCGGCTGATGGACTGCGTCGACCCCGGCCTCATCGACGCGGCCGAGACCGCACTGCGCGCGGTCGACGGCGTCCGCGGCGTCGGACAGGTCCGCATGCGCTGGATCGGCCATACGTTGCGCGCCGAGGCAGATATCGTCGTCGACGCCCGTCTGACCGTGGTGCAGGCCCACGCACTCGCCGTCGCCGCAGAGCACGCCCTCATCCACGCCGTCCCCCGGCTCACGGCCGCGACCGTGCACACCGACCACACCACCAGCGAGGGCAGCGATCCTCATGCGGCTCTGGCTCATCACACGGCTCATCACGCCGCGGCTTGATCGCCCCCCTCCCCGCCCCGCCCCCCGGCCCAGCGGCGGAGTGTCTCGTGGGAGCCCTCGTGGGAACGGTGCTCCAGGGCGGGATGGGGCCGGGTGTCTCTGGGCGGGTGCCCTGTGACTGAGTGGCCTGTGGACCGGTGCCCTGTGGGTGGGTGTCCCGCGGCCTGGTGCCCCGTGACTGGGTGACCTGCGGCTGGCTGACCCCCGCCGAGCCACGGGGCACCCGGCGCCGCACCGAGCCACAGACCACCCCGCGCAGCGCCCGCCCCACGGTCACCCCGCGCAGCGCCCGACCCAGGGGCACCCCGCGCAGAGCCCGACCCACAGGGCACCCCCGACGGGGGCACCCCGCCGCAGCTCCCGGCGCCCCTCAGGCCGTTACCTCTTGTCGATCACATACCGCTGGGCGAAGTCGAGTTCCAGGCGGACCTGCTTGATCCGTTCCTCGACGACCAGGGAGCCGTGTCCGGCGTCGTAGCGGTAGACCTCGTGCGGATGGGCGCGGCCCTCCAGCCGCTGGACGTAGTTCTCCACCTGCTGGATCGGGCAGCGTGGGTCGTTGACGCCCGCGGAGATGTAGACCGGCGCCCGCACCGCGTCCACATACGTCAGCGGCGATGACGCCTCGAAGCGCTCCGGGACCTCCTCGGGAGTGCCGCCCAGCAGGGTCCGGTCCATCGCCTTGAGGGCTTCCATCTCGTCGTTGTACGCCGTGACATAGTCCGCGACCGGGACCGCCGCCAGGCCCACCGCCCAGGTGTCCGGCTGCGTGCCGAGCCCGAGCAGCGTCAGGTACCCGCCCCATGAACCGCCCGCCAGTACCAGCCGCTCCGGATCCGCCAGCCCGGACGAGACCGCCCACTCGCGCACCGCGGCGATGTCCTCCAGCTCGATCAGCCCGACGCGGTGCTTGAGCGCATCCGTCCAGGCACGGCCGTAGCCGGTCGAGCCGCGGTAGTTGACGCGTACGACCGCGAAGCCGTGGTCCACCCAGGCCGCGGGCGACGAGGCGAAGGCGTCACTGTCGTGCCAGGTCGGACCGCCGTGTATGTCGAAGACCGTCGGGAAGGGGCCCTCGCCCGCCGGCTGCTGCACCAGTGCATGAATGCGGCCGCCGGGGCCCTCCACCCACACGTCCCGCACCGGCACCGACCCGGGCGCCTTCATACCGGGCGGGTCCAGCACGACCTTGCCGCTCGTCGAACGCACCTCGGGGGGCTGCGCCGCCGACGACCACAGGAACTCCACCGCTCCGTCCGGCCGCGCCGTCGCGCCCGAGACCGTGCCGGCCGGGGTCTCGACCCGCGTCAGCAGAGACCGGCCGGCCGCGGCAGCCGCGTCAGTGGCACCGCCCGGCGCACCCAGCTCGTAACGCCACAGCTCGCTCCGTGCCTGGTACTCGTGCTCCACCAGCAGCGCCGAACCGTCGGGATACCAGTCGGCACCCACATCTCCCGGGAGGTCTATCTCCAGCGCAGTCTCCGTCCCGGTCAGCGGATCCCAGAGCATCGGCTCCCAACGGCCCCGCCGCTGGTGCCCCACCAGCAGCCGGGCATCCCCGTCCACCGGCGCGAAACCCATCACCGACAGGCCCAGCTCCTCGGTCCCGCCGTTGGTGTCGTCCAGCTCCGCGACCGTGGAGCCGTCGGGCCGTACGACACGGATTGCGGAGTGCATCGCATCGCCGTGCTCGGTGTGCTCAAGGGCGATGAGCGATCCGTCGTGCGAGAGATCGCCGACGCCCGCCGACTCGCGGTGCCGGTAGATCTCCACCGGCGGTTCCCCGGGCCGTACGACATGGACCGTCGAGCCCTCCTCGTCCGTCGAGCACCCGACGACCGCCGTCCCGTCCCGGCCGATCGCCAGCCCTCCCGGATACGAGGCGGCGAGCCCCGGAGTGGCCGGCTCATCGGCGCCGCCCTCGAACGGCTGCCGCATCCAGACGCCGAACTCGTCCCCGTCGGTGTCCGAGAACCACCAGATCCACCGGCCGTCCGGCGACAGCGTCCCGTCCGTCGTGCCGTTCGGACGGTCCGTGGCCTGCCGCTGACTGCCGGTTGCCCGGTCCCACGCGTACAGCTCGAAGGTGCCGGTGGCGTTCGAGACGAACAGGGAACGGTCCGGGGCGTCCTCGGCCCAGTCCGGCAGCCCGATCCGCGGTGCACGGAAGCGCTTCTCCCAGTCCGGCATCGCGGTGTCCGTGCCGCTGGAGCCCGCCGAGCCAGTCGAGTGCTTCGCCGATCCGTCCGCTCCCGCTATCGGGTCGGCCGAGCCCGTCCGTGTCCCCGTCGTGGGGTGGGTGTCGGTCGTCGAAGGGGTCGGAGAGGTGGCGTGGCCTGGGTCTGCGGTCGTCTCGTCAGTCATGGGCCCATTCTGCGCCCGGCGCCGGAAATCCGTTGGCGAGGGCCACAGGGCTGTGGATAACTTCGCCGTATGCGAAGACACACCGGCCCCGACGATTGGCGGGAAGCCAATCGCGCGAAGTGGGACGAGCGCGTCCCCATCCACACCGCGAGTGACTATTACGACCAGGACGGATTCCGCCGGGCCCGCGACGTACTCCGTGACTTCGAGGTCGCAGAGGTCGGGGATGTCACCGGCCGCTCCCTCCTCCACCTCCAGTGCCACTTCGGCCAGGACACCCTCTCCTGGGCCCACCGCGGCGCGGCCCGCGTCGTCGGCCTGGACTTCTCCGAACCCGCCGTGGAAACCGCCCGCGAACTGGCCGCCGAACTCGGCTACGGCCCCGACCGCGCGGCGTTCGTCACGGCCGATGTCTACGACGCCGCCGAAGCCGTCCCCGACACCGCGTACGACATCGTCTACACCGGCATCGGCGCCCTCAACTGGCTCCCGGACCTGGAGCGCTGGGCCGATACCGCGGCCTCCCTCGTCGCCCCCGGCGGTTTCCTCTACCTCGCCGAATTCCACCCGCTGTGCGACGCCCTGGACGACGAGACCGGCTCGCGCCTCGTCCACGACTACTTCAGCCGTGACGCCTGGGTGGAGGAAACTCCCGGTACCTACACGGATTTCGACGCCCCGACGGTGAACAACCGCAGCGTCGAATGGCAGCATCCACTCGGCGATGTCGTCTCGGCCCTGGCCGGCACCGGCCTGCGCATCGACTTTCTGCACGAACACGACATGACGATGTTCCAGCGCTTCGCCGCACTACGCCGCAACGCCGACGGCTACCACCGCTTCCCCGGGGACCGCCCCCGCATCCCCCTCATGTACTCGCTGAAGGCAAGCCGGGCCGACTGAGGACGAGCCGTGCCCACAGGCTGCGCGGGCAGCACCGCTGTACGGGCAGCGGACCCGGTGGGGCCGCCGTCCCTCCGGGTCCGTACGGGCCCTCTGCCGTCGCTCAACCACGCCCCGCGGGTACGAGCGCGGCGTGCGCTCACCCCAGCCGCAACGGCAGGGAATCCAGCCGCCAGTTGCCGGGCAGCGGCAACCGCTCCAGACCTTCCGGTTCGACGCCCAGGGACACCTCCGGGTAGTGCGCGAGCAGTTTGCCGAACGCGACCTCGCCCTCCTGCTTGGCGAGGGTGGCGCCCAGGCAGTAATGCGCACCGTGACCGAAACCCACATGGTTCTCGGCGTGACCGGCGGGGTGACGCGTCAGATCGAGACGATCGGGGTCGGTGTAGTGGCGGGGGTCGAAGTTCGCCGAAACCAGGACGAGTTGTACGGCGTCGCCCTTGTGGATCCGCGTACCGGCGAGGTCCACGTCGGCGGCCGCGTAGCGCAGCTGGGTCATCTGCACCGGCCCGCACCAGCGCATCAGCTCATGGACGGCCCGGGGAAGCAGGGCCGGGTCGTCCTTGAGCAGGCGCAGCTGGTCGGGATGGGTGAGCAGCGCCGCCGTGCCGTTGCTGATGAGGTGGGCGGTGGTCTCGTGACCGGCGAGGACGAGCGTGAGGATCATGGTGACCATCTCGACGTCGCTGAGCCGGCCGCCGTCGTCGTCATGGGTACGGATCAGCTCGCTGAGCAGATCATCGGTGAGCGCGCCGCGCCGCTCCCGGACCATCTGATGGATGTGCTCGATCATCGCCGGGAACGTTGCGCCGAGCCGTTCCGGGTCCATCGAGAGGAGGTCGGCACCCCACTCCCGCCACTGCGGACGGTCCGCTTCGGGTATGCCGACCAGCTCGCAGATGACGGTGATCGGCAGGGGGTAGGCGAAGTGCTGGATGAGATCGACGACGCCGTCCTCGGCGTATTCGGGGAGCCGGGTCAGCAGCTCGTCGGCGATCTGCTCGACACGCGGCCGCAGATCGGTGATCTTCCGGGCCGTGAACGCGCGCGACACCAGACGGCGCAGCCGGGTGTGGTCGGGGGCGTCGTAATTGAGAATCGACCCGAGCATGTAGACGCGGAGATGTTCCGGGAGACCCAGCATGTCCATCAGCCGGGTCAGCGGGTTCTCCTCGGCCGATAGGGCCAGGGGCGGCGAGGCCGGATTGTTCACGAACCGCTGGTCGCGCAGGACGTGGCGAACCTCCTCGAAGCGCGTCACGAACCAGACCGGTGAGTCGTCCATGAACCGGCCCCGTACGACCGGGGCCTGCTCACGCAGCGCGCCATAGCCCGCGAACGGGTCGGTGAGCAGCGCCGGCTCCATCACATTCGGCTCGCCCGGGTGTTTCCCGACGTGCGCAGCGAACGGGGAGCTGGATAATGCCGACATCTTTCGATCTCCTCCGGGTTGGGAGCGGGTCCGGGAGTCCGGGCAGGAATCCGGGCGGACCTGGACTTGGATGTGGCTCGGTTCTTGCCGCAGGACGCGCTTGAGCATCCTGCGGCCGGGAAGTCGGTTATGCGGAATCAGATCCGTGGGGCCGGCACCATGCAATCGAGCCCATGAAGACCACCGCACGAGCTCCCTGCATGAATTCACTGCACTACTGCACTACTGCACTACTGCACGAACCCGAATCCGAATCCGCTGTGGGAATGCACTGCACTGAGTCCGTCGCGCCGCGTACGCCGCACTGAGTGCACAGCGCAGCCTCAGTCACGTATCTGCCGGCGCATCTCCTGAGCGCAGAGCTCGGTGAAATGCTCGTAGCAGGCGATGATTTCGGGAGCGGCCGCAGCCGCGGCGACGCGCATACGGGTGGAAGCGGCATCCGGACCGCATCCGGATCCGGAGCCCGGACCGGAGCCCAGGTCGGAGCCCGGACCGGAATCCGGGCCACCGGAACCCGGTCCGGCGTCCGCTGACACCTCCAGCGCGCTTCGGATGGTTCGGGCGAGAATGTCGGCGCGTACCTCCAGGGTGTCCGGGGCGCGGTCGGCCAGCAGCGCCTCGGCCGTGAAGAACCCGTTGGATGTCGCCAACAAGGCGTATTGCTGATGGTGTACGTCGGTGTCGTCGCGCACCAGACCGTGTTCACGGAGCGCTTCGAGATGGCGACGCAGATACCGGTCGCCCTGGCCCATCAGTTCCGCGAACTCTTTCTTGGCGGTGTCGTTGAGCCGGCCGAGGATGTCGGCGTCGTCGGTGTAGAGCGCGCGCAATACCGGCTCGCCCTGGAAGTCGAGGAAGTGCCGCCGCATCAGCCGGCTCGGCAGAATCTCCAGCGGATCCGCCCGTATGCGTTCCAACTGCCGCTGATGGATGCGGGATTGCGTCTTCAGCATCACGGCAAGGAGCAGTGCGTCCTTGGTCTTCCAGTGCAGATACACCGTGCCCTTGCCGACCTTGGCACGGCGGGCGATCTCGTCGATCGTCACCCGCCCATAGCCCCAGGCGACCAGCAACTCCCCTGCGACGTCCAGGATGTGGTCTGCGCGCTGCGAGCGTTCCACGCGATGCCCCCTCCCCCCGACTTCATGACCAGATATCGAATCTGGTCACACAGTCAAAGGTAGGCCTGGCGGCGTTGGGGGATAAGGGTGTTTTCAGTCAGTGGACCGGGCGGTGAGGCCCTCTCCGACCCCTGAACGGAGCGCGACGATGCTTCGCGGTCGTCGGCACCGCTAGTCCGGCCCGATGCCCGTGCGTCATGGCCAAACCCGGCCTCCCCGAGCAGTACGCAGCCTCCCGGAGCCCGTACTCCGCCTCCCCGAGCCCGTACGCCACCCCGCCGTAGGCCTCTCGCCACCGTGCGTGCGCCGCTCAGCGACCCCCGCTCCTCCTCCCGTGACGAGGTCAGGTGTTACAACACTCTCAGATCAAGGTGCTCCAACACCGCGATGCAGAGGGTGTAATAGCGGGCAAGACGGCCCCGCCATACCTCCCTGACCTGGGGAAACGGGTTTTCCTCACGGTGTGGGCCCGTCGGGCCGGAGGCTTGTCACCCAGGCCAGAGGTCCCAGGAACGTGCCGTTATCCGAAATCGACCATGAGTACACTCGCCGACCATGTGTGAGGCCAGCCGGAACACAAAACGGCAGAAAATACGCGTTTCCCAGTCATGTGCCGACGCTTCCGTCCGGCACGGAAAGGTCCTGCGGAACTCGGTCGCCGTCGGATGCGCCCCCTACCGGGCGTCCGCCGCCGACCGCGGACGCGTCCCGGCCGGGCGGGAGGCGTCGCCGAAGAGAGCGGCGGACGTCTCGGCTGCCGGTGACTTCTCGTCGTTCCTCACCCGCGCCGCGGCGGCTTCGGTGCCGGCCATGGCCGCAGCCCGGACACACCTCGCGCCGACCGTGATCGAAGTCACCCCGGTCGCCACGTGAGGCGCCGCTCCAACCGTGGCCGCCATGCGCAGTCCCGTGACCCGCGTGGTCATTGGCTGCTGCTGATCCTCGTGCTCCCCCTTGCGTTCGGCGCGCTGCTCTTCGAAGGCTGGACCACCCACGAGGTCGACGCCGCGAAGACACGGCGTGACTGCACCACCCCCGTGCCGACGGCGGTGGACAAGGGCGGCCCGGTGGTGCGCCTCAACGGTGACAAGGTGAAGTCCGCCTCGGTTCCCGCCCGCACCGTGGCGCTCACCTACGACGGCGGCCCGGACCCCGTATGGACGCCACGCCTGCTCGATCTGCTGCGCAAGCACCATGCACACGCCACCTTCTTCCTGCGCGGTGCCCAGGCGGCCAAGCATCCGGACCTGGTACGCCGGATCAAGGCCGAGGGCCACGAGATCGGGTCGAACACCTACACCGGCGCGGTCATGGGCTCGGCCTCGCCTTTCCGGGCCGGGCTGGAGCTGTCGCTGACGCAGAAGGCGCTGGCGGGCACGGCGGGCATCCACACCAAGCTGCTGAGGCTGCCGCAGACCACCGCGGTGGACACGATGTGCGGCGCGGAGTGGAAGGCGGCCCAGCGGGCCGGTGCGGAGGGTTACACGCTGGTGGCCGCCGACCGGTGGTTCCGCAAGCCGTCACAGGGCGTGATCCGGCAGTTCAGCCAGAACGACGTCGCGTACAGCGACAGTGAGCGGCTGCTCAACAACCGGAACGTCAAGAAGTTCACCACCGTGACGGCGGGGACCGGGCTGGCCGCTGCCGATACGCCGGCACCCGCCCATGAGCGGTGGCTGGGCCAGGCCCTGGTCTGGATCAAGGCCCTCGGGCACGGGTTCGTGAACGGTATGACCTGGGTGCTGGGCATCGCCGGCGGTCTGGGAGTGCTGCGGCTGGCGTCGCTCGTCTTCTTCGCCCGGGCCCATGTCCGGCGGCTGGAGCGCTTCCGTCCGGGCTCCCCCTGGTTGCGGGAGATCGTCGACCCGGTGACGGTCCTCGTACCCGCCTACAACGAACAGGCGGGCATCGAGTCCACCGTCCGTTCGCTGCTCGCCTCCACACACCCGCATCTACAGATCATCGTGATCGACGACGGGTCGACGGACGATACGGCGGACATCGCCGGCCGGATCGGTGACCCCCGTGTGGAGGTGATCCGCCAGACCAACTCGGGCAAGGCAGCCGCGCTCAACACCGGACTGGCCCACACGCGGTACGACATCGTGGTCATGGTCGACGCCGACACCGTCTTCGAGCCGGACGCCATCCAACGGCTCGTCCAGCCGCTCGCGCACCCGGCCGTGGGTGCGGTCAGCGGCAACACCAAGGTCGGCAACCGGCGCCGCCTGCTGGGCAGATGGCAGCACCTGGAATATGTCTTCGGATTCAACCTCGACCGGCGGATGTTCGAGGTGCTGGAGTGCATGCCGACGGTCCCCGGTGCCATCGGTGCCTTCCGCCGGGACGCGCTGATGGGCGTCGGCGGGGTCAGCGAGGACACCCTCGCCGAGGACACCGACCTCACCATGGCCCTGTGGCAGGCGGGCTGGCGGGTGGTCTACGAGGAGTCCGCGATCGCCTGGACCGAAGTGCCCACCTCGCTGAGCCAGTTGTGGCGGCAGCGGTACCGCTGGTGCTACGGCACGCTCCAGGCCATGTGGAAGCACCGTCGTGCCGTCATCGAAATGGGCCCGTCCGGCCGCTTCGGACGCCGCGGGCTGAGCTACCTCGCCCTCTTCCAGGTCGCCCTGCCGCTGTTCGCGCCGATCGTCGACGTCTTCGCCCTGTACGGGGCGCTCTTCCGCGGTCCGGAGATCTCGGCCGTGGTGTGGTTCGGCTTCCTCGCCCTCCAACTGGCCTGCGCCGGATACGCGTTGCGGCTCGACGGCGAGCGTCTGCGGGAGTTGTGGGCGATGCCGTTCCAACTGTTCATCTACCGGCAGCTGATGTATCTGGTGGTCATCCAGTCCGTGGTGGCCTTCCTGCTCGGCACCAGACTGAAGTGGCAGCGCATGCACCGTTCCGGCACCGCCGCGCAACAGATCGGACAACCGGTCGCGTACGAGAGCCTGTCGTCGAGATGAGTGTCGAAAGAGCGCCCTCAGGGCGTCCGCCCGGAACCGGACCGGGGCGGACGCCGCGGGCGCGGCCGGGCGCTCCCCGTCCGCGACAGGGCCGGGACACGCGCGACGGACCGTGCCCCCGCGCCCGGCTGCCGGCCCGTGACCCACGGCATTCCCCGCATTCGGTACATACGTTTGTGCAGATGTGCGCACCATTTGGTGAAGAGCAGATGAGCATGCAGACTGCCGCGCATGACTGATTGGCTGGAGGGGCCGCCCGAAGGTGCCTGGCGCGACGGGGAAGCGGCGGCGCACCACAGCACCGGGCAGGTGTGGCACCAGGCTGCGCACCCGCCTCGGATGCACCCGGAACGGTCACAGAACCTCGACGCGCACCAGGCCGTCCCGCAGGCGCCGCTGCCCCCGTCCGGGCCCTACGCCCGCACCGGCAACGGGCGGCGACCCCTGCGCACCGGCCCCGCGGGCCCCGGTGGCGGCAACACCGGCCGGCGCAGACGAGCCGCGGGCCCTCCTCCTAGGCGCCGCCGGGTCACGCGCGCGCTGATCGTCCTGTCCACCGTGCTGGCCGTCGGCTCCGTGGGCACCTACGTCTGGGCCGACACCAAGCTCCACCGCGAGGTCAACCTCGGCAAGATCGCGGACCGCCCGCCGCAGGGCCGGGGCACCAACTATCTGATTGTGGGTTCCGACAGCCGTGTGGGCCTCTCCGAACGGGCCAAGAAGGATCTGCACACCGGCGGCTCGGCCGATGCGGGCCGTCGCACCGACTCGATGATCCTGCTGCACACCGGTGACCACGGAACGTCGATGGTGAGTCTGCCGCGTGACTCGTGGGTGAACATTCCGTCGCACATCCGCCCCGAGACCGGCAAGCACTACCGCGCGTCGAAGAACAAGCTCAACGCGGCGTTCTCGTTCGGCGGCCCCGACCTGCTCGTCCGCACCATCGAACGCAACACGGGCGTACATATCGATCACTACACGGAGATCGGCTTCGCGGGCTTCGTCGGCATCGTGAACGCGGTCGGCGGCGTGCCGATGTGCCTGGACAGGGACGTCAAGGACGAGAAGTCCGGCGCGGATCTGAAGAAGGGCTGTCACACACTCGACGGCCGCACGGCGCTCGCCTTCGTCCGCCAGCGCCACCAGGAGGCCCAGGGCGACCTGGGCCGCAGCCAGAACCAGCAGAAGTTCCTGGCCGCCCTCGCCCGCAAGGCCGCCACCCCGGGCACCCTCCTTGACCCGTCCAAGGTCTACCCCACCATGAGCGCCGGCCTGGACACCCTCATCGTGGACGACGACACGGGCCTGCCGAACCTGACCTCGCTCTTCAAGGCCATGAAGGCCGTCACCGCGGGCGACGGCAAACGCCTCACCGTCCCCGTATCGAGCCTCAGCTTCCCCACCTCCAAGGGCAGCGCCGTGAAGTGGAACACGCAGCAGGCCAAAAAACTCTTCACCGAACTGAACCAGGACCAGCCGGTGACGTTCAGCGAAAAGAACTGACCTGCCGCACCTCGTCCGACGGCGCCCGGGAGCCCCCGACGCGCAAGACACCGGACCCGGCGTCGGTCAGCGCCCCGGCCCGCCCCGGGGCGCTGACCGACCACGATCCTGGGCGCGCACCCGGCACCCTCGGGCTCGCCCCGCCCGCCTGCAACGGAAGCCGCCGGCCAGGCGCGTGACCTATGTCACCTCGGCCCGCGCCACCTGGCCTCCCGCGAGACCCGAGTGACGGCACGTCATGAGACGGCGCCCGAGCGAAGAATTCCCGGCCCGGCCTCCCACGACGCCAAGAGCCCCGCACCCGGAAACGAATCAGGGGCCCGACCCGCTTTCGCGGATCAGGCCCCTGATCTCTGTTCCTTCAGTCGGGGTGGCGGGATTTGAACCCACGACCTCTTCGTCCCGAACGAAGCGCGCTGCCAAGCTGCGCTACACCCCGAAGCAACGAGCTCTACTTTAGCGGACTGATCCCCGTAGGTGAAATCCGGTTGTTGTGGAGCCGGGGGGCGGGCCTGACCTGGTCGATCCCGATGGCGATCAAGGGGAGGGCACAGATGGCGATGCCGATGGAGAGGGCGGTGGTGGCGGTGGGGGAAGGGGCGCCGGAAGTGGCGGGGAGGGCAAGGGCGAGGGCGAGGAAGAGGAGGGGGTAGGCGGGCCACTGCCAGGCGTAGGGAAGGCGGAAGCCGCGGGGAGTGGTGAGCAGGAGCCAGTCGGCGAGAGCGGCGAGCGGGACGACTGTGTAGAGGAGCTGGTGGCAGAGGGCTTGGGTGACGCCCGGGGTGGTGGCGGCCGGCAGGGTGAAGGCGGTGGAGTCGGCGGCGGGGAAGACGTGGTGGATGAGGGCGGGGAGCGAGAGGAACGGCAGGAGCGCGCCGGTGAGCCGGGGGCTTACGGGGCGGCGGCCGGTCCAGGCGCGGTGGGCGGCGCAGGCGGAGACCAACACGGAGGCGATGTCGGCCTGCACGGTGAAACGGGTGAGGAGCTGGGCCGGGCCGGTGGTGGCGAGGGCCGCGAGGAGCAGGCCGGTCAGGGCGGCCGTGGTGATGAGGACGCGGAAGGCGGCCGCCAGCGGGTGACGGCTCGTGGGGGCGACTGCGGCTGCCGGGGTGCGGGCGGCGGCGCCGGCCGGGCCGGTGGCATGGCGCGTGGACTGCGAGGTCCGGGTGGGTTCGGACATCCCCCCACGGTAGGGGGATGATCAACGAGTGCGGGAGACCCCATCCGGCAAAACCCTGGCCCGGGGCGAGCCGGGCCCCGGGGCGTTCGCGGACTCCAGAGGCCGGACTCCCAGAAGGCCGGATTCGAGGAGGGCCGGACTCCGGAAAAGCCCCACCCGCCCCTCACCCGCGGCTGCCTCTTACTCGCAGCCGCTCCCGAACGCTGCGGCCGCCCCCCGAACGCCGGCTCCCCGTCTCCGCCTGGCTCCGCCCCGCTCAGTCCCGTGCCGTCAGCGTCAGCAGCGTCGCTTCCGGGGGGCAGGCGAAGCGGACCGGGGTGTAGCGGTTGGTGCCGCAGCCGGCGGAGACGTGGAGGTAGGAGGTGTGGTCGGCGGCGGTGTGGGTGGACAGGCCCTTCACGCGGTCGGTGTCGATGTCGCAGTTGGTGACGAGGGCCCCGTAGAAGGGGATGCAGAGCTGGCCGCCGTGGGTGTGGCCGGCCAGGATCAGGGGGTAGCCGTCGGCGGTGAACGCGTCCAGGGAGCGCAGGTAGGGGGCGTGGACGACGGCCAGGGAGAGGTCGGCGCCGGATTCCGGGCCGCCGGCGACCTCGGCGTAGCGGTCACGCTTGATGTGCGGGTCGTCCAGGCCGGTCAGGGCGATCTCGATGCCCTCCAGCTTGAGGCGGCCGCGCGAATTGGACAGGCCGACCCAGCCGGCCGCGTCGAAGGCGTCGCGCAGCTCCTCCCACGGGTTGTGGACGACGCCCACGGCGGGCGCGTTGCCGTTGAGGCCGTGCCGGCCCTGGGCCCGCTCGAGGAGGTAGCGGGCGGGATTGCGCAGCTTGGGGCCGTAGTAGTCGTTGGAGCCGAAGACGTAGGCGCCGGGGAACTCCATCAGCGGGCCGAGCGCGTCCAGCGTCTCGGGGACGCCCTCGGGGTCGGAGAGGTTGTCGCCGGTGTTGATGACGAAGTCGGGGCGCAGCCCGGCGAGCGACTGCAACCAGCGCTGCTTCTTGCGCTGTCCGCTGACCATGTGGATGTCGGAGACCTGTAGGACGCGCAACGGCCGCATGCCGCGGGGCAGTACGGGCACGGTGACGCGCCGGAGGCGGAAGGAGCGGACTTCGAAGCCGGCGGCGTAGGCCAGGCCGGCCGCACCGACTGCGGTCAGGGTCAGGGGTACTCCGTATCGCGCGCGCATGGTCCCCATCGTCGCAGAGTGCGGGGGGTGGGTGCAGTGGGAGGGAGACGCCTCGCCGGGGCGGCGGGCGTGGCGGGGCGGGGGAAAAGGCGCGGCGGTTGCCGGTGGGTGGGGGCATACTCGACGGCATGACCACGCTCAAGTCCAAGCTGCACGACGACCTCACCATCGCGATCAAGGCGCGCGACGAGCTGCGTTCCTCCACCCTCCGTCTCACGCTGACCGCGATCCAGAAGGAGGAGGTCGCGGGCACCGAGGCGCGCGAGCTGTCCGACGGCGAGGTCGAGAAGATCATCGCGCGGGAGGCGAAGAAGCGCCGGGAGGCCGCGGACGCCTTCGAGAAGGGCGGCCGCGGGGAGTCGGCCGAGCGCGAGCGCGCCGAGGGCGAGATCCTCGCGGACTACCTGCCCAAGCAGCTGTCCGACGAGGAGCTGGAGCAGCTGGTCGCGGCGGCCGTGGCGGAGGCCAAGGACGCCGGCGCCGAGGGGCCGCGGGCGATGGGCGCCGTCATGAAGATCGTCAACCCGCAGGTGGCGGGCCGGGCCGAGGGCGGCCGGGTGGCCGCAGTGGTGAAGAAGCTGCTGGCCGGCTGAGCCGCCGGGCGGGTATTTGAGGGAAAGGCGAGGGGCGCCCCCATGGTGTGGGGCGCCCCTCGCCTTTCGTTATGGACCGACATCTCCGCCGCCCGGGCCGACCAGCCGCTCAACCGGCCGTACGACCCAACCGGCCGTTCCGCCCGCCGACCGGCCCAACCGGCCGTTCACCAGCCGCCGTTGCCGCCGCCCAGGATGTCGGGGAAGCCGGGGATGTGCCAGCCGCCGCCCGGCTTGTTGTGACCGCCGTGGCCGCCCCGGCCGGGCTTGGGCTTGCCGCGGCCCTTGTCGCCCTCGTCGCCCTGGTTCTTGTCCTTGGCGGGGTCGTCGATCGGGACGGTCGGCAGGGCGGGCGCGGGGCGTCCTTCCAGTGCGCCGGACATCGCGTCGCGCCAGATGGGGCCGGGGGTGTCGGCGCCGTAGACCTTTTCGTGGGGGACGCCGCCGATGGTGATGTTGAACATCTTGCGCTTGTGCTGCGGGTCCCCGACCCAGACCGCACCGGCCGCGTTGGGGGTGTAGCCGACGAACCAGGCGGCGTAGCGGCTGTCGGTGGTACCGGTCTTGCCGGCGCTGTCGCGGCCCTTGAGCCCGGCTTCCTTGCCGGTGCCGTCCTCGACCACACCCTTGAGCAGCGTGTTGATGGTGTCCGCGGTCTTCTTGGACATGGCGGTACGGCAACTGGACTGCGGGACCTTCATCGCCCGGCCCCGCGCGTCGGTGATCGACTCGAGCGCCACCGGTGAGCAGTACTGGCCGCCACTGGCGAAGGTGGCGTAGCCGGCCGCCATCGTGAGCGGCGACATCTCCTGCGTGCCGAGCGTCATCGACGGCACCTGCTGGAGCGGCTTGCCGTCCGCCCGCTCGATGCCCATCTTCTGCGCCATCTTGACCGCGGGGCAGACACCCATATCGCTGATCAGCTGTACGAAGTAGGTGTTGACCGACTTCGCGGTCGCCTCCTTCATGCCGTACGGGCCGACCTCTTCCTTGTTCTCGTTCTCGACGTTCTCGGAGCCGTTGCCCTGCCACTCGCCCTCGCAGGTCTGGACCGGGGTGGGATACGGCATCCGGTACGGCGACGGGTACTCCTGCTCCGGATTCGTCCCCTGTTCCAGCGCGGCCGCCGCGACCACCGGCTTGAAGGTCGACCCGGGCAGATAGCCGGCGCCCCCGCCCATGTCGTGGTTCACCGAGAGGTTGATCACGGTCTCGTTCTCGCGGAAGCCGTACGGGCGTGACTGGCCCATGCCGAGGATCTTGCCGGTCCCCGGTTCGACGATGGTGGCGGCGGTGGCGACCGGGTCGTCGTCGTAGACGTGCTCCTTTATCGACGCCTGTACCGACTTCTGGGCCTGCGGGTCGAGGGTGGTGCGGATGGTCATGCCGCCCTGGTTCCAGAGCTTGAGGCGGGCCTTGCGGCTCTTGCCGAAGGCCTTGTCGCTGAGGAAGACCGTGCGGATGTAGTCACAGAAGAAGCCGGCGCCGTCGGTGGCGGTGATGCAGCCGTTCTTGGGGCGGCTGACCGCCAGCTTGATCGGCTTCTTGGCGGCCGCGTCGGCCTCCGCCTGGGTGACGTCCTTCATGTCGGCCATCCGCTGGAGGACGGTGTTGCGCCGCCGGGTGGCCTCCTGCGGGTCATTGACCGGGTCGTAGCGGCTGGGCGACTGGACGATGCCGGCCAGCAGCGCCGACTCCCCGAGGCTCAGGTCCTTGGCGTGCTTGCTGAAGTAGCGCTGGGCGGCCGCCTCGATGCCGTAGGCCTGCTGCCCGAAGAACGTGATGTTGAGGTAGTTCTGCAAGATCTTGCGCTTGCCGAGCTCCTTTTCCACCTGGATCGCGTACTTGAGCTCCTTGACCTTGCGGCCGAGGGTCTGCTGGGTGGCCTGCGCGACCTTGTCCGGGTTGTCGCCCGCCTCCTCGATGAAGACGTTCTTCACATACTGCTGGGTCAGCGTCGAGGCCCCCTGGGAGACGGCGCCCGACTGGGCGTTCTTGTTGAGCGCCCGCAGGATGCCCTTCAGGTCGATGGCACCGTGCTGGTAGAAGCGCGCGTCCTCGATCGCGACGATCGCCTTCTGGATATACGGCGACATGTCCTTGAGGCCGATGACCGTGCGGTCACGGGAGTAGACCTTGGCGATCTCGCCGCCCTTGGAGTCCAGGATCCTGGTCCGCTGGCTGAGCGGCGGCGTCTTGAGGTTCGCCGGGATGTCGTCGAAGCCCTCGACCGATCCCTTGGCGGTGAGGCCGAGCGCCCCGGCCGCCGGGAGCGCGAGGCCGGCGAGCACCGCTCCGGCCAGGACGCTGACACCGAGGAACTTGGCGGCCTGCTGCGTCTTGGACAGACCCCCGCCATCGCGCTTCTTAGGCATGAGGGCAGCCTACGTTCTCAATCGCCGGACAGGGGCGCACCTGTTCGCCTAGCCTGTTCTCAGCTACCACAGCTGAACGGTTACGCATCAGTTCGTCAACCCCTACTTTCGCGGGTCGCGCCCCCCACGCGCCTCTGTGTGTCGAGAGAAATCCCGTGTCAGGGCGGTGAACTGTCCTGCCTTGTGTGCAAAGTGACGTATGCCGTTCGGTCACTCCGTTGGGTGATCTGCCGCGTACGCATAGTCCGTTCGGGCCATTCAAGATTGGGCCCGAAGGGGGTGTTGCGCCCTGCCTGCCTTCCGTAACGTCCTCAACTGGCAACGGTGAATATGCCGATTGCCGCCGTGGGGGAGCCTCGATTCGGGAGAGGACGGCGCCAGCATGAGCTGGGTAACCGACTGGAGTGCACAGGCAGCCTGCCGCACTACCGATCCGGATGAACTGTTCGTACAAGGGGCGGCGCAGAACCGCGCCAAGGCAGTGTGCACCGGATGTCCGGTGCGTACGGAGTGCCTGGCCGATGCCCTGGACAACCGGGTGGAGTTCGGCGTGTGGGGCGGAATGACCGAGCGCGAGCGGAGGGCGCTGCTGCGCCGCCGCCCGACCGTGACGTCATGGCGTCGGCTGTTGGAGACAGCGCGTACGGAATACGAGCGCAGCACGGGCATCCTGCCGTTGGACTGCGAGGACGAGGCCTTCGATGCGTTGGCCGCGGTCGGGTAGTCCGGGTAGCCGGGGCCGGCCGGGAGATTTGGCCGAGAAGGTTCGGCCGGTGGCGCGTTCTGTCGAGTCGTGACATGGGCGCCAGTATCTGTAACGCGCCCGGGAGTTGAGGCTCGGTGAGAGGCGGGGGGCGCTGTCCGGCGCGCCTCGTGAGACGTGTGACACGGGAATGTGTGTGACACGTGAGATTCGCGTGGCACGGTGAGATTCGCGTGGCACGTGAAATGTCGCGTGAGGAGTGCTTCGCGGGTGGTGAGGAGCGCTTCGTGGTGGGTGGCTGAGCCGGCCGTGGGTACGGCTCAGTCGTCGGTGGCTGTGGGGTTCAGCGCCAGACGGTCGCCGATGGCGCGCAGTCCCGCGAGGTCATGGACGTCGCCGGGCAGCGCGGCGACCTCCGTCACCGGAACCTCGGGATGCAGCGCGGTGAAGCGGTCCCGTGTGCGACGCTCGCGCGCGAGGACCTGCATACGTTCCGCGTGCAGCCGTAGGAGACCGGCGGCCAGTTGCGCCGCTGAGGCTGAAGTGGGTGTCACATGCTCCGCCGCGGCAGCGGGGGAGGGGCTGTCGGCGGTACGTGAGCCAGCCTTCCCGTCGTCGAGATCCACAATGCCGGTGGCTTCAAGATTATTTTCGGCGCGGCCGGGGGGCGGGGCGGAGTCGGCGGCGGGGGCTGCGTCCGGGTCCGCCCCGGTGCCCGTGCCGGGGTCCGCCCCGGTGTCCGGGTGGGTGTCCGCATGGGTGTCCTCCGCCATGCGGTCCGTCAGGGCTTCCGCGGCGGCCAGGGCGCGCTCGGCGCTCAGCTGGGCGGCGCCGCTGCCGTGCACCCGGTTCAGCACGAGGCCGGCCAGCGGCATCTGCTCGGCGGCCAGCCGCTCGACGAAGTACGCCGCCTCGCGCAGCGCGTCCCGCTCCGGAGCGGCCACCACGAGGAACGCCGTCCCGGGTGCCTGTAGGAGGCGGTAGGTGGCGTCCGCGCGGGTGCGGAAGCCGCCGAACATGGTGTCCATGGCAGCCACGAAGGTCTGTACATCGCGCAGCAGTTGACCGCCCATGAGCTTGCTGAGGGTGCCGGTCATCATCGACATGCCGACATTGAGGAACTTCATGCCGGCCCGGCCGCCCACCTTCGCCGGCGCCATCAGCACCCGGATGAACTTGCCGTCCAGGAAGGAGCCCAGGCGCTTGGGCGCGTCCAGGAAGTCCAGCGCCGAGCGGCTCGGCGGGGTGTCGACGATGATCAGGTCCCACTCGTCGTTCGCGCGGAGCTGGCCGAGCTTCTCCATGGCCATGTACTCCTGCGTGCCCGCGAAACCGGCCGACAGGGACTGATAGAAGGGGTTCTCCAGGATGGCGTGGGCCCGGTCGGCATCCGCATGACCCTCGACGATCTCGTCGAAGGTGCGCTTCATGTCCAGCATCATCGCGTGCAGTTCGCCGCCCGCGCTCTCGTCGACGCCCTTGACCTGGCGTGGGACGTTGTCGAGCTCGGAGATGCCCATCGACTGGGCCAGCCGCCTGGCCGGGTCGATGGTGAGCACGACGACCTTGCGGCCGCGCTCGGCGGCGCGCACGCCCAGGGCCGCGGCCGTCGTGGTCTTGCCGACGCCGCCCGAGCCGCAGCACACCACGATGCGGGTGTGCGGGTCGTCGATCAGCGTATCGACCTCGAGCCGCGGGGCCGAGGCGTCCAGCGTCGTGTTGTCCGAGGTCATATGGGCCCCTGTTTCCGCAGGTCTCTCGCCAGGTGGTAGAGCCCGGCGAGGTCCACTCCCTCGGGGAGCAGCTCCAACTCGTGGGTGGGCAGGCCGATGGCGGTGAGTTCGGCGTACTCGGCGCGCTCCAGCTCGACCCGCTCGGCGTGTTCGCGCGCCTGCTCCAGCAGGGGGTCGATCAGCCGGTCCGCCAGGCCGCCGCGGCGGGCGCCGCCCAGACCGGCCTGAGAGAGCGCCTTGGCGACGCCCGTACGCGCTCCACGGGCGGCGCTGTCGAGGTCGCCGTTGTCCAGCAGCGCCGGGCGGGTCATGTTGATGACGATGCCGCCCACGGGGATGCCGGCGGCGCGCAGCTCGGCGACGCCGTCCGCGGTCTCCTGGACCGGCATCTCCTCCAGGAGCGTCACCAGATGCACCGCGGTCTCGGGCGACTTGAGGACCCGCATCACGGCCTGCGCCTGATTGTGGATCGGGCCGATCTTCGCGAGGCCGGCGACCTCGTCGTTGACGTTCAGAAAGCGGGTGATGCGGCCGGTCGGCGGGGCGTCCATCACGACCGCGTCGTAGACGAACTTTCCGCTCTTGTCCTTGCGGCGCACCGCTTCGCACGCCTTGCCGGTCAGCAGGACGTCCCGCAGGCCCGGCGCGATGGTCGTGGCGAAGTCGATCGCGCCGAGCTTCTTCAGCGCCCGGCCGGCGCTGCCGAGCTTGTAGAACATCTGGAGGTAGTCCAGAAGGGCGCGTTCGGCGTCGATGGCCAGGGCGTGGACCTCACCGCCGGCCCGTCTCCCGCCACCGCCCCGAGAGGCCTCTCCCGCGGCCTCCGTCCGCGGGGATGCCCAGGGCGACGCGCCTTCCGACGCCGGGCCCACCGCGATCTTGCGTTCCTCGTAGGGAAGCGCTTCTGTTTCGAACAACTGGGCAATGCCCTGTCGACCCTCGACCTCGACCAGGAGGGTACGGCGACCCTCGGTGGCCAGGGCGAGGGCGAGGGCAGCGGCGACCGTGGTCTTGCCGGTGCCACCCTTGCCGCTGACGACATGGAGCCTGCTCACGCCAAGGAGCCTAACCAGTCCGCGTCCCGGCTACGCACGGGATACGCCTGGGAAGCCCCGGAGAATCTGCCCGCGGTCCCTCCGGGAAGGCTCAGGGATGTCCCGTAGGGGCCCGGTTGCCGCGCTCCCGAACGCCGTGCGGGACGGGTGCGGGCGGCCTGTGGCGGACGGCGTCCACCGCTGTCGTGGACAGGCATTACGCTCGGCCCATGACCAAGTGGGAATACGCGACCGTGCCGCTGCTCGTGCACGCGACGAAGCAGATTCTGGACACCTGGGGCGAGGACGGCTGGGAGCTGGTCCAGGTCGTTCCGGGCCCGAACAACCCCGATCAGCTGGTGGCCTACCTGAAGCGGGAGAAGGCGTGAGCGCGGCGGAGGACAAGATCGCGGCGCTCGGCCTCAAGCTGCCGCAGGTCGTGCCGCCGCTGGCCACGTACCAGCCCGCGGTGCGCTCCGGCTCGTACGTCTTCACCTCCGGCCAGCTGCCGATGGTGGACGGCGCGCTGCCGGCCACCGGCAAGGTGGGCGCCGAGGTCAGCGCCGAGCAGGCCAAGGAGCTCGCCGCGACCTGTGCGCTCAATGCGCTGGCGGCCGTGAAGTCCCTCATCGGCGACCTGGACAAGATCCAGCGCGTCGTGAAGGTCGTCGGCTTCGTGGCCTCCGCACCGGACTTCACCGGCCAGCCGGGCGTCCTCAACGGCGCCAGCGAGCTGCTGGGCGAGATCCTCGGCGACAAGGGCGTGCACGCCCGGTCCGCGGTGGGCGTGGCGGTGCTGCCGCTCGACGCACCGGTCGAGGTCGAGATCCAGGTCGAGATCGCCGAATAGGCACCCGGTCAGGGCCGCTGAAGCCCGGGGCGTGTGCCGTGCGCCCGGGGGCCCCTCGTCAGCAGGGGCCCTCCGGCGCGCAAGACACCCTCGAACATCCGCGCGTGAGCGCATAGCATCCGGCCATGTCGTCCACGACCAATGGCCAGTGGTACCCGCCCGAATGGCCGGACCGCATCCGGGCGCTCGCGAACGGCGAGCTGACCCCTCCCGAGCCCCGGCGGGCCGCCACCGTCCTGCTGCTGCGGGACTCCGCTTCCGGCGGCCCCGCCGTCCACATGCTGCGCAGACGCACCTCCATGGCCTTTGCCGGGGGCGCGTACGCCTATCCGGGCGGCTCCGTCGATCCGCGCGACGAGCGCCCGGTGGCCTGGGCCGGCCCGTCACGTGCCCAGTGGGCGGTCCGTATGGGCGTCGACCCGGCCACCGCCCAGACCATCATCTGCGCGGCGGTCCGCGAGACGTTCGAGGAGGCGGGCGTGCTGCTCGCGGGCGCCTCGGCCGACACGGTCGTCACGGACACCACCGGCGAGGACTGGGAGGCCGACCGCGCCGCCCTCGTCGCCCATGAACTGCCCTTCGCCGACTTCCTGGGCCGTCGCGGGCTCGTCCTGCGCTCCGATCTGCTCGGTGCCTGGGCCCGCTGGATCACCCCGGAGTTCGAGCCGCGGCGCTACGACACCTGGTTCTTCGTGGCGGCGCTCCCCGAGGGCCAGCGCACCCGGAACGCTTCCACGGAGGCGGACCGTACGGCGTGGATCCGGCCGGAGGAGGCGGCCGCCGGCTACGACCGCGGTGAGCTGCTGATGATGCCGCCGACCATCGCCACGCTCCGCTCGCTCCAGCCGTACGCCACGGTCGAGGACACGCTGGCGGCGGCAGAGGCCCAGAACCTGACGCCGGTGCTGGCCCGGGCCCGCCTCGTGGGCGACGAGATCGAGCTGAGCTGGCCGGGGCACGACGAGTTCACCAAGCACATCGCGCAGACCGACGCCGCCACCGGTGCTCCCGGGGACGCCGACGGCTCCTCGGACCGCCCCGGCCCCTCGGGAGGGACCCCCGCATGACCGAAGCATCCGCCCTCCCCGGTCAGCCCCGTGGCGGAGTGATCTCGGGGCCCGCCACCGCGCGCGCCCGGTGTGTCCTGGCCCCGAACCCGTCGCCGATGACGCTGGACGGCACCAACACCTGGATCGTCGCCGAGCCGGACTCCGATCTCGCCGTCGTCATCGACCCCGGGCCGCTCGACGAGAGCCACCTGCGAGCCGTCATCGACACCGCCGAGCGGGCCGGCAAGCGCATCGCGCTGACCCTGCTGACCCACGGTCACCCGGACCACTCCGACGGCGCCGCCCGCTTCGCCGAGCTGACCGGTTCGGCCGTGCGCGCGCTGGACCCGGCGCTGCGCCTGGGCGACGAGGGGCTCGACGCGGGTGAGGTCATCACCACCGGAGGCCTGGAACTGCGTGTGGTGCCCACACCGGGCCACACCGGGGACTCGCTCTCCTTCCACCTCCCGGCCGACCGCGCGGTGCTCACGGGCGACACGATCCTGGGGCGCGGCACCACCGTCGTCGCCCACCCCGACGGACGGCTGGGCGACTACCTGGACTCGCTGCGCCGGCTGCGGTCCCTCACCGTCGACGACGGGGTGGCGACGGTCCTGCCGGGCCACGGGCCGGTGCTGAACGATGCCCAGGGGGCGGTGGAGTTCTATCTGGCGCACCGGGCGCACCGGCTCGCCCAGGTGGAGACCGCGGTCGAGGCCGGCCACCGCTCGCCCGCCGAGGTCGTCGCCAGCGTGTACGCCGATGTCGACCGTTCCCTGTGGCCGGCCGCCGAGCTGTCGGTGCGGGCACAGCTGGACTACCTGGGCGAGCACGGGCTGATCGAGGGCTGACGGGCGGGGGCTGACGGGCAGGGGCTGGTGTCGGGGCTGTGCGCGCGGCCGATGGCGAAGATCGGCGGGTCGGCGGCCGGGGCTGACGGCGGCGACCGCAGGCCGGGCTGACGGCCAAGACCTGTCCTCCGTCGGCCGAGAGGCGCCGTCAGCTCGCCTACGGCCGGGGTGCCTTCGCCCCGTGGACGGCCAGATACTCGGCGGCCAGCCAGGGGGCAAGGCCGGTGAGCAGCTCGTCCAGCAGCTCCGGGTACGCGGCGGGCGTCCGGGCGGCGTGCGCCGCGGCGCACATCTGCTCGGCGTACGCCGGGTAGTAGCGCCCGAACACCTCGGCGGACTCGGCGAGATCACTCGTCCAGCCGCCCCAGCGCGGCATGACCAGGGTCAAGCCGGTGCGTACGAGCCGGCGCGCCACCCCCCGGGTCAGCCGGATGCGCTCGGCTTCCGTGGTGGCCGCCGTGGCCTTCTCGCGCAGACCGGGCAGGCTGTGGATCAGGTCGCCGTTGGTCTCGCGGGCGAGGAGCGACGTGGGGCGGTAGCGGGGCAGCTCGGCGGCGAGATCCCGGCCGCTGAGCGGGGTGCACAGACAGGCGACGAACCAGCCGTGGTCGTACCGCTCCCGCTCGCTGCGCAGGCGGTCCACGCCGAACAGCAGGATCCCCACGCCGTTGATCTGCGGGAAGGCGGCATCCAGGCCCTGCTCGACGGCGTGGACGACGGCGCGGTCGGCGTCGGTGGGCTCGTCCCGCAGGGCGAGCAGCGCGTCGAGGTCGGAGACTCCGGGGACGGCGGTGCCGCGCGGGACGCTGCCGAAGAGATAGCTGCTGTGCAGGCGGTCGGGGCCGAAGCGCTCGCGGATCCGGGCGCCGAGCTCCGCCACGACGGGCGCGAACGGCGCGGAGACGCGGTCCAGGGCCCCTTCCCGTACGAAGCAGCCGTCCCGGTCCAGCCCCGTGCCGTTGGTCATGGCGCCACTATGGCGAGGGGGCCGGCGGTGGGGCGACCGGATTACGGGGGCAGCCGGTAGTCCCGACTACCGGGTCAGCCAGTGGCCCCGATTGCCGAGGGAGCCGGTGGTCCTGCTTACGGGGCGAGCCGGTGGTCCCGCTCGGAGGGCGGTCCGGTGGTCGCGCGGCTCCATGGCGGAGCGGCCGGCGGGACCACGACGAAGGGCCCCGCCGGAGCGGGGCCCTTGCCAGGCTGTGTACGAGCCGGATCAGCGCGAGCGCTTGGCCAGCCGCTCGACGTCCAGCAGGATCACGGCGCGCGCCTCCAGGCGCAGCCAGCCGCGGCCCGCGAAGTCCGCGAGCGCCTTGTTGACCGTCTCGCGCGAGGCACCGACCAGCTGCGCCAGCTCCTCCTGCGTCAGGTCGTGGACGACGTGGATGCCTTCCTCGGACTGCACGCCGAAGCGGCGCGACAGGTCGAGCAGGGCGCGGGCCACACGGCCCGGCACGTCCGAGAAGACCAGGTCGGACATCTGGTCGTTGGTCTTGCGCAGTCGGCGGGCGACTGCACGCAGCAGGGCCGTGGCCACCTCCGGGCGGGCGTTCAGCCAGGGCTGAAGGTCGCCGTGGCCCAGGCCGAGGAGCTTGACCTCGGTGAGGGCGGAAGCCGTGGCCGTACGCGGGCCCGGGTCGAAGAGCGAGAGCTCACCGATCAGCTCGCCGGGGCCGAGGACGGCGAGCATGTTCTCCCGGCCGTCCGGGGAAGTGCGGTGCAGCTTCACCTTGCCCTCGGTGACCACGTACAGGCGGTCGCCGGGGTCCCCTTCGTGGAACAGGGCGTCGCCGCGGGCGAGCGTGACCTCTCCCATTGAGGCGCGCAGCTCGGCCGCCTGCTCGTCATCGAGCGCCGCGAAGAGCGGTGCGCGCCGCAGAACGTCGTCCACGAGATCTCTCCTTGTCGACATGCTCCGGGGGACTGTGGTCCCCATCATGCCGGAATGCAAAACAGTGCGATCAATCACAAGTTTGCCGGACCGGTGCCGCGAGCCGTAAGGCAGGGGGCCGATTGGGGTCAGGAATCACAGTGATCAAGCCGGATGTCAGTGGCTGGCCTTAGTCTGGCCGAGTGTCCAATACGCCGGTGAGAGCAGAGGAGTGGGGGGCCGGACGAGTGAGTGCAGGGCGTAATTCCGCTGTGGGCGAACAGCGGTCCGACCGCACCTCGAATTCCGATAAAAGTAACAAATCGCCCTCCGGGGTGACGTCCGGCCGGAAGCCGGCCGTCCGCAAGCCCGGCGCGTCGCGACCGGCGGCGCAGGACACCACCGCGCAGACCTCCGTGAAGAAGACCTCGGTAGGCAGGACCTCGGCAGGGAAGAAGGCCGCCGTGAACGAAACTCCAGAGAAGCCGGCGGCGGCCACGAAGGCCGCAGCGAAGAAGGCCGTCACGAAGAAGGCCACCGCGCAGAAGGCCGTCGCCGAGCAGGCGACCGCGAAGACCACCGCGAAGAAGACCACCGCGAAGAAGGCCACTGCGGCCGCCGAACAGGCACCCGCCAAGAAGACCGCCACTGCCAAGAAGACGACGGCGAAGAAGACGACGGCCAAGACAGCCACCGCAAAGGCCCCTGCCAAGAAGGCACCCGCGCGCAAGCCCGAGTCGCGCGCCGCCATGGTCCGGCGGGCCCGCCGGATCAACCGTGAGCTGGCCGAGCTGTATCCGTACGCCCATCCCGAGCTGGACTTCACCAACCCCTTCGAGCTGCTGGTCGCGACGGTCCTGTCCGCGCAGACCACCGACCTGAGGGTCAACCAGACCACCCCGCGCCTCTTCGCGGTCTGCCCGACGCCCGAGGACATGGCCGCGATGGACCCGGAGCGGCTGGAGGAGCTGATCCGGCCGACCGGCTTCTTCCGGGCCAAGACGAAGTCGCTGCTCGGTCTGTCGGCCGCGCTGCGCGACCGCTTCGGTGGCGAGGTGCCGGGCCGCCTGGAGGACCTCGTCACCCTCCCCGGGGTCGGCCGCAAGACCGCCAATGTGGTGCTGGGCAACGCCTTCGGCGTTCCGGGCATCACCGTCGACACCCACTTCGGCCGCCTCGCCCGCCGCTTCGGCTGGACCACCGCGGAGGACGCCGAGAAGGTCGAGGCGGATGTCGCCGAGATCTTCCCCAAGAGCGAGTGGACGATGCTCTCGCACCGGGTGGTCTTCCACGGCCGCCGTGTCTGCCACTCCCGCAAGCCCGCCTGCGGAGCGTGCCCCATCGCCCCGCTGTGCCCCGCGTACGGCGAGGGCGAGACGGACCCGGAGAAGGCGAAGAAGCTGCTGAAGTACGAGCTGGGCGGCCAGCCGGGGCAGCGGCTGAAGCCGCCGGCCGACTATCCGGGGCAGCCCGCTCCCCCGATGGCGCCCCCGGTGGCCGCTTCATGACGGCCGCCGTCCAGAGCTGACCGACGATCGACGCCAGGCCTGAGGGGGCGCGTATGAGGAGTGCACGGGAGCAGCGGTACGGCGAGGAGGCGGACGCCCGCGGGGCGGCCTCCGGCCGGGATGTCATGGTCACGGCCGAGGGACTGCCCGAGTGGCTGTCCCCGGTGGCCCGCGCGGCCGCGACGATCGAGCCGCGCCAGCTCAGCCGTTTTCTGCCGCCGGAGAGCGGCGGCCGGCAGTCCGCGGTGCTGATCCTCTTCGGTCACGGCCCCCGCGGCCCCGAGCTGCTCCTGATGGAGCGCGCGGGCACTCTGCGCTCGCATGCCGGCCAGCCCTCGTTCCCCGGTGGCGCCCTCGACCCGGAGGACGGCGATCCGGACGGGCCCGGTCCGGTGCGGGCGGCGCTGCGCGAGGCCGAGGAGGAGACCGGTCTCGATCCGTCCGGTGTGCAGGTCTTCGGCGTGCTGCCGCGGCTCTACATCCCCGTCAGCGGCTTCGTGGTGACACCGGTTCTGGGGTGGTGGCGTCGGCCGAGCCCGGTCGGCGCGGTCGACGAGGCGGAGACCGCCCGGGTCTTCACGGTCCCCGTGGCAGATCTCACGGCCCCGGCCCATCGCGTGACCACGCGTCATCCCAGTGGCCACACCGGGCCCGCCTTCCTTGTCGAGAACGCCCTGGTGTGGGGGTTTACGGCCGGAGTCATCGACCGGCTCCTGCATTACGCCGGCTGGGAGATTCCGTGGGACCGTGACAAGGCGGTCCCGCTGGACTGGCGCTCGTGAGACGGTGTCCGGCGTGAACGTCCTGGACATCTTGCTGCTGGTCGCGGCCGTGTGGTTCGCGATCATCGGCTATCGGCAAGGCTTTGTCGTCGGCATCCTGTCCGTGATCGGCTTCCTCGGGGGCGGCCTGATCGCGGTCTATCTGCTGCCCGTGATCTGGAACGAGATCACCGGAGACGCGACACCCGGCACCTTCGCGGCCATCGCGGCGGTGGCCATCGTGATCGTGTGCGCCTCCGTGGGCCAGGCGTTCACCACCCATCTGGGCAACAAGCTGCGCCGCCACATCACCTGGTCACCGGCGAGAGCGCTGGACGCGACCGGCGGCGCGCTGGTCAACGTCCTGGCGATGCTGCTGGTCGCCTGGCTGATCGGCTCGGCGCTGGCCGGTACGTCCCTGCCGACGCTCGGCAAGGAGGTCCGTAACTCCAAGGTGCTGCTCGGCGTGTCCCGGGTGATGCCCCAGCAGGCCGGCACCTGGTTCGCCGACTTCTCCTCGGTCCTCGCGCAGAACGGCTTCCCGCAGGTCTTCACGCCGTTCTCCAACGAGCCGATCAACAATGTGCCGGCGCCCGACCCCCGGCTGGCCACCAGCCCGGTGGCGGCGCAGGCCAGGCGCAGCATCGTCAAGGTCGTCGGCACCGCCCCCGGCTGCGGCAAGGTCCTCGAAGGCAGCGGCTTCGTCTTCGGCCGGCACCGCGTGATGACCAACGCCCACGTGGTCGGCGGTGTGCGCGAGCCGACCGTCCAGGTGGGCGGCGAGGGCCGTACGTACGACGCCAAGGTCGTGATCTACGACTGGCAGCGCGATATCGCGGTCCTGGAAGTTCCCTCGCTGGAAGCGCCGGCGCTCCAGTTCACCAACGGGGACGCGAACAGCGGCAACAGCGCCATCGTCGCCGGCTTCCCGGAGAACGGCGGCTATGACGTGCGCTCCGCCCGTATCCGCGGCCGCATCCAGGCCAACGGCCCGGACATCTACCACCGCGGCACGGTACGCCGCGATGTCTACTCCCTCTACGCCACGGTCCGGCAGGGCAACTCCGGCGGCCCGCTGCTCACCCCGCAGGGCAAGGTCTACGGGGTCGTCTTCGCGAAGTCGCTCGACGACTCCAACACCGGCTATGCGCTGACCGCCGACGAGGTCCGCCAGGACGTCCTCAAGGGGCGTACGGCCCGGCAGCAGGTCGACAGCCAGGGCTGCGCGATCTAGGGCCTGTCCGCGCTGCCCCCGGGGGCGTGTCCGGTGATCACGGCCGGGCACGCGCTGCGGGGCGCGTCAGGCGCGGGGAGACGGGCTTCCCGCGCCCCGACGACGGCGGCGTGGAGGTTCAGGTACGGGGATGGCGTAGCCGTGCGCTCATCCAGCGCGCTCTGCGGCGCAGGATGAGGGGAATGCCCATGGGGTGCGCCGGATCGGGGGATTGGCCGGACCCGAGGTCCGGGGCTCCCCTGTCCTGAGTACCCACTGCAACAGCACTGTTGCGGCGGTTGCGTGCCACGTCACGGTAGTCGTGCGTCCAGCCCATACCCTCGACTCTGCCCGTGGCCCAAGGTCCGTAACCGCGTCGGGGACCGCCAATTGGCCTATGCGCGAGGCAAGTGGCTGTTCGTCATACGAGCGTTCGATCTCCCTGCGGACGTTCCCCGCTGAGCGGTCCGGTCCGCCCGCTCAGCGGTGCGCGGGCGGACCGGAAAAGGGGGGTGCGGTCCAGCGCCCTCAACGGTCGGCCCAGGCGGCCTCGTTGCCCCTGGACCGTGCTCCCGTCGCGGCTCGTCAGCGGTCCGGTTCCGGGTCCTTGAGCCAGTTGATCAGCTCCGTGGAGAACGCCACCGGGTCCTCCTCGTGCGGGAAGTGCCCCAGGCCGTCGAAGAGCCGCCAGCGGTACGGCGCCTCGACGTACTCGCCGGAGCCGGCCGCGCTGCGGGTGCGCATCACCGGGTCGAGTGAACCGTGCAGATGCAGGGTCGGGACCCGGACGGGCATCTTCATCCGGCGGTTGAACTGGATACCGTCGGGGCGCGCCATCGAGCGCACCATCCAGCGGTACGGCTCGATGGAGCAGTGCGCCGTCGAGGGGATGCTCATCGCCCGCCGGTAGACCGCGATCGCCTCGTCCTCGGGCGGCCGGGGCCCGGACCAGTCGCGGATCATCCGGCCCACCAGCGCCGCGTCGTCCGCCGTCAGCCGGCGCTCGGGCAGCCAGGGCTGCTGGAAGTTCCAGATGTGCGAACTCTGGGCGCTCTGCCGGACGTCGGCGAGCATCGCCGAGCGCCAGCGCCGCGGGTGCGGCATCGAGCTCACGGCCAGCCGGCGCACCAGCTTGGGCCGCATCACCGCCGCCGTCCAGGCGAGATAGCCGCCCAGGTCGTGCCCGACGAGCGCGGCGTCCGGCTCACCCAGGGACCGTATGACGCCGGTGACGTCCAGGGCGAGATTCGCCGGGTCGTAGCCGCGGGGGGTGCGGTCGCTGCCGCCGACGCCCCGCAGATCCATGGCCACCGCGCGGAAGCCCGCCTCGGCCAGGGCCGGAAGCTGGTGCCGCCAGGTCCACCAGAACTGCGGAAAGCCGTGCAGGAGCAGCACCAGCGGGCCGTCGCCCATCTCCGCGATGTGGAAGCGGGCGCCGTTGGCCGCGACGTCGCGGTGCGACACCGCTTTCCCGCCGGGGACGTCGAGCCGCACGACCGAAGCGGTGCTGTCAGGGGCTGTCATACCGATGAGCGTGTCACAGACTCCAGCACCGGGTGCTCCACCGGCTCCAGGCGCGGGTGCGGTTTGGCGTTCTGGAGGACGGCCGCGGTCTCCTTGGCGGAGTTGATGGACTTCTCCGGCTTCTTGATCTTCTTGACCTTGACCACTGCGAGGAGGGCCAGCAGCCCGGCCAGGACCAGGAAGGCGCCGCCGACGATCAGGAAGGACCAGGCGAGGCCGAGGCCGAGGTTGTGGATGCCGTACGCCGCCGCGAAGCTCAGCACCGGCAGCGCGAACAGCGCCAGTGCGCCCGCGACCATGAACGCGGCACTGCCGATGCCGGCCCGCTTGGCGTCCTGGCGGAACTCCGCCTTGGCCAGCGCGATCTCGTCGTGCACCAGCGCGGACATTTCGGCCGTGGCCGTGGCCACCAGCTGTCCGAGGCTGCGGTCCGTGCCGTCGTGCACTGCGCTCATCGCCGTCTCCCTCATCTCTTCACCCGGATGCAAAGCCTCTCAGATCATGCCGGACCATCGTCTCCGGCATGCGTGCCGGAGGCCACTTCGGCAAGCCGCCGGTGCTCGGCGGCCTTGGCTTCGTGGATCGCCGCCATCCGCAGGTGGTACTCCGGCTTGTCGAGTTCGTAGATGTCGGGGATGCCGTCCTGGTCCTCGTCCCGCTCCTCCTCCTCGCACAGCTTCTTGTACTTGGTGTTGCGGAGCTTGAGGAAGATGCCGGCGAACACGGCCGCCAGCAGCGAGCCGATGAGCACCGCTGCCTTGATCTCGTCGGTCAGTACCGGGTTCTCGGAGAAGGCGAGTTCGCCGATGAGCAGGGAGACGGTGAAGCCGATGCCGGCCAGGGAGGCGAGGGCGAAGACATCCGGCCACTTGAGGTCGGGGTTGAGTTCGGCCCTGGTGAAGCGGGCGGTGAGCCAGGTGCCGCCGAAGATGCCGAGGGCCTTGCCCACCACCAGGCCGAGTACGACCCCCAGGGTCTCCGGCCGGGTGAAGACGTCATGGACGGCGCCGCCGGATATGGACACGCCCGCGGAGAAGAGGGCGAACAGCGGGACGGCGAGGCCGGCGGAGAGCGGGCGGACCAGATGTTCGATGTGCTCGCCCGGCGACTGCGTCTCGCCGTCGCGCCGGGTGCAGCGCAGCATCAGGCCCATGGCGACGCCGGCGATGGTGGCGTGCACCCCGCTGTTCTCCATCAGGCCCCAGATGACCAGGGCGAGCGGGAGGTAGACGTACCAGCCCCGCACACCCTTGCGCAGCAGCAGGTAGAAGATCACCAGGCCGGCGACGGCGAGGCCGAGCGCCAGAAAGTTGATCTTCGAGGTGAAGAAGACCGCGATGATCAGGATCGCGAAGAGGTCGTCGACGACGGCGAGGGTGAGCAGGAAGGCGCGCAGCGCGGCGGGCAGGGAGGTGCCGATCACGGCGAGTACGGCGAGCGCGAAGGCGATATCGGTGGCGGTGGGGACTGCCCAGCCCTGGAGGGAGCCGCCGCCGATGCCGTTCACTGCGACGTAGACGGCCGCCGGCATCGCCATCCCGCAGAGCGCGGCGATCACGGGGAGCGCGGCGGCCTTCGGGTCGCGCAGCTCACCGGCCACCAGTTCGCGCTTGAGCTCGATGCCGGCGACGAAGAAGAAGACCGCGAGCAGTCCGTTTGCGGCCCAGTGCTGGACGGACAGGTCCAGGCCCAGTGCGGCCGGTCCCAGGTGGAAGCCGCGGACGGCCTCGTAGCTCCCGCCGAGGGTGTTGGCCCAGATCAGGGCCGCTACGGCGGCGGCGAGCAGAAGGACACCGCCGACGGTTTCGGCGCGCAGCGCGTCCGCGACGAAGTTCCGCTCGGGCAGCGGCATCCGCCCCAGGAAGGGGGAACGACGGTTGGTGGGGGCGCTCACGCGGTGACCTCCGGGCCTCTCGGTAGCTGCGTACGGCTGTTGCAGTTGCCGACCAGACTTCCCGGCGCACCCTGAGTTTCTTAGCGTGTCATTGACGCGGCTCCCACTTTACCGGGCGGGTGCAAGCGGCTATCCGGGGGCCTCACTTTACGGGCAATTCGGGCTTCGGGCCGCTGGAGGGCGGGCAGCGGAGGGGCGCGGGAGAGGTACCGGGTGCGCTGCACAGAGCCGGGCCGGCCGGGCGCGCGGACCGCCGGAGATGAGGGAAGGGGCACCCGGCCGGGTGGCGGTTTCTAGGGATCGTTGCAACACGTGGTCGTGTTGATCAGGCCGCGAGTAGTTTTTGCAGGCGCTCGGCTGGGGTTTCCCAGCCGAGCGTTTTGCGTGGGCGGCGGTTGAGCTGGTCGGCGACGGTCACGAGGTGTTCGGGGCTGTGGACCGAGAGGTCGGTGCCTTTCGGGAAGTACTGCCGCAGCAGGCCGTGGTGTTTTTGTTCGACCCGCGCTGCCAGGGGCCGGCGGGGTCGCAGAAGTAGACCGGGATGTCGGTGGCGAGGGTGAGCTCGCTGTGGCGGGCCATTTCGCTGCCCTGGTCCCAGGTCAGTGACCGCCTCAGCTGGACGGGCAGGCTCTGGGCGGTGGCCGTCAGAGCGGTCAGGACAGCCTCAGCTCCGTGGCCGCCCGGCAGGTGCAGGAGCATGACGTAGCGGGTGGCGCGTTCGACGAGGGTGCGTGCGTCTGCGCGGGCCTGGGCCGCGTGCGGGCGGTAGGCCCCGCTCCCCGGATGCCGGTTGCGGCGGATCTCCCGGCTGATGGTGGACGGGCTGCGGCCCAGCTCCGCGGCGATCGCCCGCACGGTCGCGTTCTCCCGCAGCCGGTCAGCGATGTGGATGCGGTCTTCCTCACGCAGGTACCGGGACGGCCCGGAAGGCGCTGCCACCATGGTGATCGGTGGCAGCGCCTTCCGGTTTCCGTATGCGTGACGCCCGTTACGCCACTTCTGGCCGGTCCGCTCGTCGATCCCGACGATCCGGCACGCTTCCCGGTTGCGCACACCCTGCTGCATGAGCCGGGAGTCTGCCTCCCGCTCCCGGGTGAGCTTCTTCCTGCCCTGAGGCTTCGTCCGGTCCCTACGGATCTCGAAGTCCAATGCATCCCCTGAACTGGGATGTTGCAACGACTCCTAGAACCCAAGGGTCGGCCGGGTGCCCCTTCTGCCATCCGCGCTCGCTCAGTCCTCGCTGGCCGCGCTCGGCAGCTTCGTCTGGATCAGGTCCATGACCGAGGAATCGGTGAGGGTGCTGACATCACCGAGGTCGCGGTTCTCGGCGACATCGCGCAGCAGCCGTCGCATGATCTTGCCGGAGCGGGTCTTGGGCAGCTCCGCGACCGGCAGGATGCGCTTCGGCTTGGCGATCGGGCCGAGCTGCTGGGCGACATGGGCGCGCAGCTCCTCGACCAGGCCCTCGTCCTCCGCCGCACCGCCGCGCAGGATGACAAAGGCGCAGATGGCCTGGGTCGTCTGCGGGTCGGTGGCGCCGACGACCGCGGCCTCGGCCACCTTGGGGTGCGAGACCAGCGCCGACTCGACCTCGGTCGTGGAGATGTTGTGACCGGACACCAGCATCACGTCGTCCACCCGGCCGAGCAGCCAGATGTCGCCGTCGTCGTCCTTCTTGGCGCCGTCGCCGGCGAAGTACTTGCCCTCGAAGCGCGACCAGTACGTGTCGAGGTAGCGCTGGTCGTCGCCCCAGATCGTGCGGAGCATGGACGGCCAGGGCTCGGTCAGCACGAGGTAGCCGCCGGCGCCGTCGGGGACCTCGCGGGCATCGTCGTCCACGACGGTCGCGGCGATACCGGGCAGCGCCAACTGGGCCGAGCCGGGCTTGGTGGCCGTGACGCCCGGCAGCGGGCTGAGCATCATCGCGCCGGTCTCGGTCTGCCACCAGGTGTCGACGATCGGCGTCGCGTCGGCCCCGATGTGCTTGCGGTACCACATCCATGCCTCGGGGTTGATCGGCTCGCCCACCGACCCGAGGATGCGCAGCGACGACAGGTCGAACTTCGCCGGGATGTCGTCGCCCCACTTCATGCAGGCGCGGATCGCGGTCGGCGCGGTGTAGAGGACCGTCACGCCGTACTTCTGCACGATCTCCCACCAGCGGCCCTGGTGCGGGGTGTCGGGTGTGCCTTCGTAGAGCACCTCCGTCGCGCCGTTGGAGAGCGGGCCGTAGGTGATGTACGAGTGGCCCGTCACCCAGCCGACGTCGGCGGTGCACCAGTAGACGTCGGTCTCCGGCTTGAGGTCGAATACGGCGTGATGGGTGTACGACACCTGGGTGAGGTAGCCGCCGGTGGTGTGCAGGATGCCCTTGGGCTTACCCGTCGTGCCGGATGTGTAGAGGATGAACAGCGGGTGCTCGGCGTCGAAGGCCTCGGGCGTGTGCTGGTCGCTCTGCCGCTCGACGATCTCGTGCCACCACACGTCACGGCCCTCGTGCCAGGCGACGTCCTCCTGGCCGGTGCGGCGGACGACCAGGACGCTGCGGACGTTCTCCGTGCCGGGCTTGGTCAGCGCCTCGTCGACGGCGGGCTTGAGGGCGGACGGCTTGCCGCGGCGGTAGCCGCCGTCGGCGGTGATCACCACACGGGCGTCGGCGTCGTTGATGCGGGTGGCCAGCGCGTCCGCGGAGAAGCCGCCGAAGACGACGGAGTGCGGCGCGCCCAGGCGCGCGCAGGCCAGCATGGCGATGACCGTCTCCGGGATCATCGGCATGTAGATGGCGACCCGGTCGCCCGTTTGCACGCCCAGCTCGATCAGCGCATGGGCGGCCTTGGAGACCTCACGCTGGAGCTCGGCGTACGTGATCGCGCGGGTGTCACCCGGCTCGCCCTCGAAGTGGATGGCGACGCGGTCGCCCAGGCCGTTCTCCACATGCCGGTCCACGCAGTTGTAGGCGACGTTGAGCTTGCCGTCGGCGAACCACTTCGCGAAGGGTGCGTTGGACCAGTCGAGGGTCTGGGTGGGTGCGGTCTCCCACGACAGACGTCCGGCCTGCTCCGCCCAGAAGCCCAGCCGGTCCGCCGCGGCCTCTTCGTACGCGGCGGCCGTGACGTTGGCATTCGCGGCCAGATCGGCGGGCGGCGCGAACCGCCGCTCCTCCTTGAGCAGGTTGGCCAGGCTTTCGTTGCTCACAACATCTCCCATTCCCAGGGGCGGCCGATGTGTCCCCAGGTCATAGCTCATCAGTCCACGCCTGGCCCTGACAAGGGCTGTGGAAAAATATTGGTGTAGACCTGTTCCGATGCGGTCTGTTCCAGAGGTGTTGAGGGGCCTTCGCGCAGGTCAGCCCGTCACCGGCGCCGGTTCGCCGCGGACCGCGCAGAACCGCCGGTTGGCCTCGTCGAGCACGTATGCCTGGGCCTCGCCGACATGGAAATACATGCCGTGCAGGGTGAGTGCGCCCTCGGCCACCCGGCGGGCCACACAGGCATGTGCCCTGAGGTGGTCGAGCTGTTGCATGATGTTGACGAGTGCCAGCCGTTCCTGGTCATCGCTCACCGGCCGTCCGCTCAACGCGACTTCGCCCCGCCCCAGCCGTCCGATGCGCTGCATACGGGCCAGGCTCGGACGGCCGTGCCGCAGCCAGCGGGTGAGCGGGGTCGGCTCGGCCTCTTCGGGCGCGGCGGAGCCGAGCAGCGCCGCCATGGCACCGCACCCCGAATGGCCGCACACCGTGATCGAACCGACCCGCAGCACCTCCACGGCGTACTCGATCGCCGCGCCCACGGAGTCGCAGGAGGCGTCCGAGCCGGGCGGTGGCATCAGGTTGCCGACATTGCGCACGGTGAACAGATCGCCCGGCCCACTGGATGTGATCATGCTCGTGACCAGCCGGGAGTCGGCACAGGTCAGAAACAGCTGGGTGGGCCGCTGGCCCTCCCGCGCCAGCCGGGCCAGCTCCTCGCGCACGAGCGGAGCCGTATGGCGCTGAAACGCGCTGACCCCGCCCAGCAGTTGGCTGCCGCTGCTCTCCGGGTCCGCTGCCCGGCCGGGGGCGGGCCGGGTGCAGTGGTGGTTGCGCCATGGCGTCCACGGCCGGCAGGAGTGCGCGCTGGCCGGCTCGGCGATCGGCCGGCCCGAACGGCCGCCGAGCGTCACCCAGCCGCCGTGCGCCTGATGGGCGGTGGACCAGGACTGAAGCGCCTCGTAGGCGGCATGATCCATGAACGAGCCGCACAGCTCGACGACGACGTCCGTATGGGCAGGCACCTGCGCCAGCGCCCGGGTCAGCCGCGGCACCGCCAGAAACGTCAACTGCCCGCTGACGCGCACCCGGTGGCCGTCCGCCTCCTCGGTCACCGTGATCCGGGTGTGGGTCAGTCGGCGCAGGGCCAGGAAGACCGCGACCGCGATGCCCGTCCCCACGCCCTGGAGCACGCCGAAGAGGACGACGCCGCCCAAGGTGGCGGCGTACACCGGGAACTCGCGGTGCCGCTGTACGTGCCGGATGTGCGCGAAGCTCACCATCCGTACGCCGACGGCCATGACCAGCGCGGCGAGCGCGGCCAGCGGGATCAGCTCCAATGCCGCGGCCAGCAGCCCGGCGCACAACAGCACCCATACGCCGTGCAGCACCGTGGCGCGGCGGGTGGCCGCGCCGGCCCGCACATTGGCCGAGCCGCGCATCGCGCCCCCGGAGACCGGCAGTCCGCCCAGCAGCCCGGAGACGACATTGGCCGTGCCCTGGCCGGCCAGCTCGCGGTTGAGCCGCGCACGCTCGGTGGGCGTGTCCGGCCGCTCGGCCGCCAGCCGGTCCACGGCCACCGCCGACAGCAGGGACTCCATACTGGCGACGAGAGTGACGGTCAGCACCGCGGCGGCGAGCGCCGGCAGGGAGGCGTGCGGCAGCGCGGGCAGCTCGGGCAGCCGCCAGGAGGGCAGCTCCACGCGCGCCACCGCCGTCCCCGTACTGACGGCCGTCGCGGCGAGCACGGCGGCCAGCGGGGCCGGCAGCATCCGCGCCCACCGTCCGGCCCGGCCCGGCAGCCGCCCCCAGCCGATGAGCACGGCGACGGTGACCGCGCCGATCAGCAGCGCGACGGGGTGCGGATGCGCCAACTGGCCGGGAAGCGCGGTGGCGTTGGCGATCGCAGAGCTGTCGGGGCTGCCGCCGAGCACCACATGGAGCTGCCCGAGGGCGATGGTGACCCCGATGCCGGCCAGCATGCCGTGCACGATCGCGGGGCTCACCGCCAGCGTCGCACGGGCCACACGCAGTGCGCCCAGGGCGAGTTGGAGGAGGCCGGCCAGGACCGTGATGGCGCAGGTGGCGCGCCAGCCGTAGCGCTGGACCAGGTCGGCGGTGACCACCAGGAGGCCGGTTGCCGCGCCGCTCACCTGGAGCGGGGCGCCGCCGAGCAGACCGGCGACGAGACCGCCGACGACCGCGGCGACCAGACCGGCCTGGAGCGGGGCGCCGGTGGCCAGGGCGATGCCCAGCGACAGCGGAACGGCGAGCAGGAAGACGACGGCCGAGGCGGAGAGGTCCCGGCGGAAGGCCGCCCGGCCGGTCTTCTTCGTTCGGGGGCCGGGCCCGGAGGGCGGACGGGAAGCGGGAGGGGGCTCGGTGTGGTCCGGTGTGCGCGGCGGCTGCGGCGGCGACTTCTCGATCTGCGGCATTCCCGTCTCCTCCGGGGCGACGCGGTCGCGCGGGGCGCGATCGTGGGGCGGCGGTGTATTGCGGCGGGACGTGAGCCGGCCGGCGGCTGTCGCTGTGGAGCGAAGGTCCGGTGACTCTCAAGCATCGGTAAATGGATCGTAATGACAGGTAAAGGGCGGGAGAAGTCTTTTAGTTCATATGCCGTCATCCTTCCCCTTATCGGATGAATGTGATGGCTTTTGGCTTGTGGTGTTGATGCCTCTTCTCGGAGCGGGGAGCCTTGTGCGCAGGCCTTCCGGTCCGTCGCTCGGAGGTGTGCGCAGGCGGTGGGATTGAGGGGGCCGGGCCGCGGGCGCCGGAGGGCGGCTCACCTCTCCAGCGCCTCTCCGGGCCCGTCCGCGACGCCTGGCAGGTCAAGCGGGCTGTGGGGCGGCCGTCCCCTCGGAGAGCACGAACGAGGGGTCGACCTGCGCCGCCAGGTCGACCCCGGTCTTCGCATTGCCCCAGCTCTCCGCGTTCTTCAGGTGGAAGTGCACCATCTGGCGCGTATAGCGCTCCCAGTCGCGGCGCCCGTATGCGGCGTCGGCCGTGTGGTGCAGCGCCTCCAGGGCGCGGCGGTTGGCCTCCTCCAGGTACGCGAAGGGGGCCGGGCGGCCCTTCTCCATGGCGCGCACCCAGTCGGAGTGGCCGACGGTCACCAGCAGATCGTCGCCCACCTCGTCGCGCAGGAACGCCAGATCCTCGGGGCCCTGCACCTTGTTGCCCACGACCTTCAGGGGGACGCCGAAGTCCCGTGCGTACTCCTTGTACTGGCGGTAGACGGCGATGCCCTTACGGGTCGGCTCGGCGACCAGGAAGGTCATGTCGAAGCGGGTGAACATCCCGGAGGCGAAGGAGTCGGAGCCGGCCGTCATGTCGACGACGACATACTCCTCGCGGCCGTCCACGAGGTGGTTCAGGCACAGCTCCACCGCGCCGACCTTGGAGTGGTAGCAGGCCACGCCCAGGTCGGACTCGGTGAACGGCCCGGTCGCCATCAGCCGCACGGCGGAGTCGTCGAGGCCCACCGTCCTGGCGCAGGCGTCGTAGACGGGGTTGTCCTCGCCGACCCGCAGCAGCCGCGAGCCCTCACCGGGCGGGGTGGTCTTGATCATTGACTCGGAGGACGGGATCCGTGGATTGCTGCCGCGCAGATAGTTCTTGATCAGCGGGAGCTGGGCGCCCATCGCGGGGAGCGCGGCGGCCTCCGTATCGCCGAGGCCGAGGGCGGCGCCCAGATGCTGGTTGATGTCGGCATCCACGGCGATCACGGGGAGCCGGGCCGTGGCGAGATGGCGGATGAACAGGGAGGACAGGGTGGTCTTGCCGCTGCCGCCCTTGCCTACGAAAGCGATCTTCATGTTCACCAAGGGTAAGTGTGAGATAGCTCTGCGTGACAGCCCTGCGTGAGGAAGACCACTCCTTCGAGGGGTCGGCCCTGGTGGTGCGTAGGGTCGTACCCATGGCTGGAAACTCCCGGGGGACGTCCCCCGCACCCCCCAAAGCGAGCGACGACCCGCTCGTGACCCTGGCCTCGCTCCCGGGGGTCGCCGACTCCGTGGACTCCGTACGCAAGGGCGTCGACCGGGTCTACGGGCACCGTGTCATGCGACGCCGCAGCAACGAGGTGACCTCCGAGGCGGCGCTGCGCGGAGCGCGCGGTTCCGCGGCGCTTTCGGGGGCCGACTGGGCGCTCGAAGAGGTCCGGCGCCGCACCGACTTCGGCGCCGAGAGCGAACCGCGGACGGTCGGCGCGGCCCTGCGGCTGTCGGCCGAGGGCGGGCAACTGCTCAGTGTGTGGCGGCAGTCACCGCTGCGGGTGCTGGCGCGCCTCCATCTGGTGGCGGCATCAGGAGGAGGCCGAAGCTCCGAGGCGGCCGAGGGGCGGCAGCCGGGGGAGTCGGCGGACGAGACGGTGGGACGGCCCCGGCTGGCCGGTGAGCCGGTGGACGAACCGCTCATCGAGCTGGCGTTGCCGGATGCCGACGAGGTTGCCGGGCGGCTGGACGGGCTGTCGCGGCTGCTGCTCGCCGGCACCGAGGCGCCGGCCCTGGTGACCGCGGCGGTGGTGCACGGCGAGCTGCTCGCCCTGCGGCCGTTCGCCACATGCAACGGGCTGGTCGCGCGGGCCGCGGAGCGGATCGTGCTGGTCGGCAGCGGACTGGACCCGAAGTCGATCTGCCCCGCCGAGGTCGGGCACGCCGAACTGGGGCGCGCGGCCTACGTCGCGGCGCTGGAAGGCTATGTCTCGGGCACCCCGGAGGGTGTCGCGGCGTGGATCGCGCACTGCGGCCGCGCGGTGGAACTCGGTGTACGGGAGAGCACTGCGGTCTGTGAGGCGCTCCAGCGCGGCGCGGCATAAGAAGGAGCCGAGGCGAAAGCTTCGGGAGTTTTCATGGATTCCTGAAACATTGCTTCATTCGCCCCTGAACAGGGTTGCGGCGGTACCAATGAGTGGTACCGCCGCTGGCATGTCCGCCGAGTTACCATGCGTGCTCGAATATGTGCCCATCAGGTCGGAATCTTCGTCCGGTTACCTGGTGCGGCTGGCCCGCAATCGACGGGTCGACGTCGCGTGGGTGCTTGGCATTCATGCATCGGTCCGTGGGCCACTTCCTGCGTTAAAGGTGTTCCTCTCGGATGTCCTTGGTCTCGCGGGCCGTTAAGTCCTTTGTACTACTCGGGCGGGGCAAGCGGAACCCCGTGTCGCAGATCTTTACGTTTGACTTCAAACGCGGGCATTACGGGCGTGAGCGCTCCGGCCAATAAGGCGAAGATGTGGCTTTGTGGTTTTCCGTCGGCTCGCGTACCAGACCAGCGTCGCGGTGGCCATGGCCGCACCCGCCGCGGCCATGACGGCGAGCGCCGGCCGCGAGGGCATCGACAATGCGGGGAGCCGCTGCTTGAGCGGTACCGGACGATTGAAGGAGAGAACCGGCCAACCACGCGCGACCGCCTCGCGGCGCAGCGCCCGGTCCGGATTGACCGCGTACGGGTGACCGACCGCCGAGAGCATCGGGACGTCGGTCGCCGAATCGCTGTACGCATAGCAGCGCGCGAGATCGTATCCCTCGGAGACGGCGAGCTCCTGGACGGCGTCCGCCTTGGTCGGGCCGTAGGCGTAATACTCCACCTCGCCGGTGAAACGGCCGTCCTCGCCGACGACCATACGGGTGGCCACCACCCGGTCCGCGCCCAGGAGTTCACCGATCGGTTCGACGACCTCGGCGCCCGAAGTGGAGACGATGACGACGTCCCGTCCCGCGGCGTGATGCTCCTCGATGAGCGAGGCCGCCTCGTCGTAAATGATGGGGTCGATCAGATCGTGCAGCGTCTCGGCGACGATCTCCCGCACCTGGGCCACGTCCCAGCCGCGGCACAGGGAGGAGAGGTATTCCCGCATACGCTCCATCTGATCGTGGTCGGCGCCGCCCGCCAGGAACACGAACTGGGCGTACGCAGTGCGCAGTACGGCCCGCCGATTGATCAGGCCGCCTTGGTAGAACGACTTGCTGAAGGTCAGCGTGCTCGACTTTGCAATGACAGTCTTGTCCAAGTCGAAGAACGCGGCAGTACGGGGAGTCGAGTGAGGCACGGAGTGGTTTTCCACGGGGCGAGCATAGGCGCCCACCATTCGGCGTAAGGTCTGGCGCGTGGGTTTGCCTGAGAAGGCTCTCGGGTACACCATGGAAGTCACGGATCGTTCGCGACCGTGCTAACCCGGTCCGACTCCTCCCCCCCCCGAGTCGGCCGTGGGGACGACCCCCGCTCTCCCCCCCGGCGGGGGTCGTCGCATGTCCGGACGCATTTTCCGCCGCCGGACGCTGATCCACTTCACTCCTTGCCGCCGCGGCGCCCGCGCCCTCGCTGCGCGCATCCCATTACGCACCGTAGTTGTCGTGCTGCTCTGAGGAAGGCTCTCTCGGATCCCGGAAGTTGCCCCTCGTCGCTGGAATAGGTGACAGGGATATTCACAGTCGCGACGTTGTCCACAATTTTGGTTCAAGATCCACAAGATTTCCCCGATCGCTGCACGGTGAAAGTCCGCGAGTTCGCGGAGGTGCGAGTTGTGTAGCGACAGGGGGACAGAACGTGGCCGAAACCACGCCATCGGAACGGGCGGTCCGAACCAGTGAGGAGCCGGGCGGGCCGCTGATCATCACCGAGGACGAACGGCTCCTCGACGATCTTCTGCGGTTGTGTGCGGCGGCCGGTGCGCTGCCCGAAGTGGCGCACGGCCTGCCGGCCCGCAAAGGGGACTGGGAAGCACCGCCCCTGGTGATCGTCGGCGACGACTGCGCGCCCCGGTTACGCGGCGCCGGACGGCGGCCGGGCGTCATCCTCACAGGCGGGGAGGAGGACGACCCCGAGCTCTGGCGCCAGGCCGTCGCCCTCGGGGCCGAGAGCGTCCTCGCCCTTCCCGACGGCGAGCGCTGGCTGACCGACCGGATCGCCGACGCGATCGAGGGCGTCGGACCCCCGGCCCTGACGGTCGGTGTCATCGGTGGCCGCGGGGGCGCCGGAGCGAGCACCCTGGCCGGCGCGCTGGCCGTCACCGCGGCCCGTACGGGACGGCGCACCCTGCTCATCGACGGAGACCCCCTGGGCGGCGGGCTGGACGTCCTGCTGGGCGGGGAGAAGGAAAAGGGCCTGCGTTGGCCCGCCTTCGCCGAATCGCGCGGCCGGGTGGCCTGCGGCGCCCTCGCGGAGTCGCTGCCGCGGCTGCACTCGCTGCGGGTCCTCAGCTGGGACCGGGGCTCCGATGTCACCATCCCGCCCCCGGCCATGCGCGCGGTGCTGGCCGCGGCGCGCCGGCGTGGCGGCGTCGTGGTGGTGGACCTTCCGCGCAGGGTCGACGAGGCGGTGGCGGAGGCTCTGGCACAGGTGGACATGGGCCTGCTGATCGTCCCTACGGAACTGCGCGCGGTCGCCGCGGCCCAGCGGGTGGCCTCCGGGGTGCAGAAGGTGCTCGGCGACCTGCGGGTGGTGGCGCTCGGGGCTCCCGGACGCCATGGGCACGGACTGCCGCCGGACGATATCGCCCGCCTCATGGAGCTGCCCTTGGCCGGGGAAGTGCCCTGGGAGGCGGACCTGTCGGCGGATCTCGCGCGTGGCGTGCCGCCGGGAGCGCAGGCGCGTGGGCCGCTGGCACGGTTCTGCGCGGGGTTCTGGGGACGGGTGGCGGACTGCGGGGGCGAAGGCGGCGGGCCGGGTTCCGCTGCGCTGCCGGGGCCCGGGCCGGGCAGCGGTGCGGGGCCGGCTCCGGCCGGCGGGCCGCGACCGGGGGCCGGGCCGAGAGGCAGTGCGGTGCCGTGGCCGGCAGCCGGCCCCCTGGCTCACCGTACGGCTGCCCGGAAGGGAGGCCGGTCATGAGCCAGGGCCAGGACTTGCTGGAGATGGTGCGCAGGCGGCTCGCCGAGGCCGGGGCGGAGCCCACGCCGGCCCGGGTGGCGGTGGCACTGCGTGAACAGGGGCGGCTCCTGGGAGATGCCGAAGTGCTGGGTGTGGTGGCCTCGTTGCGGTCGGAGATGGTGGGCAGCGGCCCGCTGGAACCGCTGCTGGCCGCGCCCGACGTCACGGACGTCCTGGTCACCGCGCCGGACGAGGTCTGGGTGGACCGCGGCGGCGGGCTGGAACGCACCGAGGTCCGCTTCCGGGACGCGGCAGAGGTGCGCAGACTCGCCCAGCGGCTGGCGGCGGTGGCCGGCCGGCGGCTGGACGATGCCCGGCCATGGGTGGACGCCCGGCTTCCGGACGGCACCCGGCTGCATGCGGTGCTGCCCCCGGTGGCGGTCGCCGGGACCTGTCTGTCGTTACGGGTGCTGCGGCCGCGGGCCTTCGGCCTTGCGGAGCTGGTGGCGGCCGGCACGGTCCCGCCGGGCGGCGACCGGCTGCTCCGCGCGCTGCTGGCGGCCCGGCTCTCGTTCCTGATCAGCGGCGGTACGGGCTCAGGGAAGACCACTTTGCTCAGCACGCTGCTCGGACTGGTCGGCCCGGCCGAGCGGATCGTCCTGGCCGAGGACTCGGCGGAGCTGCGCCCGGACCACCCCCATGTGGTGCGGCTGGAGACCCGGCCCGCCAACCAGGAGGGCGTCGGCCGGGTGACGCTACGGGACCTCGTACGGCAGGCGCTGCGGATGCGGCCGGACCGGCTGGTGGTCGGGGAGGTGCGCGGCGCCGAGGTCACGGACCTGCTGGCGGCGCTGAATACGGGGCATGAGGGCGGCTGTGGAACGGTCCATGCCAACGCCGCATGTGATGTCCCCGCGCGTCTGGAGGCCCTCGGTTCCACGGCGGGCCTGGATCGCGCCGCGCTGCACAGCCAGCTGGCGGCCGCGCTCTCGGTCGTGCTGCATCTCGTGCGGGACCGGTCCGGCCGGCGCCGGATCGCCGAGCTCCATGTGCTGGAGCGGGACCGCGACGGCTTCGTGGTGACCGTGCCGGCTGCCGTCTGGGGCCCGGACGGCTTCCAAGAGGCGCGGGGCTGGGGGCGGTTGATGCGGCTGTGTGAACGGGGCGGGGGCCGATGAGCGCGGCCGGCGTGGCGCTGGTGGTCGCGGCGCTCTGTGCTGCGGCCGCGGTCCGGCTGGCCGGTGGTCGACGGGACGACGTACGGCGGCGGGCCCGGGCGCTGTTCGGGGGCGCCGGAGAGGCGGACCCGGCGATGGGGCGGCGGGGCGAGAGGGCGCGGAAGTGGTGCGCGGGGCGGGTGGTCGAAGGGGAAGCGGGGCGGCGCTGGAGCTTCGGGCGCTGGGGAGACGTCGGGCGGGAGATCTGGTGTCTGCCGACGGGGCTGGTGCTGGGGGTGCTGGGCGGGTCCGTGCTCCCGCTGCTCGCCTCCGTGGTGGGCCTCCTCCTCGTCCGGCGGTGGCTGGCCGCCCGTGGAGCGGTGCGTGCGCGCGACCGGCGGGCTGCCGCGGTGATCGGGTTGTGCGCGGCGGTGGCGGGGGAGCTGCGGGCCGGGCGGCAGCCCGCCCAGGCCCTGCTCGCCGCGGGCGCCCCGGGGCTGGGAGCGGCCGGCTCGGCGGTGGTGGCGGCTGCGCGGTACGGAGGGGACGTGGCCCGGGCGCTGCGGGAGGCGGCGCGGCTGCCGGGCGCCGCGGGGCTGACCGGGATGGCCGCGTGCTGGCAGGTGGCGGTGGAGGGCGGCGCAGGGCTGGCCTCGGGGCTGGAGCGGATCGCGGCCGGGCTCCGGGCCCAACGGGACCAACGTGACGAGCTACGGGCCCAGTTGGCGGGACCCCGGGCCACCGCGCTGATGCTCGCCCTGCTGCCGGTGGCCGGGCTCCTGATGGGCAGCGCACTGGGCGCAGACCCCCTGCGGGTGCTGCTGCACACCCCGGCCGGGTGGGGCTGCCTGGCGGTCGGCGGGCTCCTGGAGTGGTGCGGGGTGGCCTGGACGGTCCGGATCGTCCAGGCCGCGGAAGACGGGTAGGGAGGGGTCGGTGTGAGCGCGGAAGTTGTCCACAGGGTGGGGATAGTGATTGCGGCCGTGGCGGCGGTGCTGTGCGCGGTGGCGCTGGTGCGGGAGGCGCGTCGCGTGCGAGCCGTGCAGAGACGGGTGCCGGGGGTGTGGCGCGGTGGGGCCGAACGGTACGGCGCGGGCGGCGCCCGCCGCGGGGCGTTCATCCGGCTCCGATGGCGCGGGCGAGCGGCGACGACGAAGGGCGGTGCGCCACGGAGCGGTCGGGCGATGGAGTGGGCCGGGCCCCTGGGAGCGGCCGGTTTCATGGTCATTCTCGTCGGTGGCGTGGCGGGTGTCCTGGCGGGACTCGCCGTGGGATACGGCGCGCATCGTCGGCTGGCGCACCAACGGGGCGCGGAGGCAACGCGGTTGGCCGACGCGGAGGTACGGGCGGAACTGGCACCGGCCGGTGATCTGCTGGCGGCCTGCCTCGCGGCGGGAGCCGGACCGAGGGAAGCGGCCGAAGCGGTGGGCCGGTCGCTCGACGGACCGGTTGCCGAGCGGCTGCGTCAGGCGGCGGCGGAACTGCGTCTGGGCGGTGAACCCGCCGTCGTATGGCCGCGGCTGGCCGCTCTCCCCGGGGCCGAAGGGCTGGCGCGCTGTATGGAACGCGCCGGAATATCCGGGGTCCCGGCCGTCGAATCGGCCTCCCGGATCGCCGCCGAACTCCGCGCGGAGCAGGCCCGAGCCGCGACCGCGCGTGCGCGACGGGCCGGGGTGCTGGTCACCCTGCCGCTGTCGGCGTGCTTTCTGCCGGCGTTCCTGGCGCTCGGAGTGGCGCCGGTACTGATCGGCCTGGCCGGCGGTCTGCTGGGGCGTAACTGAGCGGGCAGCGAGGCGAGTTCGACGGCCGGGGGAGGAAACGGTGCGGGGCGGGTGGACGCCGGCGGTGGAGGAGTCCGGCTGACCGGCTGTGTCGCCGGTGGGTGGACGCCCCACGCACCGGCCGCATGACCGGTGGCCGAGCGAGACCCGCCAACGGTCATGCCAGAGGCCCTTCATCCGAGGCCCTTCAACCGATCATCCGAGGCCGTCCAACAGAGGTCACACACAGAGGTCATACAAAGGGGGATGCAATGTTTCGGGGTGGAATGTTCCGACGGTGGTGGGCGGAGCTGCGTGCGCTCGGGGCCGACGACCGGGGGATGACCACGGCGGAGTACGCCGTGGGGACGCTCGCGGCCTGCGCCTTGGCGGCCGTGCTCTACAAGGTCGTGACGAGCGGACCGGTGAAGGCGCTGCTCCAGTCGGTGCTCGAGAGGGCGATCAATGTCCAGTTCTGATCGCGGGGCCCCGCGTCGTCGGGCCCCCGGGCCCAGGACCCGGGACGCCCCGCGGGGCGCGCGGGACGCCGGATTTGTGACCGCGGAGGCCGCCGTGGTCCTGCCCGTGCTGGTGGCGGTGGTGGCGGCGCTCATCTGGGGGCTGATGGCGGTCTGTGCCCGTATCGAGTGTGTGGACGCGGCGCAGGCGGGGGCGCGTGCCGCGGCGCGGTCGGAACCACGGGCGGCGGCGCTCTCGGCGGCGCGGGGGGCGGCTCCACGGGGCGCGCGGATCGCGCTGACGCGGGAGGGCGACCTGGTGCGCGTACGGGTCGACGCCGAACTGCCCGGTGTGGGGCAGCTGACGGTCCAGGTCGGAGGGGAGGCGGTGGCTCTTGCAGAGGAGACGGTGCGCCGATGAGGGCTCGGCGACGGTCTGGACGGTCTTCGCGGCGGCGGCGCTGTGTGCGGTCTTCGTGGCCCTGATCGCCGTCGGACAGGCCGTCACGGCACGCCACCGGGCGGGCGGCGCCGCGGACCTGGCGGCGCTGGCCGCCGCTGATCACGCACTTCAGGGCCCGGCCGGCGCCTGTGCGGCGGCCCGCCGGGTGGCGGCCGCGCAGCACACCCGCCTGGTGCGCTGTGCGGTGGCCGGGCCGGTCGCCGATGTCTCGGCCGAAGCGGGCCGCAGCCCGTTCACCTCGCGGGTACGGGCCCGCGCCGGACCGGCGGGGCGCAGCGACCCGGCGCGGGCCCGGCCCGCCACGGCTGCCGAGGTCCGGGCCCCGCCCGTGGCGGCACTCCCGTCACGTCCCCCGTGGCGCCCCGCGCAACAGCTCGCCCAGCAACCGGATGGCTCCCCGCTTGTGGAGCGGGTCGTTGCCGTTGCCGCACTTGGGCGACTGGATGCAGGAAGGGCAGCCGGCCTCGCATTCGCAGGAGGCGATGGCATCGCGCGTGGCGGTGAGCCAGGCGGCGGCCGTGTGGAAGGCGCGCTCGGCGAAGCCGGCGCCGCCCGGATGGCCGTCGTAGACGAAGACGGTCGGCAGCAGGGTGTCCGGGTGGAGAGGAATCGAGACGCCGCCGATGTCCCAGCGGTCGCAGGTGGCGAAGAGCGGCAGCATGCCGATGGAGGCGTGTTCCGCGGCGTGCAGGGCGCCGCCCAGCTGCTCGGGGTTGATGCGGGCGGCGTCGAGTTGGTCCTCGGTGACCGTCCACCACACCGCGCGGGTGCGCAGCGTACGGGGCGGCAGATCGAGCTTGGTCTCGCCCAGGATCTCGCCGGTGATCAGTTTGCGGCGCAGGAAGGAGACGACCTGATTGGTGACCTCGACGGACCCGAAGCACAGCCGGCCGTCGCCCCACGAGACCTCCGTGTCGGTCTCGAGGACGGCGATGGCGGTGGTGTCGCGGGCAGTTGTGGAATAGGGCGGACTGGCCTCCTCGACGAGCGCCACGTTGTCGGCCAGGTCGAGGTGTTGGACGACATGGGTACGGCCCTGGTGGAGGTGGACCGCGCCGTCGTGGACGGTGGTGTGCGCGGCGGCGGCGTCCACGGTGCCCAGCAGCCGCCCGGTGCCGGCCTCCACGATCTGCACCGGCGGGCCGCCCTGGCCGCGGATGTCGGTGAGGTCGGCGGCCCGCTCACGGCGCGTCCAGTGCCAGGCCCTGGCGCGCCGCCGCAGCAGGTTCGCGGCCTCCAGCTGCGGCATCAGACCACCGGCCGCGGGTCCGAAGAGCACGAAGTCGGATTCCGTGAGCGGGAGTTCGGCGGCGGCCGCGCACAGGTGCGGGGCGAGCACGTAGGGGTTGTCGGGGTCGAGGACGGTGGACTCGACGGGCTGGTCGAAGAGCGCCTCGGGGTGGTGGACGAGATAGGTGTCCAGCGGGTCGTCGCGGGCCACGAGCACGGCGAGCGCCCCCTGCCCCGAACGGCCCGCCCGGCCGGCCTGCTGCCACAGGGACGCCCGGGTCCCCGGATAGCCGGCGATCACCACGGCGTCCAGACCGGAGACGTCCACGCCCAGTTCGAGCGCGGTGGTGGCGGCCAGGCCGAGCAGATCGCCGTTGTGCAGAGCGCGTTCCAGGGCGCGGCGCTCCTCGGGCAGATATCCGCCCCGGTACGCGGCGACCCGCCCGGGCAGCGAGCGGTCCACCTCCGCGAGCCGCTCCTGCGCGATCAGGGCGATCAGCTCGGCGCCGCGCCGGGAGCGGACGAAGGCGACGGTGCGTACGCCCTGGACGGCCAGGTCGGTGAGCAGATCCGCGGTCTCGGCGGTCGCGGTCCGGCGGACCGGGGCCCCCTGCTCGCCGTGGAGTTCGGTCAGCGGCGGCTCCCAGAGCGCGAAGACCAACTCGCCGCGCGGCGAGGTGTCCTCCGTGATCTCCACCACGGGCAGACCGGTGAGCCGGGTCGCGGCCTGCGCCGGCTTCGCGGCCGTGGCGGAAGCGAGCAGAAACACCGGCTCGGAGCCGTACCGGGCGCAGATGCGGCGCAGCCGGCGGATGACCTGCGCGACATGGGAGCCGAAGACGCCGCGGTAGCTGTGGCATTCATCGATGACGACATAGCGCAGCGCGCGCAGGAAGGAGGACCAGCGGGCGTGCGCCGGCAGGATGCCGCGATGCAGCATGTCGGGGTTGGTCAGGACGTAGTTGCCGTACTGGCGGACCCACTCGCGCTCCTCGACGGGGGTGTCGCCGTCGTAGACCGCGGGCCGCACCGCGGTGCCCAGCGGGGCGGCCAGTTCGCGTACGGCACGCCTCTGATCGGCTGCCAGCGCCTTCGTGGGGGCCAGATACAGGGCCGTGGCGCCCCGCCCGTTCGGGGCCTCGGAGCCGTCCAGGAGCGTGGAGAGGACCGGCGCGAGATACGCCAGGGACTTCCCCGAGGCGGTGCCGGTGGCGACGACGACCGACTCGCCGCGCAGCGCGTGTTCGGATGTCCGTGCCTGGTGGGCCCAGGGACGCTCGATTCCGGCCGAACGGATGGCATCGATCACTTCCGGCCGGATCTGTTCCGGCCAGTCGGCATGGCGGCCGATGCGCGGGGGCAAGTGCTCCGTATGAGTGATGCGCGCAGCGCGGGTCGCGCCCCGGGCGAGACGTTCGAGAATCATGCCTGGGGAAGGGCGCGCGCCCGCATCCGGCGGGACTGGATTGGAGGCCATCGGCACCGAGTGTGTCACCGGAGTGACGGACAATGCTCAAAGGGCGTCGTGCACGCCTGCCGGTAAGTGATTGAATGCCATCGCGGCTGCCAGATCCGCCCCTACCTTCGGTGGGGAGGCCCCAGGGGGGCGACCGCTCGATAGCAAGGTGCTGGAGGATCCGTGGACCTGTCCCTGTCGACCCGGACCGTTGGCGACCGTACGGTCGTCGAGGTCGGTGGCGAGATTGATGTATACACCGCGCCCAAGCTGCGGGAGCAGCTGGTCGAGCTTGTGAACGACGGAAGCTACCACCTCGTGGTGGACATGGAACGTGTCGACTTCCTCGACTCCACTGGGCTCGGCGTGCTGGTCGGCGGACTCAAGCGGGTGCGTGCCCATGAGGGCTCGCTGCGCCTGGTCTGCAACCAGGAGCGCATTCTCAAGATCTTCCGTATCACCGGACTGACCAAGGTGTTCCCGATTCACACCTCGGTCGACGAAGCCGTCGCAGCTACTGACTGACGACTTCGCCGGTCCCCCGCGCCATCAGGTGCGGGGGGAGGAAGCAGTGGGGGGTCCCGGACACGGTGTCCGGCCCCCTGCGCCGCACGCCCGCATAACGAGGGGGATGGCATGGCCACCGTCGAACTTCGCTTCAGCGCCCTTCCCGAGCACGTCCGCACCGCACGTCTGGTCGCGGCTGCCGTGGCACGGCGCGCCGGGGTGGACGAGGCCGTACTGGACGAGGTGCGGCTCGCCGTCGGTGAGGCGTGCAGCCGGGCCGTGGGGCTGCACGAGAGCCATGACATCGAGGAGCCCGTCCGTGTCCTGCTGATCGAGGACGAGAAGAAGTTCTCGATCGAGGTGGGCGACGGGGTGTCCGGCGACTCCGGTACGTCCGGGGGCACCGACGAGACCGAGGGCGCCGCGGAGAGCGACGCCGAGGGCGAGGACGAAATGGGCCTCGCCGTGATCAGCGGACTGGTCGACGATGTCGAGGTGACCGCGGGCAAGGACGGCGGACTGATCCGCATGACCTGGCCCACCGCGACGGCTGCTGTCCTGCCGTAGCGCTCCGGCGGAGCGCCTTGTGGGATGCCCTGGAAGCCGCGGCGTACGTCCGTAGCCGGCGGGGCACACGTCGTTGCGCCTGCCGCCCTCGTGGACCGTTCGGCCGCGCCCCGGTCGAGCGCATCCCGGCCGCTCGCGTGAGCTGATCGGGCTCGCGCCCCATCCGGCGTCCGGCACCCGGACCGCCGGTTTTTTCTCGATCTTGCCCGTCGGCTCCCTCAGGCTGCCCGACGGGGCCGGCCGACGCGATGGTGAGCTGAGCGACGCCGTCCCCGGGGCGGGCAGCGGCATGGCTCGCCCCTCCTCACTGTCCCCACCGTGACACGTGCGGGCCGCCGCTGCCCGACGCGGCCTCCGCTGTCCGGCGGCCTCTGCTGACCCCGTCACGCGCGGCACCGTAAGCCGACCCCGGACACCGGCCCCGGCCCCCGCCCCTGCCTCGGCCCCGCCCCCCCTCGCCCTGCCGCCTGCCCCTGTTTCCCGCCCATCGCCCAGGCGCCTATCCCGCCCCCCGCCCACCAACCCTCATGGGTTGCGATCCGGACTCGATCTGACGGGCTCTCATCGGGTGCCGGGGAGCGGTCCGCGCGCTGCGGGGCACCCGTTCGGTCGTATACGGGCGGATCAATTCTCTCCGGCGTCACGCAAGCCTCCATCGCCTCAGGCTCCGAGGCGATGTCCTTGAGCAGCGACGATCAGTTTGCGATCAATGGGCGATCAGTACGACAGAGAGATCATCGGGCGATGGTCAGCGAATTCGTCGCATTCCTTCGTCCGGGCGAATTCCGTGTGGCGTCGACCTTTTGATCTTCGCTGCTCACGGCGAATTCCCTTTGACGCGTACTGTTTTGATCAACCGTGGCTCCCTACAATCCGTCCACATCTTGCTCAGGACGCCTGAGCGTGCTTCCGCGCGCCCATGTGCCAAACGTCAAGGAGGACGAATGGCGGGGCCTTACACCCCTCAGTTGCTTGACACCCCCACTTTTCTGGCGGGGCCCTCACTTACGGCGGGCAACCGCGGCCTCGTGCTGGTGATCGCCGTGGTCGCCCTGGCGGCGCTGGCTGTCGCGGCGGTGCTGGTCCGCCAAGTGCTCGCGGCCGGTGAGGGAACCGACAGTATGAAGAAGATCGCGGCGGCCGTGCAGGAAGGCGCAAATGCCTACCTGGCACGGCAGTTGCGGACCCTCGGCGTATTCGCCGTCGTGGTGTTCTTCCTGCTCATGCTGCTGCCCGCGGACAATTGGACGCAGCGCGCCGGACGCAGCGCCTTCTTCTTGATCGGCGCCGGATTCTCCGCGGCCACCGGCTATATCGGCATGTGGCTCGCCGTACGCAGCAATGTGCGCGTGGCGGCGGCCGCCCGGGAAGCCACTCCGGCCGCGGGGGACACCGGGAAAAAGGATCTTACGGCCGTCTCGCACAAGGCAATGAAGATCGCATTCCGTACCGGTGGCGTCGTCGGCATGTTCACCGTGGGGCTGGGCCTGCTCGGCGCGTCCTGCGTGGTGCTCGTGTACGCGGTCGACGCGCCCAAGGTGCTGGAGGGATTCGGTCTCGGCGCCGCGCTGATCGCGATGTTCATGAGGGTCGGCGGCGGCATCTTCACCAAGGCCGCGGATGTCGGCGCCGACCTCGTCGGCAAGGTCGAGCAGGGCATCCCCGAGGACGACCCGCGCAACGCCGCGACCATCGCGGACAACGTGGGCGACAACGTCGGTGACTGCGCCGGTATGGCGGCCGACCTCTTCGAGTCGTACGCGGTGACCCTGGTCGCCGCCCTCATCCTGGGCATGGCGGCCTTCGGTGACGCCGGGCTCGCCTTCCCGCTGCTGGTCCCGGCCATCGGGGTGCTCACCGCGATGGTCGGCATCTTCGTCGTCGCGCCCCGGCGCAGCGACCGCAGCGGCATGACGGCGATCAACCGCGGTTTCTTCATCTCCGCGGGCATCTCGCTGGTGCTGGTGGCCATCGCGGTGTTCACCTACCTGCCGTCCAGCTACGGCGACCTGACCGGTGTCACCGACACCGAGGTGCTGGGCCGCAGCGGTGACCCGCGGATGCTGGCGCTGGTGGCGGTCGCCATCGGCATCGTGCTGGCCGCGCTGATCCAGCAGCTGACCGGCTACTTCACCGAGACCAGCCGACGTCCTGTCAGGGACATCGGGAAGACCTCGCTGACCGGCCCGGCCACGGTCATCCTCGCCGGCATCTCGATCGGTCTGGAGTCGGCCGTCTACTCGGCGGTGCTGATCGGCCTGGCCGTGTACGGGGCGTATCTGCTGGGCGGTGCCTCCATCATCCTGGCGCTGTTCGCGGTGGCCCTGGCCGGCACCGGCCTGCTGACCACCGTCGGCGTGATCGTGGCGATGGACACCTTCGGTCCGGTCTCCGACAACGCGCAGGGCATCGCGGAGATGTCCGGCGACGTCACCGGTGACGGCGCGCAGGTGCTGACCGACCTGGACGCGGTCGGCAACACCACCAAGGCCATCACCAAGGGCATCGCCATCGCGACCGCCGTACTGGCCGCGGCCGCGCTCTTCGGCTCGTACCGGGACGCGATCGCCACCGCTGTACGGGAGGTCGGCAACGCCGCCGGCGGGATGGGGCTGAGCCTGGACATCTCGCAGCCCAACAACCTGGTCGGGCTGATCCTCGGCGCCTCGGTCGTCTTCCTGTTCTCCGGGCTGGCGATCAACGCGGTGTCGCGGTCGGCGGGAGCGGTGGTCTTCGAGGTGCGCCGGCAGTTCCGCGAGCACCCCGGGATCATGGACTACACCGAGCAGCCCGAGTACGGGCGGGTCGTCGACATCTGCACCAAGGACGCGTTGCGTGAGCTGGCCACCCCCGGGCTGCTGGCGGTGCTCACCCCGATCGCGGTCGGCTTCTCGCTCGGCGTCGGCGCGCTCGGTTCGTTCCTGGCGGGCGCGATCGGCACCGGCACGCTGATGGCGGTCTTCCTCGCCAACTCCGGTGGCGCGTGGGACAACGCCAAGAAGCTCGTCGAGGACGGCCATCACGGCGGCAAGGGCAGCGAGGCGCATGCCGCGACGATCATCGGTGACACCGTGGGTGACCCGTTCAAGGACACCGCGGGACCGGCGATCAACCCGCTGCTGAAGGTCATGAACCTGGTGGCGCTGCTGATCGCGCCCGCTGTGGTGAAGTTCTCGTACGGCCAGGACAAGAGCGTCGGCGTACGGATCGTGGTCTCGGCGCTGGCGATCGCCGTCATCGTCGGTTCGGTCTACGTCTCCAAGCGGCGGGGAATCGCCGTAGGTGACGAAGACAACTCCGAAGATCCGGAAAGCATCGCCAAGTCAGCCGAGACGGCGGTGGCGTCCTAGCCGGAAAGGACCTCCCGAAGGCCTCGCGGACCGCTCAACTGGGCGGGTGGACGGCGTATTTTGCAGCTGCCGGCCACCCGCCTTCCGCATGCTCGGGTGGCCCTGCGGTCCTTGGTGCAAATGGCTGCAATGAGGGCCGGAGGGGATGCCCGACCGGTGGCCCAGGCCCTTTGGCCGTGTATGTTCCGGGGCCGAGAGCCATGGAAGGGACCAATCCGGTGAACAAGAAGCTTGTGGCTGCACTGTCCGGCGGTGCGGCACTGGTGCTCGCGCTGACCGGCTGCAGCGACGACAGCAACAAGAAGCTCAATGACTGGGCGAAGACTTTCTGCGACCCTGCGCAGGCTCAGTTCAAGCAGATCCAGGACGCCAACGGCGCCATGCAGACGGCCGATGACGGCAGCACGGACTCCAAGAAGGTCCAGCAGACGGACTCGGCGGCCTTCCAGAAGATTTCCAGCGCCTACGCCTCGCTGGCCAAGTCCCTGGAGAAGGCCGGGCAGCCGCCGACCGAACAGGGCAAGCAGGCCCAGCAGAACGCCGTCAAGGAGCTCAACTCACTGTCCAAGGGCTACGCGGACCTGCAGAAGCAGGTCAACAAACTCGACACCTCGGACAAGCTCAAGTTCGCGGACGGTCTGCGCGATCTCTCCAGCGGCATCAACAAACTCAACAAGCAGAGCGAGGCAGCCTTCAAGAACCTGGAGGCCGGCGACGTCGGCAAGGCGATGGCCGCCCAGAAGGGCTGCCAGAACCCGGCCGCGTCCGGCGCCCCGGCTCCCACGCAGTCCAAGAAGTCGTAACGGCAGGAGCGCCCGCACCCGTGGGGAGAGCCCGCGGCGTACGCGAACAGCAACGGCTCCGTACGGCCCGGCGACGCGCCCGAGAAGGGCGTGGCGCCGGGCCGTCGCCGATTGTCGGTGGCAGGGCCGACAATGGTGGGTGTGAGTACGCACCTCCCCACCGCTGATGTCCAGGACCCCGAGAGCAACGCCCGCACCGCCCGGCTGCGCGAGGCGTTGCTGGCCGCCGCCTTCACCGCCGACGGGCTGCTGGATCTGCTCGGCGCGCCGGCCTATGCCGCGCTGGCGCGCAGCGAGACCGTCCCCGCCCTGCGGGCGACGCGCGGCGACAGCCCGTTGGAGACCCTGGTGCGGCTGTTCCTGTTGCAGCGCCCGGTGGAGCTGCGGCGGGCGCAGGCCGCGCTGCCGGTCGCGGACTGCCTCGCCGACGGCTGGCTGGTGCAGGACGGCGAGGAGCTGCGCGCGAGCGTGGACGTGCGCCCGTACAGCGGCCCCGAGGAGCAGGACTGGTGGATCGTCTCCGACCTGGGCTGTGCGGTCGGCGGCGCCGGCGGCATCCGGGGCGTCGGGGAACGGGACCGCGCGGAGCTGGTGCTCGGCGTCGGCGGTGCGTCCACGACCCTCGCCGGGCTCACGGTCCGCAGGCCGGTCACCAAAGCGCTCGATCTCGGCACGGGCTCCGGCATTCAGGCGCTGCATGCCGCGCAGCACGCCACCCACGTCACGGGCACGGACCTCAACCCCCGGGCGCTGCGGATCGCCGCGCTGACCCTGGCGCTCTCCGGGGCGGGGCCGGCCGACCTGCGGGAGGGCTCGCTGTTCGAGCCCGTCGGTGACGAGACGTACGACCTGATCGTGTCCAACCCGCCGTTCGTGATCTCGCCCGGCGCCCGCCTCACCTACCGCGACGGCGGCATGGGCGGCGACGACCTGTGCCGGACACTCGTCCAGCAGTCCGCCGCGCATCTCAACGACGGCGGATACTGCCAGCTGCTGGCCAACTGGCAGCATGTGGCGGGCGAGGACTGGCACGACCGGCTGCGTTCCTGGGTGCCGCGCGGCTGCGACGCCTGGATCGTGCAGCGCGAGGTGCAGGACATCACCCAGTACGCCGAGCTGTGGCTGCGTGACGCCGGCGACCACCGTACCGGCGACGAGGAGTATGCCGCGCGGTACGACGCCTGGCTCGACGAATTCGAGGCACGCAGGACCAAGGCCATCGGCTTCGGCTGGATCACCCTGCGCAAGTCCGGATCGGACTCCCCGTCCGTCACGGTCGAGGAATGGCCGCATCCGGTGGAACAACCGCTGGGGGAGTCGGTCGTACGGCACTTCGCCCGCCAGGACTATCTGCGGGCCATGGACGACGCGGCGCTGCTGGCCGGCCACTTCCGGCTCGCCGACGAAGTGCTGCAGGAGCAGGTCGGGCTGCCCGGGGCGGAGGACCCCGAGCATGTGGTGCTGCGTCAGAACCGCGGTATGCGGCGCGCGACGAAGGTGGACACGGTCGCCGCAGGCTTCGCCGGGGTGTGTGACGGCTCGCTCCCGGCCGGGCGGATTCTGGACGCCATCGCCCAACTCGTCGGCGAGGACCCGGTGCAGCTGCGGGACCGTACGCCGGCTTCGATCCGGTCGCTGGTCGAGCAGGGGTTCCTGGAGCCGGTGGCCGCGGGCGGCTGACGGAGGCCGGGGGAGCGGTGCGGAGCGAGCGGACGTCGTTCATCCGGCGTTCGCCGGGATGCCGTCGTGGGGTGCCACGCTGCCCGCATGGAGAGTGGACCCGAGGTATTTGCCGGTGCGGCGTTCGCGCTGTTCGGCGCCGGACTGCTGGTGTGGACGGGCGTCTGCGCACGGACCGGAGCGCCGGTCGCCGAGGGCGTCAGCCGCCCGGTGGCCACCGTGACGGCGCTGCTGTCCGGGGTCGTGTTCCTGGCCACGGGCGGCTGGTTGCTGGCAGCGTTGTAGCCGGGAGCCGGGAGCCGGGAGCCGGGAGCCGGGAGCCGGGAGCCGGGAGCCCTGACTGCTGAGCCGGGGACGGGGAGCCGTGGTGCCCGGGCCGCTGTGCCGTCGGGCCCGTACCGCCGGTGCCGGGGCGCCGCCCACAACTCCCGTTGCGAGCCGCTACGTTCACTTCCGGCCAGTTCTGTGACAGATGGCCGATGTGTGGCGGTACGCGGGAACTTTTCCGGGCCGATGGGCATGTTCCTCAGTGAAGGTCAGCAACGACCGGCAGGCTCACGACCCTTCAGTGAGGAACCCACATGAACCGTGCACTCCGCTACGTCGCCGTAGGCGCCATCGCCGTCTCCCTCCTCGCCGGCGGCTCGGCCGCGGCCTTCGCCGCGCCGAAGGACCTCCACTCGCCCACGCCCGTCGTGGCCAGCGCCCCGGCCGCCGCGGCACTGACGGCCAAGGCCAGCGCGGCCACCGTCAACGCCTGGCAGGAGTTCCGGATCTCCGGCACCGCCAAGGGCATCAAGGCCGGCACCAAGGTCACCGTCCAGCAGAAGCAGGGCACGAAGTGGGTCTCGCTGCCCGCTCAGACGCCGGTCAACGCCAGTGGCACGTACTCGGTACGGGTCAAGCTCGGCATCAAGGGCGTCAACCAGCTCCGTATGGGCGCCGGCAGCACCGTCTCGCCGGTGGTCAAGGTCACCGTCCGCTGACGCACGAGGGTCCGGAACAGCGGGGCCGGACTCTCCGGGACGTCTCCCAGGGGGTGTCGCCCCCTAGGAGACCAGGTTGCGGGCGACCATCCACACCGCGGCGATGCCGAGCACCACGGCATTGCCGCGGGCCGAGAGCCGTGGCCGGTGGACGCGTCCGCCGAGCCCCGCGACCAGCCAGCGCCCGACGGCGTACGCGACGGCCGGCCCGGCCAGCACGAGCAGCACGGCGTTGTCATGGAAGGCCGTCACGACGTCGCCGTGCATCAGGTCGTACGCCATCCGCGTCCCGCCGCACAGCGGGCACAGCAGCCCGGTGGCCCATTTGAACGGGCACGGGATCAGCAGCTGCCCCGGTTGGTGCGGATCGGTGTGCCAGAGATAGACGGCGGCCGACGCTCCGACGCCGAGAGCGATCGATGCCCGGCGGACGGTACGGGTCCGGATCGAGGCCCCCGTGGGCTCCACGGGCTCGGCGGGGCCCCAGGACTCCCCGGGACCCCGAGATTCCCCGGGGCTCACACGCTCAGCGACCTGGCGTAGTTGACCTGGTTGAGCACGAACAGCACCTGCTCGCGTGACTGCACCGGGACCATCGTGGAGTGGTGCCGGCCACCGCTGTTCACCGTGACCTGCACGAAACCGGTGGTCACCCGCTCCTTCATCAGCAGGAAGAGCAGACCGAGCAGACAGAAGAAAAAGAAGACGATGGCGAGCACGACCGCGTGCGCCGGCGTCTTCTCCTCCGTCCGCGACATGTCGGTCGCCGTCCATATCGCGCCCTTGAGCGGCATCGGCCCGGCGGGTGTGACGACCGTGTCCCCGGTCACCGCTATATCGCCCAGCGCCAGCGCCATCCCGCCGGGCTGGGCCCCGCCCTGGAATCCCCCGGGGCCGCTCTGGAGCCCGCCGGGGCCGCCCTGGAATCCCCCGGGACCGCTTTGGAATCCCCCGGGCGCGGGCTGCGGCGCAGTGCTCGGCGGGAAACCGGGCGCGGGCGGCGGCTGTAGGACATCGCTCGGGTAGCCGTATCCGGGCTGGGGCTGCGAGCCGGCCTGCGGATAGCCGTACCCGGGGTCCCCGGGGCGGCCGCCCTGCGGGTAGCCGTATCCGGCATCGGCGGGCCGGCCGTCGTCCGGCGTGGCGTAGGGGTTCTGGCCGGGCTGACCAGGCGGCTGATCCGGCGGCGGTCCGGGGTACTGGTTCGCCATGGGTGAGGTCCCCCCGAGGGTGCGTGATGACGGCAGTACTCGACTCGAACGGCGAGCCGTGCCGTATCCATCCTGCCAGCCCGCTTACGTGCTGTATCAAGGCAATGACGGCATCCGGCCGCCGCTTTGTGACGGTCGTCGGCCCGCGGACGGTTCGGTGTGCGGCCCCGGGGCGAGGGGCGATGCGCCGGGGATCCGTCACTGTGTGACATCACCGACGGCGCCGGAGCCGCGGTGCGCGGGGAACGGCCGAGGTGGGCGCCGGGGTGCAGCGCGGCCCTGCCATGATCCACAAGGCGCGTCCCGGGCCCGTGGCGAGCGCCTTGATGCGGTCCGGGCGGCATGAAGGCATGTAGTCGGGTTACCGTTCGAGTGGCGTTGCGGGGTTTTTCCGTTTGACACGGGGCCGGGAGGTACCGTCACACTCCGCAGCGTCAAGCGTCAAGCGTCACCGCAGTGCACCCCGGCGTCCGGCCGGGGGGCAATTCCAGCGTCGACCGGAGAGAAGAGCGAAGTTGTCCCCGACCAGCGAGACCGCAGACGGCGGCGGCCGCCGACTCGTCATCGTCGAGTCGCCTGCCAAGGCGAAGACGATCAAGGGCTACCTCGGCCCTGGCTACGTGGTCGAGGCCAGCGTCGGGCACATCCGTGACCTGCCCAACGGCGCCGCAGAGGTCCCGGCGAAGTACAAGGGCGAGCCCTGGGCCCGCCTCGGCGTGAACGTCGACGCCGACTTCCAGCCGATCTATGTCGTCAACAGTGACAAGAAGGACCAGGTCAAGAAGCTCAAGGAGCTGCTGGCCGAGTCCGACGAGCTCTACCTCGCCACAGATGAGGACCGGGAGGGCGAGGCCATCGCCTGGCACCTCCAGGAGATCCTCAAGCCCAAGGTCCCCGTCCACCGGATGGTCTTCCACGAGATCACCAAGGACGCGATCCGCGAGGCCGTCGCCAATCCGCGCGACCTGAACCAGAAGCTGGTCGACGCCCAGGAGACCCGCCGTATCCTCGACCGCCTCTACGGCTACGAGGTCTCGCCGGTCCTGTGGAAGAAGGTCATGCCCCGGCTGTCGGCCGGCCGGGTGCAGTCCGTCGCGACCCGTCTCGTCGTCGAGCGGGAGCGCGAGCGCATCGCCTTCCGCTCCGCCGAGTACTGGGACCTGACCGGCACCTTCTCGACGGGGCGCGCCGGCGACGCCAGTGACCCGTCGGTGCTGACCGCCCGCCTGAACTCCGTCGACGGCCGCCGTATTGCGCAGGGCCGTGACTTCGGCGCCAACGGGCAGCTCAAGAACGACGTCCTCCATCTGGACGAGGCGAACGCCCGCGCGCTCGCCGCCGCCCTGGAGAACACCGACTTCGCGGTGCGCTCGGTCGAGTCCAAGCCCTACCGCCGCTCGCCGTACGCGCCGTTCCGTACGACCACCCTCCAGCAGGAGGCCAGCCGCAAGCTCGGCTTCGGCGCCAAGTCCACGATGCAGGTCGCGCAGAAGCTGTACGAGAACGGCTTCATCACCTATATGCGTACGGACTCCACCACGCTCTCGGACACCGCGGTCGTCGCGGCCCGGGCGCAGGTGACGCACCTGTACGGCGCGAACTACCTGCCGGACAAGCCGCGCACCTACGCCGGCAAGGTCAAGAACGCCCAGGAGGCGCACGAGGCGATCCGCCCCTCCGGCGACCGCTTCCGTACCCCGGCCGAGACCGGTCTGACCGGCGACCAGTTCAGGCTCTACGAGCTGATCTGGAAGCGGACCGTCGCCTCCCAGATGAAGGACGCGACCGGTAATTCCGTCACCGTCAAGATCGGTGGCCGTGCCGCCGACGGCCGGGACGCCGAGTTCAGCGCGTCCGGCAAGACCATCACCTTCCACGGCTTCCTCAAGGCCTATGTGGAGGGCGCGGATGACCCGAACGCGGAGCTCGACGACCGCGAGCGCCGGCTGCCGCAGGTCGCCGAGGGCGATGCGCTGGCCGCGCAGGAGATCACCGCCGACGGGCACGCCACCAAGCCGCCCGCCCGCTACACCGAGGCCACGCTGGTCAAGGAGCTGGAAGAGCGCGAGATCGGCCGTCCGTCGACCTATGCGTCGATCATCGGCACGATCCTCGACCGTGGCTATGTCTTCAAGAAGGGCACCGCGCTCGTCCCGTCCTTCCTCTCCTTCGCGGTGGTCAACCTCCTGGAGAAGCACTTCGGCCGGCTGGTCGACTACGACTTCACCGCCCGGATGGAGGACGACCTCGACCGCATCGCGCGCGGTGAGGCGCAGTCCGTGCCGTGGCTGCGGCGCTTCTACTACGGCCAGGGCCACGGCGAGGGCGGTGCCGCGGACGCCGGCAACGGCGACGGCGACCACCTCGGCGGTCTGAAGGAGCTGGTCGAGGACCTGGGCGCGATCGACGCCCGGGAGATCTCGTCCTTCCCGGTCAGCGACGACATCAAGCTGCGGGTCGGCCGCTACGGCCCGTACGTCGAGCGCGGGGAGAAGGACGCCGAGGGCCATCAGCGCGCCGATGTCCCCGACGACCTGGCGCCCGACGAGCTGACCGTGGAGTACGCGGAGGAGCTGCTCGCCAAGCCGAGCGGTGACTTCGAGCTGGGCATGGACCCGGACAGCGGCCACCAGATCGTCGCCAAGGACGGCCGCTACGGCCCGTACGTCACCGAGATCCTGCCCGAGGGCACCCCGAAGACCGGCAAGAACGCGGTCAAGCCGCGCACCGCCTCGCTCTTCAAGTCGATGTCCCTGGACACCGTGACTCTGGCGGACGCGCTCAAGCTGATGTCGCTGCCGCGCGTCGTCGGCAAGGACCCCGAGGGCGTGGAGATCACCGCGCAGAACGGCCGCTACGGCCCGTACCTCAAGAAGGGCACCGACTCGCGCTCCCTGGAGACCGAGGACCAGCTCTTCACGATCACGACCGACGAGGCGCTGGCGATCTACGCACAGCCCAAGCAGCGCGGGCGGGCCGCCGCCAAGCCGCCGCTGAAGGAGCTGGGCACGGACCCGGTGAGCGGGAATCCGGTGGTGGTCAAGGACGGCCGGTTCGGTGCGTATGTCACCGATGGCGAGACCAACGCGACGCTGCGGCGGGACGACGACGTCGAGACGGTCACCGCCGAGCGGGGCTACGAGCTGCTGGCGGAGAAGCGCGCCAAGGGGCCGGCGAAGAAGACCGCGAAGAAGGCGGCCAAGAAGGCGCCGGCCAAGAAGACGGCCGCGAAGAAGACGGCCGCCAAGAAGACCGCGGCGAAGAAGACCACCACGGCGAAGAAGACGACCGCCAAGAAGGCCACCGCGAAGACGGCGGCGGCCAAGAAGACGGCGGCGCCGGCGGAGGACTGAGACCTGCGTTCACACCGGCGGCGCCGGTAAAAGCGCAGGACATGGGCGGGCACAACGGATGCGTTCCGGTGTGCCCGCCCGTTTGTTCGGGTGGGCGCTCGACGGCGCGCACCGTCCCGCTAGGCTGGCGGGATGACGCGTGCCGAGCAGCCAACGGTCGTGACCCCCACTTCTGGCGCCCTAGCGGCGGATTCCCGCGAGCGCGCCGTGCGAGCCCTGCTCCGCTTCCCCCCACTGAAGCGACTGTGGAGCGCCCAATTTGTCGGGGGCATCGGCGATGCCCTGTCCATGCTTGTCCTCGTACTGCTCGCCCTTCAGGCGGCGCTATACGTACCGCTGGGCGGCGAGCCCGTCTTCGGCGGTGGTTATCGGGGTGCAGCCCTCGCGGTCACCACGGTCTTCGCGGCCCGGATGCTGGCGACGTTGCTCTTCGGGGCCGTCCTGCTGGGCCCACTGTCGGCGCTGACGGCGCCTTCGGGGCCGTTGGACCGGCGCTGGACGATGATCGGCGCGGATGTGCTGCGGCTCGCGCTGCTGGTCATCGCGCCCCTGTGGATCGACTGGACGCCGGACGACGCGCTGGCGTGGCTGCTGGTCACGGTCTTCGTCACCGGCGTCGCCGAACGCTTGTGGACCGTCGCGCGGGAGAGCGCCGCCCCCGGGCTGCTGCCCGCGCCGCCCCCTGAGGGCGCCTCCGTACGGCCCCTCCCCGACAACATGGACGCCCTGCGCCGCCTCTCGCTGCGCACCGCCTTCCTCTCGCTGCCGATCGCGGCCGCCGCCCTGGTGGTCGTCACGCTCATCAGCAAGCTGCTGGGCACCGGCATCGACTGGTTCCAGCTCCACCAGGCCGCGCTCGGCTCGTATGTCGCCGCCGGTCTGTTCGCCGCCTCCGTATCGATCCTCTACTTCATCGAGCTCCCCGGTGTGCAGACGCCGCGGCCGCGCTCCCCTCTGGAGGGGCTGCGCCGCCCGAAGAACACCGGAGCGAAAGCCGGACAGCCGGGACAGGGCGACAAGCCGGAGAGCGGCACGGCCCGGCCGGGCGCCGACAAGGGCCGTACGGGCGCACTCCCGCTGCTGGTGACGGCCTGCGCCGCGGTGGCCGCCGCGATCGCCGCGGCCGTCGCGCTCGCCGTCCTGCACGGCTACGACCTGGCCGGCGGCCCGGCCGCCTTCGCCCTGCTGGTGCTGGCGCTGACCGGCGGCACGGCCGTCGGCATCCGTTGTGCTCAGCGGGTACTGCCCGCGCTCTCCCGGCGCCGGCTGCTCGCCCTCGCGGTGGCCGCCACCGGCGTCGGGCTGCTGGCCATGGGGCTGGTCCCGGATCCGACGACGGTGCTGGTGCTCGCGCTGCTGTCCGGCATCAGCGCCGGTATCGCCGCCAATACGGGGCATGTGCTGCTGGAGCAGGAGTCCGAGGAGTCCCGCACCGCCCGTACGACCGAGCATCTGCACGCCGTCGTACGGCTCTCGGTCGCGCTGGCCGCCATCGCCGCGCCGCTGCTTGCGGCCGTCATCGGCCCGCACGACCTCGGCAGCGGCACCTTCAACTTCGCCTACGGCGGCGCCGCCTACACCCTGATGCTGGCCGGCGCGCTGCTGCTGCCGGTCGCCGCGCTGGTGCTGGGCAAGGTCGACGACCGGCAGGGCGTACCGCTGCGGCGTGATCTGCGCGAGGCGCTGCGCGGCGGCGACCCGGCCCAGGCGCCCGCCGCCACCGGCTTCTTCATCGCCCTGGAAGGCGGCGACGGCGCCGGGAAGTCCACCCAGGTCGAGGCGCTCGCCGAGTGGATCCGCGGCAAGGGCCACGAGGTCGTGGTGACCCGTGAGCCGGGCGCCACCGCCATCGGCAAGCGACTGCGCTCGATCATCCTCGACGTCTCGACGTCCGGGCTCTCGGACCGTGCGGAGGCGCTGATGTTCGCCGCCGACCGGGCCGAACACGTCGACAGCGTCATCCGCCCCGCCCTGGAGCGTGGCGCGGTCGTCATCACCGACCGGTACATCGACTCCTCGGTCGCCTACCAGGGCGCCGGGCGCAACCTCGCACCCACGGAGATCGCCCGGATCTCCCGTTGGGCCACCGACGGCCTCGTCCCCCATCTGACGGTGCTGCTCGACATCTCCCCGGAGACCGCACGGGAACGCTTCACCGAGGCACCCGACCGGCTGGAGTCCGAGCCCGCCGAGTTCCACCAGCGGGTCCGGGCCGGTTTCCTGACACTGGCCGCCGCCGACCCCGCGCGCTATCTGGTCGTCGACGCCGGGCAGGAGCCCGCGGCCGTCACCACCGTCGTACGGCACCGCCTCGACCAGGTGCTCCCGTTGTCCGAGGCCGAGATCAAGGCGCAGGCCGACGCCCGTAAGGCCGCCGAGGAAGAGGCCCGCCGCAAGGCCGAGGAGGAGGCCGCGCGCAAGGCGGAGGAGGAGCGCCTGGAGCGCGAGCGCCAGGAGCAGCTCGCCAAGCTGCGTGCCGAGGAAGAGGAGCGCAAGCGCCGCGAGGCCGAGGAGGCCAGGGCACGCGAGGAGGCCCGTCAGGCGGAGGAGGCCCGCAAGCGCGCCGAGGAGGCCCGTCAGGCCGCCGAGGCGGAGCGGCAGCGGCGCGAGGCCGAGGAGCGGGCCCGCGAGGCCGAGCAGGAGCGGCTGCGTAAGCAGCACGAGGAGGAGGCGCGGCTGCGCAAGGAGGCCGAGGAGCGCCGCCTGGAGAAGCAGCGCAAGGCCGAAACGGCCCTGGTGCGCGCCGAAGAGGCCCGGGTGGCGGCAGCCGAAGCGGCGGCCGCGGCGGAGGCCAAGGCGGCTGCCGAGGCCGAGGAAGCGGCCGAGGCTCCCACTGCCGAGACGTACGTCGCGGATCTGCGGAAGCGGCTGGGAGAGGACACGCCCGACGCCTCCGCCGCGTCCGGTCCCGCCGAGGACAGCGACCGGACGGAGTACCTGCCCCGCCCCGCTACGGGGGAGGGCGAGGTGTCCGGTGCGGTGGACGAGACGGCGGTGCTGCCCCCGGTACGGGATGCGCGGGACGCCTGGGACGGCCCCGGGGCCGGCTCCGACGCGGCGGAGACCGCCGTGCTGCCGCCCGTACGGGACGACGCCCCGGCCGACCGGGTGCCGCCGTGGATGTTCCGCAAGGAGGGGCCGGACGCCGCCAACGGCGCGGCGTCGGACCGGCCCACCGGCCCCGCCGCCGAGTCGCGTGTCGAGCGCACCCGCGAACTCCCGCAGATCGACCCGCTGACGGGCCGCCCCGTGGAGAACGCGCAGCGCAGCCGTCCGCGCCCCGAATGGGCGGAGGAGACCCCGCTGGACGATCTGCCGACGCTCGCCGACGAGCTGCTCGGCCCGCGCGCCGACGAGGAAGCGGACGACGGCGCGGGTGACGACGGCCGTCGCGGCGGCCGGGGCCGGCGCAACTAGGGCGCGCTTTCCGGATCGCCCCGGGGACACCCCGGGGCGATCCGGGTGACCCGCCCCGGCCCAACGAAAAAGCCCCGAACGACCGGCCGTGGCCGCAGCCCGACAGCTGCGGCCACGGCCGTTTCCGGCTCCGGACGGCCCCCGTCCCGGCCGCCCGGCGCCGGCTTCCGGATTCGTTTGTCAGTGGGTTGCACCACAATGGGTCAGGCGTGGAGCAATGCGTGGTCTGCGGCCGGGCGCACACGCACCCCGCACGGCACGAAGGAACGGCACGGACAGGAACGGCGGACAGCGATGGCGGTATGGGACGACGTGGTCGGCCAGGACCGGTTGACGGCTCAGCTGGCCGCGGCCGCGCGCGATGCGGACGCCCTCGTGACCGCGGAGCACGCCGGATCGGGGCCGCGGTCCGGTGAGCAGCCGGAGCCGCAGACGTCCGCCGACCGCGGCAGCGCCTCCCAGATGACGCACGCCTGGCTGTTCACGGGCCCACCGGGTTCCGGCCGCTCCACCGCGGCCCGCGCCTTCGCCGCCGCCCTCCAGTGCGTCAGCCCGGACCGCGCCCTCGGAGGTGCCCCCGGCTGCGGCTTCTGCGACGGCTGCCACACCAGCCTGGTCGGCACGCACGCCGACGTCGAGATCGTCCGTACGGACCTGCTGTCCATCGGCGTCAAGGAAACCCGCGACCTGGTCCGCCGGTCCTCCCTCTCCCCGGCCGGCGGCCGGTGGCAGGTGATCGTCCTGGAGGACGCCGACCGCCTCACCGAAGGCGCCGGCAACGTCCTCCTCAAGGCCGTCGAGGAGCCCGCTCCCCGTACGGTCTGGCTGCTGTGCGCGCCCTCCGTCGAGGACGTCCTGCCCACCATCCGCTCGCGCTGCCGCCATCTCTCCCTGCGGACGCCGCCGGTCGCCGCGGTCGCCGACGTCCTCGTCCGGCGCGACGGCATCGAGCCCGAGGCCGCCGACCGGGCCGCCCGCGCCACCCAGGGGCACATCGGCCGGGCCCGCCGGCTCGCCACGGACGAGCGTGCCCGCGCCCGTAGGGCGGCCGTGCTCAAACTCCCGCTCCGCACCGACGACATCGGCGGCTGCCTCAAGGCCGCCCAGGAGCTGATCGATGCCGCGGGGGAGGACGCCAAGCAGGTCGCCGAGGATGTCGACACCAAGGAGACCGAGGAGCTGCGCGCCGCACTCGGCGCCGCCGCCGGCACGGGCGGACGGCTGCCGCGCGGCACGGCCGGCGCCATGAAGGAACTCCAGGACAAGCAGAAGCGCCGCTCCACCCGTACCCAGCGCGACAGCCTCGATCTGGCCCTGGTCGACCTCACCAGCTTCTACCGCGACGTCCTCGCCCTCCAGATGGGCGCCTCGGTACCCCTCGCCAACGACGAGGTACGCGACAGCATCCACCGCATCGCCACCGCCTCGACCCCCGAACGCACTCTCCGCCGTATAGAAGCCGTGATCGCCTGCCGCGAGGCCCTGGACCGCAATGTGGCCCCCCTCCTCGCGGTCGAGGCGATGGCGGTCGCCCTCCGCGCCGGCTGACCACCACTCCACCCACCGCAGCACACCGACCCCGCCGGTCACCCGGCTTCGCACTCAAGGAGACGCACACGCACCGTCTCCCTCCGGATACTCTCCGTTCGAACCGTCACGGCAACCCTCGCGCAAACCGCAGCGGCATTCGTCGCCCGACACCCGTCACATCGACAACCGCCACCTGACAGCCGTCAGCTGACACCCGCCACCCGCACTCCACCTTCCAGGGACCGACACCGCCTCCACCTTCCAGGGACCGAGACCAAGGACCGCCCATGGCCACCAGCCGTCTGCTCCGCACCTCCGCCGCTCTCCTCGCGGCCACCGCTCTGCTGATCTCCGGCTGCTCCTCGGGGAGTTCGTCCCCCGATGCCGCGGCGTCCCCGGGCCCCACCACGGAAGCCGGTGCCCATCGCCCCACCGCCGACGCCACCCTCGCGCCACTCCCGTCCTCGACCCCGGCCGGCCTTCGCCCGTACTACGACCAGAAGCTGAGCTGGCGCCCCTGTGGGGCGAGCGGCTTCGAGTGCACGAAGATGAAGGCGCCCCTGGACTACGCCGACCCCGGCGCGGGCGACATCGAACTCGCGGTGGCCCGCAGGAAGGCCACCGGTCCCGGCAGCCGGATCGGCTCCCTCCTGGTCAATCCGGGCGGCCCCGGCGCGTCGGCGATCGACTACCTCCAGCAGTACGCGCCCCAGCCCGCCGCGGTCCGGGCGCGCTACGACATGGCGGCGGTGGACCCGCGCGGCGTGGCCCGCAGCGAGCCGGTCAAGTGCCTCAACAACAAGCAGATGGACCGCTACACCCAGACCGACCAGACCCCGGACACCCCGGCCGAGGTCAACAAGCTCATCAGCGCCTACCGCACCTTCGCCAAGGACTGCCGGACCCGCTCCGGCAAGGTGCTCTCACACGTCTCCACGATCGAAGCCGCCCGCGACATGGACGTGCTGCGCGCCGCCCTGGGCGACAAGAAGCTCTACTACGTCGGCGCTTCCTACGGCACCCTCCTCGGCGCGACCTACGCCGGCCTCTACCCCTCCCGCGTCGGCCGCATGGTCCTGGACGGCGCGATGAACCCGGCGCTCGACTCCCGCACCACCAACATCGACCAGACCACCGGCTTCAACACGGCCTTCACGGCGTTCGCCGCGGACTGCATCAAGCACAAGAACTGCCCCCTCGGCACCAAGAGCACCGAGGACGCAGGCAACCAGCTCTCCGCCCTGTTCAAGAAGCTGGACGCCCACCCGGCAGCAACGGGCGAGGACCGACAGCTCACGGAGTCCCTGGCCACCACGGGCGTGATCGCCGCCATGTACGACGAGCGTGCCTGGCCCCTCCTGCGCGACTACCTGGCCCAGGCCGAGGCCGGCAACGGCCGCGGGCTGCTCACCCTCTCCGACAGCTACTACGAGCGCGATCCGAACGGCTCCTACGCCAACCAGATGTACGCCAACCCCGCCGTCAACTGCCTCGACCTCGCGTCCGCCTTCACCACCCCCGACCAGGTCCGCGCCGCCCTGCCCAGCTTCCGCAAGGCCTCCCCGGTCTTCGGTACAAGCTTCGCCTGGGCCGCTCTGAACTGCGCATACTGGCCGGTCAAGCCCACCGGCACGGCCCACCGCATCGAGGCCAAGGGTGCCGCCCCGATCCTCGTCGTCGGCACCACCCGCGACCCGGCCACCCCCTACAACTGGGCGAAGGCCCTCGCCTCCCAGCTCTCCAGCGCCACCCTGCTCACCTACGAGGGCGACGGCCACACCGCCTACGGCCGCGGCAGCGACTGCATCGACACCGCGATCAACAACTACCTCCTCAACGGCACCGTCCCCCCGAAGAACAAGCACTGCAAGTGACCCGCCTCACACCCCTTCGCCCCACTCCCCACCCTCCCCTGACCAGCTCCTAAACGGGTTACAGAGCACCCCTCTGTGATGTGTAGACTGGGCCGCGCACCACGCCGCCTTAGCTCAGTTGGCCAGAGCAACGCACTCGTAATGCGTAGGTCTCGGGTTCGAATCCCGAAGGCGGCTCTGTGGAAGCCCCAGGTCAGATAGTCGCTGGCCTGGGGCTTTCTGTTACCTGCGGCGTGGTGAGGCGTGCGGCCCGTGGCCCCGCGAGGTGGCTTGCGTGAGCGATGCGTGAGCGGAGGGGCCTCCAACCCTGTACTTCTGCGGCTTCGGTTTGGCTGGCCACGGCTGGCGGACGGCCAACGCGGCGTCCGTCCGGTCAGGGCCCCGGTCGACCTGTAGTGGGTGACGGGCTGGACCGTCGTAGTCGCCAACGGCCGACTCAATCGACGCTTCGCCCAGGAGGCCACGATCAGGCTCACATCTGATCGTCGTATCCGGCCGCGACTGCATCCACTCCTGCTCGGCTCGGGGCGGCGCTCCGGGGCCCCTGGCCCCTAGTGAGTGAGTCCGATGTTCTCAGTGGTCGTAGGCGATCAGGGATCGTTTGATCTTGGCGCTGGTGGTCCAGTTGTGCCAGATGGCGGCTGCGAGGGCGAGGAGTCGTTGGCCGGTGCGGGCGAAGACTCCGGCCGGGGTTCTGCCGCCGTGTTGTTCCAGGCTGAGCTGGCCTTTGAGGGTGTCGAAGACAGCTTCGATCCACTGCCGGACACGGGCGATCTTCCCGTGCCGGGCCGGTTCGTCCTTGCGGTCCGGCCGGACCAGGTGGACGCCCAGGCGTTCGGCAAGGAAGGCTTCGAACTCCCGCCCGGCGAAGCCCTTGTCCGCGAGGATCACCTGCCCTGCGCGGACGAGGTGATGGTCGCGTTCCAGCAGTGCGGTCATCACCTCCCGCTCGCCGAGCTTCGGGTTCGCCAGGCACCAGGACACCGGCATGCCCTCAGCGGTGGTCACCAGACAGAGCCGCAGTCCCCAGAAGAAGCGGGAGTGGCTGCGGCAGTACCCGTATCCGGCGTGCCCGGCCAGTTCGGAGCGTTTGACGGTCTCGCGGGAGGCCGCGCAGGGCAGTGGCGTGGAGTCGATCAGCCTCAGGTCGTCGTGCCATGTGGGCACCTGCCTGGCCAGGGCCTCGATCACGTGACTGATCAGCGGACCGGCGGCGTTGAGCCGTTTGTTGTAGGCCGATTGCTGGGGCAGGTAGCGGAAGAGATGTCCCAGCCGGGCGTGGGCGAAGCGGATCCAGTGCCGCGCGGAAGGGAAGCCCAGCAGGACCTGGGCGACTGCCGGGCACAGCAGTTCGGCGTCCGTCAGTTTCGGGGGTCGCCCGATCCGGCGACGAGGGGCCACATGGTCGTCGATGAACACGTACAGTGCCGCAAGAAGGGCGTCCAGGCTGGTAGTCACACACGAGCCAACGGGCGCCCTTCACCATGGTCGCGGCCAGCACAGACATTGGACTCACTCATCTAGGGGCAATACCGGTGATTTAGGTTGTTTTTCGGCGGGTTGGCCTGGTCTTGGTCGGCCCGATCAGGGTCACGCGGGGAGTCTCCGGCCTGGGCGGAGTGTGG
>NZ_JOHB01000023.1:0-115213 GCF_000719605.1 Streptomyces sp. NRRL S-1813
GGCCAGGGTGATCTCCTTGCGGCCGAAAGCGGCAAGGGAAAGGTCAGCGACCTTGAAGTCCTGGCCGGTGGCTGCTGTCGTCATGCGGGCTGCTCCTCGAGCGTCGAGGTGGATGGGCTGGCAGTCTGCGGCGCGGGCCGAGGTCCCCGGCAACAACCGGGGCGAATACGAGCGTACGCGGAAGCGGACGCACCCCTCCCCCTGGCCGCAGCGCAGTCCGTCGGAGGCCCTCTCTCCCTCGGCCGGTCCGCGGTGCGGGCCGCCCGACCGCCATCAGCAGCGACGTCTGGCACTGGTCACGAATCTACACCGATCGGCCCAGCGAACCCCAGCCCGGAGGGGCGATGCGGTGCGGTACCGGCCAGGGAGGGGTGGCGAAACGGCCGGTGATTCCCGGGGGCCGGGGCGCCGGCGACCGGCGTTCCCGCTGCTGGGGGCCGTTGCTCCGGAGGGGTTTGCTCGCGCCGGGACGTCATGCAGGATGCCTCGGAGCGCGGGAACATCTGCCCGGCCGCGCGCACGTTCGTAAGGAGAACCACGTGACCACCAGTCCAGCCGATCCCCCCACGAGCACGGGGAGGGGCGGGCAAGGTCTGAAGCTGCTCGCAGTGACCGCCTGCCCGACGGGTATCGCCCACACGTACATGGCCGCGGAGAAGCTGGCCCAGACCGCCCGGTCCCTCGGGCATGAGATCAAGGTGGAGACGCAGGGCTCCATCGGGGCTGAGAATGTACTGTCTGACAACGATGTCAGAGAGGCGGACGGCGTCATCATCGCCGCGGACAAGGATGTCGACCGCAGTCGGTTCGTCGGCAAGAAGGTCTTGGCCGTCGGGGTCGCGGAGGGCATCCGGCATCCCGAGCAGCTGATCGAGCGCGTGCAGAGTGCGCCTGTGTACGGGGGCGAGCCGGGCGACGGGGCCGGCGGCGGCGCGGCTGCGGCTTCCGGGGGCGGCGGCACCGGTGGCGGCAAGGAGCGCAGCGTCGCGTACAAGGCGTTGATGAACGGCGTCAGTTACATGATCCCGTTCGTGGTGGTCGGCGGCCTGCTGATCGCGATCTCGCTGGCGGTGGGGGGTCATCCGACGCCCGAGGGGCTGAAGATCGCTCCGGGCTCCTTCTGGGAGGACGTCAACAACATCGGCACCATCGGCTTCCAGCTGATGGTGCCGATCCTGTCCGGCTATATCGCCTATGCGATCGGCGACCGGCCCGCGCTGGTGCCGGGCATGATCGGCGGCTGGATCGCCACGCATGGCGAGTTGTACGGCATGAAGGACGCGAGCGCCGGCTTCATCGGTGGCATCGTCACGGGCTTCCTGGCCGGATACCTGGTCGTATGGATCAAGAAGGTCAAGGTCCCCAGGTTCGCCCAGCCGATCATGCCGATCATCGTGATCCCGATCGCGGCCACGACCGCGCTCGGGCTCTTCTTCATCTACGTACTCGGCAAGCCGATCTCCTGGGTGTTCACCCATCTCACCGGCTGGCTCAGTGGCATGACCGGGACCAGCGCGATCGTGCTGGGGGCGATCCTCGGCCTGATGATCGCGTTCGACATGGGCGGGCCGGTCAACAAGACGGCGTTTCTGTTCGGTTCGGGTCTGATCGCCTCCGGAAACCAGACGGTCATGGGCATGTGCGCCGCAGCGATCCCGGTGATGCCGCTCGGTCAGGGGCTGGCCACGCTGATCCGTCGGCACCTGTACTCCGAGCAGGAGCGGGAGACGGGGATGGCGGCGCTGTTCATGGGGCTCTTCGGGATCTCGGAGGGCGCGATTCCGTTCGCCGCGGCGCGGCCCGCGCAGGTCATTCCGGCGAACATGCTCGGTGGCGCGGTGGCCGGTGCCCTCGCGGGGATGGCCGGGGTGGCGGACGCGGTGCCGCACGGTGGGCCGATCGTGGCGGTGCTGGGTGCGGTCGACGGGGTGCCGGTGTTCTTCGTCGCCGTGGTGATCGGAGCGGTGGTGACGGCGCTGACGACGGTGGCGCTGGTGGATGTCGCGGAGCGGAGGAAGAGCGGGGCGCGGTCCGGTGCCGGAGGCGGTGGCGAGGTCATGGCCGGCGCTGACGCCGCGGTGACGGCCGGCGGGGCGTCGTCGGTGGTGGCGGAGGCCGGGGTGGCGGAGCCGGTGGTAGCGGAGCCGGTAGTTGCGGGACCCGTGGTTGCCGGGGTCGGCGCGGGGGCCGGGGCTGAGGCCGTGGCCGGTGGCGCGTCCCGTACGGCGGTGGCGGTTGCCCCGGTACCCGGGCCGGCCGCTGCACCCGGGCAGGGCTCGGACGGTGAGGCCGTCGACATCGATGGCGTCGAGACCGATGGCAACGATGTCAGCGGCGACGGCCACGGCGCCGACAGCGACAGCGACAGCGCCCCCTCCGCCGAGGTTCTCTCCGGCTATCTGACCGAGCAGACCGTCAAGACGCAGCTCGACGCCGACGGGAAGGAGGCGGCGATCCGCGAGATGGCCGAACTGGCGGCCGGCACCGGCAAGGTGGCGGACGTCGACGAGCTGGTCCGGGTGGCGCTGGCGCGTGAGGCGCAGGGCACCACCGGGCTCGGCGAGGAGATCGCCATCCCGCACGCCAAAACGGACGCGGTGACCGCGCCGGTCGTCGGCTTCGCGCGGTCGGCGGACGGAATCGACTGGGGTTCGCTGGACGGCACGCTCGCCAAGCTGGTCTTCATGATCTCGGTACCGGAGGCGGCGGCCGGGGACGAGCATCTGCGCATCCTGGCGCTGCTGTCCCGGAAGCTGATGGATGCGCACTTCCGGACGCGGCTCCAGAGCGCGGAGGACAAGGCGGCGATTCTGCGCGTGCTCGGTGAGATCCGCTAGGGCTGGGCGGGCATCCGCGAGATCCACTAGGGCGGGGGCGAACACATCCCGTAGGGGCTGCGAGCGCCCCCTCGGGGCCACAACGCGGTGGTCCGGGGGCGGTATTCCCGGTTCCTGTGGCCGACACGTGAGCGACAGCCCCGCGGCTCACGGCGTGAGCGACACCCCCTGTGCCCGGCCACATGAGCGACATCCCTGTGGGCCCACATGTGAGCGGCATTCCCGTGGCTCACTGCGCGATCGTGGCTCATCGCGCGATCGACGGGTCGTGGTCGATCGGCTTGGCACCGTACGGCAGTCGTGATCGATCCGCTTGGCGGCGCCCTACGGCAGCGGCCCCCGCGCTCGTCAGGAGTGCGGGGGCCGTTCGGTCGCGGGTGATTCAGTGCCCGCTCGGCGTCTTCGACGGGTCGGTGCCCGCGGCGGCCGTGGCCTCGTTGTAGATGTCCGGCTCCAGGTAGATGACCCGGGCGATCGGCACGGCCTCGCGGATGCGGGCCTCGGCGGCGTTGATGGCCTCGGCGATCTGGGTGGCGATGCCGTCGTGCTTGACCGCGATTTTGGCGGCGACCAGCAGCTCGTCGGGGCCGAGGTGGAGCGTGCGCATGTGGATGACACGGGTGACGACATCGCCGTCGACGACCGCGGCACGGATCTGGGCGATCTGCTCGGGGCCGGCGGCCTCGCCCAGCAGCAGCGACTTGGTCTCGGCGGCCAGGATCAGGGCGATCAGCACCAGCAGCGCGCCGATGCACATCGTGCCGATGCCGTCCCAGATGCCGTCGCCGGTGGCGAGGGTGAGGCCGACGCCGCCCAGCGCGAGCACCAGACCGACCAGTGCGCCGAAGTCCTCCAGCAGGACGACCGGCAGCTCGGGGGCCTTGGCGCGGCGTACGAACTGGGTCCAGGTCTGCTTGCCGCGCAGCTCGTTGGACTCCTTGATCGCCGTACGGAACGAGAAGCCCTCGGCGATGATCGCGAAGACCAGGACGCCGACCGGCCAGTACCAGTTGTCCAGCTTGTGCGGCTCGTGGATCTTCTCGTAGCCCTCGTAGAGCGCGAAGACGCCGCCGATGGTGAACAGGACGATGGAGACGAGGAAGCCGTAGATGTAGCGCTCGCGGCCGTACCCGAAGGGGTGCTCGGCGGTCGCCGCGCGCTTCGCCTTCTTGCCTCCGAGCAGCAGCAGGCCCTGGTTGCCGGAGTCCGCGATGGAGTGCACACCTTCGGCCAGCATCGAGGACGAGCCGCTGAAGGCGAACGCCACGAACTTCGCTGCGGCAATCGCCAGGTTGGCGCCCAGCGCCGCAACGATCGCCTTTGTCCCGCCTGATGCGCTCATAAGTGCCGCATGTCCCTTCCGTCGTCCGGCTTTACCGCCGCTTTAATGCTGCTGCGGCGGTCATTGTTGCAGCCCGGTCCCCGGCAGCCGCCATGAGGCCACCTGACGGACAGCTTCCGGCACCCGGCGCGCGCTTCCGGTGAGCGGGTAGCCCTCCCGATGCGTACCCGTCTGTGCCCGCAGGCCCCGATACGTGCCCGTCTGTGCCCTCTGTGTCCGCCGGCCTGCCCCGTCCCGGTCCCCCGGTAACGGCCGTCGGCCTGTCCCGCTCCTCGGCAGCGGCCGCCGAGCCTGACGAGTGCGCCCCCTGGGGAGAACCCCCTACGCCACCACCGTCGCGCGGAAGAGCGTGCCGTCCCCGGTGAGCGTGAGGTGCTCGCCGGCCCGTACGAAGGCGGACTCACCGGGCGCCAGAGTCAGTTCGGCACCGGCACCGGCACCGGCACCGCCACCGCCGTCCCGCAGCCGGACCGTGCCCGCCGTGCACAGCAGGATCTGTGGCGTACGGGAGACCAGCGGGCGCGGTGCGGCGCCGGGGGCCAGGACGAAGCGGGAGAGCCGGAACTCGTCGATGGGGGTCTCGTAGATCTCCTCGCCGTCCACCGCCTCGGGGCGCAGCACGCCCGCGTCGCCGGCCTCGAAGCGGACCACCCGCAGCAGCTCCGGTACGTCGACGTGCTTGGGGGTCAGACCGCAGCGCAGCACATTGTCCGAGTTGGCCATCAGCTCGACGCCGAGGCCGTTCAGGTAGGCGTGCGGGATGCCGGCGCCGAGGAACAGCGCCTCGCCGGGCTGGAGTTGGACGTGGTTGAGCAGCATGGCGGCGAGCACGCCGGGGTCGCCCGGGTAGTGGTGGGCGATGCCCGCGTACGCGGCGTAGTCGTCGGCGTGCGGGCCGCCCTCGGCCGCCAGCCGGCCGGCGGCGACGGCGGCCCGCTCGACGGTGTCGGCGATCGCGTGGTGCTCGGCGCTCAGCACGGCGGTGAGCACTTCGCGCAGCGCGTCCTCCTCCGGGCTGGCGCGCAGGATGTCGACGTACGGCTTGAGGTCGTCGACGCCCAGGCCCGCCAGGAGGTCCGCGGCCTGCGCCGGGTGCCGGAAGCCGCACAGGCCGTCGAAGGGGGTGAGCGCGACGATCAGCTCGGGCTTGTGGTTGGCATCTTTGTAGTTGCGGTGGCCGGCGTCGATCGGGACGCCGCGGCGCTCCTCGTCGGCGAAGCCCTCCTTGGCCTGCGCCAGGTCGGGGTGGACCTGGAGGGAGAGCGGCGAGCCCGCCGCGAGCAGCTTGAGCAGAAAGGGCAGCCGGGGGCCGAAGGCGCGGACGGCGTCGGCGCCGAGTTCGGCCTCGGGGGCGGCGTCGATCACCTCGGCCAGGGAAACGGGGCCCGCGCCGCGGTCGATGCGGGAGGGGGCGCCGGGGTGGGCGCCCATCCACATCTCGGCCTGCGGTTCGCCGGTCGGTGCGGTGCCGAGGAGCTCCGGGAGGGCGGTGGTGGAACCCCAGGCGTAGGGGCGCACGGTGTTGGCGAGGCGGTCCATGGGGCTGCTGCTTCCTCAGGGTCGTACGTGGCTGCGGAGTGATGCGGCCGGTCCGCGGGTGCGGACCGGCCGTCAATGATCACTCGGTGCCGGCGAGCGCCAGGTAAACGGCGCCGAAATCCACGATGGCGAGTAGTTCCGCGGCCTTCTCCAGATCGCTGCCGGAGTCCGGTTCCAGTTCGCTGACGGCGGTGCCGCGCTCCTCGGCGAGCGCCTGCGCGGCGCGGGTGGCGGACAGCGGGCCCGGTTCCTGCTCACGCAGCAGCACGACCCTGGCGTGCATGGCAGCGGGCTGCTCGACACGATCGCGGAAGAAGTCGTCCGGGTCGGCGCCGGCGGCCAGGGCGCCGGCGAGCAGGGTGCGGTGGGTGGTGAGCGCCTCGGGAAGCTCGGCGGCGAGGGCGGGGCGTCCGGCGAGCCCGGCCAGCTCGGTGGCGAAGTGCCGGCCGACGGCGCCGGCGACGGTGCCTTCCGTCCAGATCAGCGGGAAGGAGTCGGCGAGTTCGGCGGCGAGCGTCTTGGCGGGGTTGGTGTACGTGGGGATGGCCGGGCCGCAGCGTTCGGCGAGCTGGTCGAGGCGGTCGGCGAGTTTGCCCAGGTGCTCCGGCGGGGCGCTGAGCAGGCCGATCCGGTCGGCGAGCGCGAGCAGCGGGATGAGCACCGACCAGAGGGTGCCGGGAGCGGCCGGCGGGGCGCCCTCGACGTCGAATTCGGCGTCGTAGGGGGTGGTCGCCAGCGGGACGGCGAGGCCGCGGGCCTGGATGACGGCGTCGGCGAGCGGGCCGCCGGCCGGGGTGACGGCGACGACGGCGCAGCCGCGGCGGTAGGCCTGCTCGACCAGCTCGGCGAGGCCGGGGTCGGCGGCGTCCGGGCCGGGGAGCAGCAGCAGGTCCAGGGGTCCGGCCCAGCCGGGCAGCGTCCAGCGCAGCGCGCCGGGCAGCGGCGCGACGCCCGTGGGCGAGATGAGGGTGACCGGGCAGCTGCCGCCGCCGAGGGCCTTGAGGAGGTCGGCGACACCGGCCGCGGCCGGGCCGGGCCCGGCGACGAGCACGGCGCGCGGCCGCCCGTCGGGGGTGAGTTCGGGGATGCCGGATTCGACGGCGCTGCGGGCGGCGGTACGGACCCGGGCGCCGGATTCGGCGACGCCGCGCAGCAGACCGAAGCGGTCTGCGCCCGCCAGTGCGTCAGGGGTGTCGAGGAGTGACTCGTCGAGCATGGTGGGCGCGGCCTCCGATCGCCGGTACGGGCGGGGGAACGCCGGGCGGTGCCGGGACGGGCCCGGCGGCGCCCGGTCAGGCGGGGCTGGGGGTGCCGCCCATGCCCTGCGGGCCATGGGGGCGGGCCTCGTCGACGAGGAGTACGGGGATGCCGTCCCGGACGGGGTAGGCGAGGCCGCAGTCGCCGGAGGTGCAGAGCAGCTCGGGCTCGGCGGCGGAATCCGCAGGGTCTCCGGTGCGGTCCTCGAGGGGAGCATGGCACGCCGGGCAGGCAAGGATCTGGATCAGGCTGGCGTCGACCGGCATGGAGACTGCTCCTTCGGGGTGGTTACGGCTTGGCCAGCGTACCGCCGGACCGGGGGCCGGGGCGTGCTCGGCGGGATTCGGGGTGGTGGGAGGAGTGCCGGGCGGCAGGGACGGTGCTCCTGCCGCCCGGAGCCCACCGGAGCCGGCCTCCGGCCCGGCGCCCGGCGCCCGGCCCGGCCCGGCGCGGCCGGTGCCGGGACTCAGGCGCGGATGATCGCCAGTACCTCGTCGCGGGCCCGTTCGGCGGTCGCGGTGTCGCGGGCCTCGACGTTCAGCCGGAGCAGCGGCTCGGTGTTGGAGGCGCGGACGTTGAACCACCAGTTGTCGGCGGTGACGGTCAGTCCGTCGAGTTCGTCGAGGGTGACGCCCTCGCGGTTCTCGTAGGCCGCCTTGATCGCGGCGAGCCGGCCGGCCTGGTCGTCGACGGTGCTGTTGATCTCGCCGGAGGCCGCGTAGCGGTCGTACTGCGCGACCAGCTGGGAGAGCGGTCCGTCCTGGCCGCCGAGGGCCGCCAGGACGTGCATCGCGGCGAGCATGCCGGTGTCGGCGTTCCAGAAGTCGCGGAAGTAGTAGTGCGCGGAGTGCTCGCCGCCGAAGATCGCGCCGGTCCTGGCCATCTCCTCCTTGATGAAGGAGTGTCCGACGCGGGTGCGGACCGGCTTGCCGCCGTTCTCCTTGACGACCTCCGGCACCGACCAGGAGGTGATCAGGTTGTGGATGACCGTGCCGCCGGGGTGCTTGGCGAGCTCGCGGGCGGCGACCAGGGCGGTGATCGCGGACGGGGGGACCGGGTCGCCGTTCTCGTCGACGACGAAGCAGCGGTCGGCGTCGCCGTCGAAGGCGAGGCCCAGGTCGGCGCCGGTCTCGCGCACCCGTGCCTGGAGGTCGACGATGTTCTTGGGATCCAGCGGGTTGGCCTCGTGGTTGGGGAACGAGCCGTCCAACTCGAAGTACATCGCGTCCAGTTCGAGCGGCAGGCCCTCGAAGACGGTCGGTACGGTGTGCCCGCCCATGCCGTTGCCCGCGTCCACCACGACCTTCAGCGGGCGGATGCCGCTCAGGTCCACCAGGCCGCGCAGGTGGGTGGCGTAGTCGCCGAGGACGTCGCGCCGGGTGACGGTGCCCGGTTGGGCGGCCGGCTTCGGGGCACCCTCGTCGGACCACCGCTCGACCAGCGCGCGGATGTCGGCGAGACCGGTGTCCTGGCCGACCGGCGCCGCGCCCGCCCGGCACATCTTGATGCCGTTGTACTGGGCGGGGTTGTGCGAGGCGGTGAACATGGCGCCGGGCAGGCCCAGTGCGCCGCTGGCGAAGTACAGCTCGTCGGTCGAGCAGAGACCGATCTCCGTGACGTCCGCGCCGCGGGCCGCGGCGCCGCGGGCGAAGGCCTCGGACAGGCCGGGCGAGGAGGGCCGCATGTCGTGCCCGATCACGATCGCGTCCGCGGCGGTGATCTCGGCGAAGGCCGCCCCGAACAGCTCGGCCAGCGCCTCGTCCCACTGGGTGGGGACGACGCCGCGCACGTCATACGCCTTCACGATCTGCGACAGATCAGTCACAGCCAGCCCTCCTGGAGAGTCTCTACGGACTTCCAACCTACCCGGGCTGCTCCGCCAGCGGGCCGTGCATCTCTGCCATTGCCGGGCGCGGCGCCGCTGCCGGTCGGGTCCGCCGTGCGGGGCGGGCGGCGGGCCGTCCCCGCGGGGCCGCGAGCGGGCCCAAGAGGGCCGCCCCGCTCAGGAGTCCGGCGAGCGCAGCACCCGTAGATGGCCTCGGCGGGCGACTTCCATGGGGTGGGTGTCGCGGTCGCCGGGGCGGGAGGCGCCGCCCGCGCCGGCGGCGCGTTCCTGGGGGCGGGCCGCCTCGCGTACGGCGTTCGCCAGGGCTTCGAGGTCGTCGCCGCTGGGACGGGGCGGGCCGGAGTCGAGGGCGAGGCGGACAACTTCCCAGCCGCGGGGCGCGGTCAGCCGCTCGGAGTGCTCGGCGCACAGGTCGTAGCAGTGTGGTTCAGCGTAAGTGGCGAGCGGTCCGAGCACGGCGGTCGAATCCGCATAGACGTACGTCAGCGTTGCGACGGCGGGGCGGCCGCACGCAGTGCGCGAACAGCGACGTACAGGGCTCACGACGTTGGACGGTACCGCACTCTTGAGCGGGCCGCGACGACTCTGCCCAGGCTCACCCAACCGTGTCGTCCCGCTTCGTCCGATGCGTCTGACCTGCACCCGCTCGACCTGACCTGAGCCGGGCGCGCCGGGACGGACGGCGCGCGGCGAAGAATCCCGTCACGACTCGATGCATTTCCTGCCATTCCGGCGTCGGTCTGCGATCTCATGCGGGGAGGCAAACGAACTCGACGCGGACAGGTCCGGTCAGCCGGCGACATGCCACGTCTTGCCGCGCTCCCCGGTGCCGGGCGGTGCTCGACGGCTACGCTCGATCCTGATGGACAGTCCCGTACCTCCCCGACCGGCACAGCCGCGGACCCGCCGCCGCGACCGCCACGGCCGCGGCATGCGCGGCCCCATCGCGCCGCCCCAGGTGCCGCTGTCGGTGACCCGTGCCGACGCGTTCGTGGATCTCGTCTATGACTCCCGGGACCGGCTGGAGCGGCGCTGGCCGCAGCTCTCCCAGGTCGACTTCCTGGTCCTGGAGGTGCCCGGTTTTGGGCCGGACGACGGGGCGGACGCGGACACCGACGAGGAGACGGTGCCGCTGGGGCGGGTGGTGCCGGCCGCGGGCGGATATCGCGACCGGATCGTGATCTACCGCAGGCCGGTGGAGATCCGTACGAAGAGCCGTGACGAGCGGGCGCTGCTGGTTCATGAGGTGGTGGTCGAGCAGGTCGCCGAACTGCTCGGGCTGGCCCCGGAGTCGGTGGACCCGCGCTACGGCCAGGACTGAGGCCGCCGCGCGGGTCCGTGGAGGCGGCTGCGGTCAGTTCGTGAGGACCGACAGATCCTGGCCGGCGGTCGGCACGAGGACCGAGCCCCGGTCGTCGGGCAGCGGCTGGACGGTGAAGGCGGGCAGTCCGCCCTGGGGCCGGGCGAGCATGCGGGCCGCATAGACGGGACCGCTGCCGGATTCCGGCTCCACCGTCAGGGCGTAGCTCCCCTTCACGCCCGCCGGGCGGGGCGGGGCGATGTCGAGGCTGGTGCCGCCCTTGACCGTGTACGTCTTCGTGGCCGGGCTCCCGCCGCCGCTGCCGGCCGACGCGGTGACCTTCACCTTGGCGTCCTTGCCCTTCTCGGGCGCGACCAGCGAAAGGGTGCTGTCCTTGCCGCGGTTGTCGACGGCGGTGGCACGCTTCTCGACCGGCCGGGTCGCGGGGAGGAACGCCATCTCCTGCTTGTCGCCCTTGCCGCGGGTCACCCGCAGCGCAGCCGCGACCGGGACCTTGGAGCCGCTGTCGGAGGGCGTCAGCACCAGTGAGCCGGCCTCGCCCTTGGTCAGGTCCTTGAGGTCCACCGCCGTGGTCATCCCGCTCTTGAGGTGCAGGGTCTCCACACCGGCGGGGGTGATCATTCCGGTCGGGGTGGCCAGTTGCACCTTGAGGTCGGCATCGGCCTCGCCGGGGGCGAGCGCGACCAGCCGTACGGAAGTGGCGTCCTTGGGGATGCCGGGCAGCACCACGCTCGGCGACGGGTCCGCGGCGGCCGGCAGCCAGTCGCTGCCGAGCTTGCTGTCGCTCGCCTGGACGGCGGCGCCGATCCGGCCCTCGCGGGCGACGACGTGCAGGGACGCGTTGGTGGTGGGGGCGCCGGTCAGGGTGGAGAGCAGGACGGGGACCGTGGTGTGCGGCGGGACGGAGATGTCCTCGCCGGCCGAGCCCCCCAACGCCCCGTCCTTGCCGCGCAGTTCGAGGTCGACGACGGCCGGGGTCGAGTCGGGGTTGGTGAGGTGGACATAGTCCTGGCGGTCCGTGGCGGTGCTGACGCCGGGGAACCAGAACGTGGTGTCGGGGGTGGTGCAGCTCAGGCCGAGGAGGCCGCGGCCCGCGCCGGCGGCGACCGAGGTGGTCTGCTGGACCGTCCAGCCGGGGGCGAGGGCGCCGTCCGCCGTTCCCACGAGGGCGGGGGCGTCGGGCCGATCGGTGGTCGCGGTGACCGGCCGGCCGGCCTCCCGGAGGGGCACGACGGGCTTGGTGTCCCGGGGCGGGACGGCCTGCCCGGCGGCGGAGTCCGCACCGCTGCCCCTGCTCTTGCCGCCCTTGGGGTTCTTCTTGCCCTTGCCCTTGCCGTCCCCGGCTCCGGCGGCGTCCTGGACGGTCCCGGCGGGCAGCAGCTGGGCGGTGCCCTTCTTGCCGTCCGCGCCGGCGGCGGCTCCCTTGGGCGCGAAGGCGGTGTAGGCGGTCTCGCCGACCTCCGAGGAGGTCGGGGCCGGGCAGAGCAGCGCGGAGCGCTGGACGGGCAGCCGGGTGCTGCCGCGGGGCGCGTCCTGGCTGCCGCCGTCCGGGCCGGCCACGGCGGCGACGCCGGTGACGGCGGCCAGCGCGACGGCCACGCCGATCAGGGACATCATGGTGCGCTTCACTGCTGGTCGCTCCCGTCACGGCGCGGCTCGGGGTAGGAGCCGGAGTACCCCGGGTACTCGGTGCCGTCGTCGTAGGGCTGCTGGTGCTGCGGTTCGCCGTCGCCGTACTGCTGCTGCCCGTACCCGTACGGGTCGTAGGCGCCCGCCTGGTAGGGGTCCGCGGCGTACGGGTCGGCGGCTTGGTAGGGGCCGGCCTGCGGGTAGGGCTGCTGGCCGTACTGCCCGGCCTGGTAGGGCTCGGCGGGCGCGTAGGGCTGCTGGTCGGCCGGGTGGGCCGGCGGGACGGGCCCGCCCTGCTGGGCGGCCTGCCAGTCGTCGTACGACTGCTGCTGCGGCACCGCCCCGTACGGGTCGGCGTCCCCCATGGGCGGAACGGCCTGCGGCATGCCCTCGGCCCCCTGGCCGGGGACCGCGGCGTCCATCGGGCCGGCCGGGTCGAGCGGCTGCTCGCCCGCACGGGCCGCGGGGATGCCGGGCCCGGCCGCCTCGGGGGTGCCGGCGGCCTCGGCCTGGGCCCGCAGACGCCGCGCCCGGCGGCCGTCGCCGGTCACCGCGGCGGCCTGCGCGGCGGCCGTGTCCTCGGGCAGGTCGTCGTCGATCTCCCGGCGCCGGCCCGGCAGCGCCAGGACCACCAGGACGAGGGCGAGCAGCCCCTGCGCCCACAGCCAGAGGGTGTGGCCGACCGGGTTCTCGTGGGTGAGGTCGAGGGTGCCGCCCCCCGCGGGGAGCGTGAAGCCCTGGGCCCAGCCGTCGACCTTCAGCGGCTTGAGCGGGGTGCCGTTGAGCGTGGCCTGCCAGCCCTCGTCGGCGGCGTCCGCGAGACGCAGCACCCGGCCGTCGGCGCCGTCGGGCACCTTGGTGTGCGCCTCGACGGGGCCGGACGGTACGGCGAGGGGCGCGGCTGCCTCGCCCGCGCTGGTGCCGTCCTTGGCCTCGCCCGCGACGATCGAGACCCGCGAGACCCGCCGGTCGACACGCCACAGGGCGCTGCCGTCGTCCTGGCTGAGCCGGGTCAGCCCCGGGGTCGAGTCGAGCACCCGGCCCATTTCGCGCGGCGCCCCGTCCCTGACCAGGATGTAGCGCACCGCGTAGCCGCCGAGCTGGTTGGTCTGGTCGGCGCCGGACCCGGCCACGAGGTTGGCGACGATGCCGCCGAGCCGCTTGTCCTCGCCCGCCGCGGCGGCCAGATCGGCGTCACCGAGCCGGGCGCCGGAGCCGCGGACGAGGGAGTAGTCGACATGGCCCGGCTTGCCGTCGAGGACCAGGGTGCGGGCCCGGTCGGCGGTGCCCGACTCCTCGGCGACGAAGGCCGGGACCTGCTCCGGGGTGCGCCGCTCCAGCGGTCCGGCCGCGCCGGTGATCATCCAGCTGACGGCGGCGACGAGCGGGGCGAGCACGGACGCCAGCGCGATCAGCACGGCGACCGGCTGCTTCCAGCCGAAGCCGAGGTTGGCCATCCGGGTGCGGATGCCCTCGGCGCCGATCGCGGCGGCGCACAGCAGCGCCAGGCCGTAGACGAGCATCGCGGGCCCGGTCCAGCCGGAGCCGTTGCCCAGCGCCGCGAGCAGCAGCCCGGTCAGGGCCACCGCCCAGGCCGTGCGGATCGCGCGCTGCCGCTCGTCGCGCAGCGTCGCGGCGAGCGCGGCCAGCACGATGCCGAAGAGCAGCACCCCGCCGACGGCCTTGGGGCCGCCGGGGCTGAGCCCGATGAGGTCGAGCACGGAGGCGGAGCCGGCGCCGTAGTCGAGCCCGGCTTCCTGGAAGAAGCGGGACGGCTGGGTCAGCAGCGACAGCGACCAGGGGGCGAGCACGACGAGCGGGGCGAGGAGCACGACCAGGAAGCGCAGCCCGTGGGCGGCCAGCTGATCGCGGCTGCCATCCAGGAAGCGCAGCACCAGCAGCCCGATGCCGAGCAGCACCGCGACCGGCCAGACGACCGGGGTGAAGGCCATGGTGAAGGTGACCAGCAGCGCATACGCCCAGGTGGCGCGCCAGCTGGGCCGCACGCCCGCCGGCAGCCGCAGTCCGTTCGCCGCGACGGCGGCACGCGCCATCAGCGGCAACAGGATGGCGAGCACCGCGGTGCCCAGCCGGCCGCCGGCCAGCGCACCGGCGGCCGCGGGCAGGAAGGCGTACGCGATGCTCCCCCAGGCCCGCAGCAGCCGGGAGGCGACCAGCGGGCGGGAGGCGAAGTAGGCGGTGAGGCCGGCCAGCGGGACGGAACAGACCAGCAGCAGGGTCACGGCGAAGCCGGTGCTGCCGAAGAAGATGCTCGACACCAGGGCGACGATCGCCAGGTAGGGCGGCGCGGAGGCGCTGCCGCCGACCCCGACCGCATGCCAGCTGTCGAGATACGCCGACCACAGGTCGGACACGCTGCCGGGCGCGGGCAGCATCGCACCGCCGGTCAGCGCGCCGGCGCCGAGCAGTCCACGGCAGGCGACCAGCGAGACCAGCAGCAGCAGGACGAAGAGCACCGGTGCGGGCTTGCGGGCGATCCGCTTGAGCCGGGCGAACTGCTCGATCTCCAGGAAGTCGGCGTCGTCGCCACCGGGCCCGGACTCGACCGCGCCGTGCCGGCCGGCCGAGGCCACATCCGGTGCGGCCCGCCCGGCGAGGTTGCCGGCGACCTGCTCGACGGTGGCCCGCACGGTCGCGCCCGGTGGCGGGAAGAGCGGCCGCAGTTCGCTCGTATCGACCGCGGGGCGGCCTCTCTTCTTGCGTGCGGCGAGGATCTTGCCGGGCCGCAGCAGGGTGCCGAAGAGCCCGGCGAGTTCGTCGAGCGCCTGGCCCGGGACCTTGCCGACGAGGTAGGCGATGACCCGCAGGACGGTGCCGAGCAGCAGCCGCAGCAGGACGTACGGGAGGATCGCGCCGCGGGTGTTGGTGAGCAGCGTGTAGACGGCACCGGCCTTGTCGACGCGGTGCGGGTTGGCGACCGAGCGGCCGACGCAGTCGATGGGGCGGCGCTCGCGGGCGGCGGCCTCGGCGTGCCGCAGGATCGCGTCCGGCGCGACCAGGACCTGGTGTCCGGCGGCCTGGGCGCGCCAGCACAGGTCGACGTCGTCGCGCATCAGCGGCAGCCGGCGGTCGAAGCCGCCCAACTCCTCGTAGACGTCACGGCGGATGAGCATGCCGGCGGTGGAGACGGACAGCACGGGACGGACCTGGTCGTGCTGGCCCTGGTCCTGTTCGCGGCGGTCCAGGCCGGTCCAACGGCGGCCGCTGCGGGCGATGCTGACCCCGGCTTCGAGCAGCTGCCGGCGGTCGTACCAGCTGCGCAGCTTGGGGCCGACGATGACGGTGGACGGGCTGGCGTCGGCGACCCGCAGCAGCTCGGCGAGCGCGTCCGGCTCGGGCGCGCAGTCGTCGTGCAGCAGCCACAGCCACTGGACCGGTTCGCCGTGCGGCAACTCCGGCATGTCGTACGCCTCGTCGCGCCAGGTCCGGCTGACCGGGTCCCAGCCGCTGGGCCGGCGCAGGTACGGCAGATCGTCGGGGGTGAGCTCGGGGGCCGTGCGGACGGCCTCGTCGACGGCGGTGCCGAATCCGGAGCGGCGGGCGAGGTGCAGCACCCGCTGGTCCCCGATGGCCTCGGCGAGCAGCTGGGCGGAGTGGTCCGCGCTGCCGGTGTCGGCGCCGATGACGTTCTGCACCGGGCGCTCCTGGCCGAGCAGGCCGCCGAGCGCGTCGGGCAGCCAGCGGGCACCGTCATGGGAGACGATCACGGCGGTGACGACGTGCCGCGGGAACTCTGGGGTGGCGGCTGCATATGAGGCGGCCTGGGCCGCCGACTGGCTGTGCACGGACATCGAGGTACGGGCCCTCCGGACCCGGGAGTTCGAAGGCCCGCGGCGAAGTCTGGGCCCCCGCCCCCGGAAGACACTGCGACGGACTACGAGGCGACGCGCGCGCACTGTAGGGCGGCGGCGCATCTCGGACGGGGCCCCACACTAATGGTTCGCGCCGGTGCCCCGACCGGGTCCGTGCACAGCAGTCCGCCTCCGGCGCACGAGTCGCTGGAGGCGGAGTGTTCGCTATAGGGGGATATGGGGAGTCGGGGTGGTACGGCCGCGTGGTCCGTGTGGCCGCGCCCGGTCGGTCCGGCCGGCTGCACTGTCATCGTCAGACGGCGGCCTTCTTCAGCCGGCGCCGCTCGCGCTCGGACAGGCCGCCCCAAATACCGAAGCGCTCGTCGTTGGCGAGCGCGTACTCAAGGCATTCGGAGCGGACTTCGCAGGCGAGACAGACCTTCTTGGCCTCGCGGGTGGAGCCACCCTTCTCCGGGAAGAAGGACTCGGGGTCGGTCTGGGCGCACAGTGCGCGCTCCTGCCAGCCGAGCTCCTCATCCGCCTCCTCGACCAGCAATTCCTGGAACAGCTCGGTCATGTGCGCCCCTCGTCTGTCTTTACGTCCCCGTGATCAAGCCGTGATCGATTTCGGCTGAACGACACGAGTGAAATTACAAGTGTGGTGATCCGGGCCAGTCAAGCCGAGATCTGCTATTGGGCCTCTTATTCACTCGGCGGAACCAAGCGTATGCGGAAAGTGTTCAAATCAGTAAAAACCAGGACACTTCCCAGGGCGTGCCACCTGGCACATCCTCGTTGCTCACCAAGACGCAATCAGGCGGCATTCACGTTGCACCCCGCGCGCCGAAGCGGGGGAGATCACAGATGGATCACGGGACCGCAACGGCGTTTGAAGGTGCGGTTGCCGGTCGATGTCTCCGTGCCAACGACTGCACAAACCTTTCTCCGGGCGGAGTAACCGGATGAGGTGAAAGATTTACGGCAAACCAGTCATCCAGTTGACATCGCCGCGCGAACCCGGTCTCCTTGACCCCATGCCAGTGACCCCCGCGCTCCGACTGACCCGTGCCTACGGGTCGCTCTGCGCTGCGCAGGCTCGCTGTCGCTGTTCCAGCTGTTGAAGCCACTGAGCTCCAGCCTTTTCGCTCGCACCACCCCCGCAGCGCTTCTGCTCCGCGTCGCCGCGCCGCGCCCCCCACAGGGAGCGCCCGCGCCGTGCCGCAGCCCTCCCCCAGCCTTTTGCCGAGGAACCCGAAACCCCATGAACAGCGACGTCCAGATCGCCGGCGACCCGCTCGCCCTCCCCCACCTGCTGCCGCCCGTGCCCGCCCACCCGGCCACCGTCGCCGGCTTCGCGGGACTGGCCCGCTCGCTCGCCGCCGACCGCGCCGCCTGGGCCCCGCTCGTCCGCTACGACACCACCACCCGCTGGTACCACCGGCTGCGCACCGTTCCCCAAGCTCTCGGCTCCGCTCGAGCAGGGGAGACCCCAATCGGCTACGAGGTGTGGCTGCTGAGCTGGGTGCCGGGCCAGGGCAGCGGCCGGCACGACCACGGGGCGTCCTCCGGTGTGCTGACCATCCTGGAAGGCGAGTTGACCGAGCACACCGAGGCCGGGCCCCGTACGCTCACGGCCGGCGCCCAGCGGGTGTTCGCCCCCGGTTACGTCCACGAGGTCGTCAACGACGCGCTGGCGCCCGCGGTCAGCCTGCACGTCTACTTCCCGGGCCTGACCAATATGCCGATGCACCCCAGCCAGGCCACGGTCTCCGGGGGCGCGGCCGCCCCGTCCGAGGTACTGGCCCCCTGACACCCGGTCGCCGGCCCCTGCCATGCTGGGGCCATGCGAATCGTGGTTCTGGCCGGCGGTATCGGCGGCGCCCGCTTTCTGCGGGGACTGAAGGCAGCGGCTCCGGACGCGGACCTCACCGTCATCGGCAACACCGGCGACGACATCCATCTGTTCGGGCTCAAGGTGTGTCCCGACCTCGACACCGTGATGTACACGCTCGGCGGCGGCATCAATGAGGAGCAGGGCTGGGGCCGGACCGACGAAACCTTCCGGGTGAAGGAGGAGTTGGCCGCCTACGGCGTCGGCCCCGAGTGGTTCGGGCTCGGCGACCGGGACTTCGCCACCCACATCGTGCGGACCCAGATGCTGGGCGCCGGATACCCCCTCAGCGCCGTCACCGAGGCGCTGTGCGCGCGCTGGAAGCCCGGCGTCCGGCTGCTGCCGATGTCCGACGACCGGGTCGAGACCCATGTAGCGATCGACGACGAGGACGGCGAGCGCAAGGCGGTCCATTTCCAGGAGTACTGGGTGCGGTTGCGCGCCTCGGTGCCGGCGCATGCCGTGGTGCCGGTCGGCGCGGACCAGGCCAAGCCCGCACCGGGTGTGCTGGAGGCCATCGCCGAGGCGGATGTGGTGCTGTTCCCGCCGTCCAACCCGGTGGTCAGCATCGGGACGATCCTGGCGGTGCCGGGCATCCGTGAGTCCATCGCGGACGCCGGGGTGCCGGTGGTCGGTCTCTCGCCGATCGTCGGCGACGCCCCCGTGCGCGGGATGGCGGACAAGGTACTGGCGGCGGTGGGTGTGGAGGCGACCGCCTCGGCCGTCGCACGCCACTACGGCTCCGGGCTGCTGGACGGCTGGCTGGTCGACACCGTGGACGCGGACGCTGTGGCAGAGGTCGAGGAGGCCGGGATTCGCTGCCGGGCCGTGCCGCTGATGATGACGGACCTGGACGCGACGACCGCGATGGTGCGCGAGGCGCTGGCCATGGCCGAGGAGGTCCGGGCGTGAACGGCGCCGCCCAGGTGCCCGCGTACCGGGTGTGGGCGCTGCCGGGGGTGCCCGAGGTGCAGCCGGGCGATGACCTCGTCAAGCTGATCGTCGCGGCGGCGACCGCCGACGGCCTGCCCCAACTCGCCGACGGCGACGTGCTGTTGGTGACCTCGAAGATCGTCAGCAAGGCCGAGGGCCGGGTGGTCGAGGCCACCGACCGCGAGGCGGCGATCGACCGGGAGACGGTGCGGGTGGTGGCCCGGCGCGGCCCGCTGCGGATCGTCCAGAACCGGCAGGGCCTGGTGATGGCCGCGGCCGGCGTCGACGCCTCCAACACCCCTTCGGGGACGGTGCTGTTGCTGCCGGAGGATCCGGACGCCTCGGCACGCGCCCTGCGGGCGGGCCTGCGCACCGCGCTCGGCGTCGAGGTCGGCGTCGTCATCAGCGACACCTTCGGGCGCCCGTGGCGCAACGGCCTCACCGATGTCGCCATCGGGGCGGCCGGGGTGCGGGTGCTGGACGATCTGCGCGGCGGGACGGATGCGTACGGCAATCCGCTCAGCGCGACGGTCGTGGCCACCGCCGACGAACTGGCCGCCGCGGGCGACCTGGTGAAGGGCAAGGCCGCCGGGCTGCCGGTCGCAGTGGTGCGCGGCCTGCCCCATGTCGTCGAGGAGGCGGGCGACGGCGCCGGGGCCCGCGCGATGGTGCGCGGCGCGGAGGACGACATGTTCCGGCTGGGCACCTCTGAGGCCGTACGCGAAGCGGTGACGACGCGGCGTACGGTCCGCGCCTTCACCGGTGAGCCGGTCGATCCGGGGGCGGTCCGGCGCGCGGTGGCGGCGGCGCTCACGGCCCCGGCGCCGCATCACACCACGCCGTGGCGGTTCGTCCTCCTGGAGTCGCCGCAGACGCGGGCGCGGCTGCTGGACGCGATGCGGGACGCCTGGATCGCGGATCTGCGCGGCGACGGCAAGTCGGAGGAGTCCGTCGCCAAGCGGGTGCGGCGCGGCGAGGTGCTGCGCAGCGCGCCGTATCTGGCGGTGCCGTGCATGGTGCTGGACGGGTCGCACGACTACCCCGACGCGCGGCGGAGCGCTGCGGAGCGGGAGATGTTCGTCGTGGCCCACGGCGCGGGGATCCAGAACTTCCTGGTCGCGCTGGCGGGCGAACGTCTGGGCTCCGCCTGGATCTCGTCGACGATGTTCTGCCGGGACGTGGTCCGCGACGTGCTCGGGCTTCCCGGGGACTGGGAGCCGATGGGGGCGGTGGCCGTCGGACATCCGGCGGCGGCACCGGCGCCACGTCCGGCGCGGGACGCCGACGACTTCGTCATCGTGCGCTGATCCGTCGTCGTGCGCTGATCCGTCTCGTGTGCGGATCCGTGAACGTGTGCTGATCCGTCCTCGTGCGCCGGACCGCGCCGCCGCTCCGGAGTCAGAGCCGGGCGATGTCCCCCACGGGGAACCGCGGGGCGCGGCGCGGCGGGACGCGGCCGGACAGCAGGATCAGCCTGGCCGCGCGGTGCCGCTGGCCCTCGTAGGGGGCGAGGAGTTCGAGCATCTCCTCGTCGGTGGTGCCGCGGCGGCCGGTGAGGGCATAGCCGATGATCTTCGGCAGATGGAGATCGCCGACCGTGATCGCGTCCGGCGCGCCGAGGGTGCGCTGGAGGGTCTCGGCGGCCGTCCACGGGCCGATGCCCGGTATCGCCGTCAGCCGGCGGGTGGCGTCCGCGAGATCCATCCGCGCGGCCTCCTCCATCCGGCGGGCGGCCCGCACCGCGCGCAGGATCGTGGACGAGCGCTTGGCGTCGACGCCTGCGCGGTGCCACTCCCAGGAGGGGATCAGCGCCCAGCCGCGCGGGTCCGGCATCACCCGCATCCGCTCCCAGGGGCCGGGGGCGGGCTCGCCGTGCCGCTGGAGCAGGAGCCGCCAGGCGCGGTAGGCCTCGTCGCTGGTGACCTTCTGCTCCAGGACCGAGGGGATCAGCGATTCCAGGACCAGGCCGGTCCTCGCCAGCCGGACGCCGGGGTGGCGACGGCGGGCCTCATGGACGATGCGGTGCCGGGCGGTGAGCTGCGCCGGGTCGTCGGACTCCCCCAGCAGGTCGGGGAGGTACGCCAGCAGCCAGTCGGCGCCCGGCCCCCAGGCCTCCGCCTCGACGCCGCCGGCGGCCGGGCGGGCCGCGACGCGCAGCGTGCCGGGGCCCTGGGGCGTACGGCAGGCGCGCCACAGTTCGCCGCCGCGCACCGCGAACGCGGGGTCGCCGGGACCGCGCTGCAACACACCAAGCGTGCGGTGCAGGTCGAACGGGCCGGGCGGCAGCCAGGTACGGGCGGGCATGCGGCCAGGTTAGGCGATGCGGCCGGGGCGGACCGGGCCCTGTGGACAAGCACGGTCACGGCCCCCGTGACCGGCCTACTGGTCGGAGGAGAAGCGCACCGAACCGGCCGGGATGTCGGCGTCGCACCAGATGCGGATGCCGCCGCGCAGCTCGTTGTCGGCGCCGATCCGCGCGCCGTCGCCGATGACCGCACCGTCCAGGACCGTACGGGCCCCGATGTGCGCGCCGGCGCCGATCAGCGAGTCACGGATCTGGGCGCCCTCCTCGATGACCGCGCCTTCGAGGACGGCGCTGCCGTCGATCCGGGCGCCGGAGCCGATGACGGTGCGCGCTCCGGCGACGGTGCCGCCGGTGAGCTTGGCGTCGGGGGCGACCTCGGCGGTCTCCAGGACCAGCCGGTCACCGCGGCGGCCGGGCACCGCCGGGGACGGGGCGCGGCCCAGGACCAGGTCGGCGGAGCCGCGGACGAAGGCCTGCGGGGTGCCGAGGTCGAGCCAGTACGTGGAGTCGACCATGCCCTGGAGGTGGGCGCCCTCGGCGAGCAGGCCGGGGAAGGTCTCGCGTTCGACGGAGACCGGGCGGCCGTCCGGGATGGTGTCGATGACGGACCGGTTGAAGACGTAGGCGCCGGCGTTGATCTGGTCGGTGACGATCTCCTCGGGGGTCTGCGGCTTCTCCAGGAAGGCGGTGACCCGGCCGGTGTCGTCGGTGGGTACGAGGCCGAAGGCGCGCGGGTCCTCGACCCGGGTGAGGTGCAGCGAGACATCGGCACCGGAGGTGCGGTGGGTGCCGACGAGGGCCGCGATGTCCAGGCCGGTGAGGATGTCGCCGTTGAAGATCAGTACCGGGTCGTCGGGGCCGGAGTGCAGCCGCGAGGCGACATTGCGGATGGCGCCGCCGGTGCCCAGCGGCTCGTGCTCGGTGACGTACTCCAGGTGCAGGCCCAGCGCCGACCCGTCGCCGAAGTACGGCTCGAAGACCTCGGCGAGGTAGGAGGTGGCGAGGACGATGTGCTCGACGCCCGCGGCCCGGGCGCGGGCCAGCTGATGGGTGAGGAACGGCACACCGGCCGCCGGGACCATGGGCTTGGGCGTATGCACCGTCAGCGGACGCAGCCGCGTGCCCTTGCCGCCGACCAGGAGGATCGCTTCAGTCACTGTGACCTCTGTTCACTTCTCCGCCCGCTGGGCCTCTCCTGCCCGATAGCGGGCAAGGAGGGAGCAACGGTGCGGCTCTCGTCGTCGACCACAGCCCGGCGGCTGCACGTACGACGCTCACGGAGTCTTCTCTGCTTCCTGCTGGGGTCGGCCGATCGGCGGACCAGTGTAGGCAGACGGGCCGGCAGGCGCCCTCGGCGGTGGGGGGTGCCCCGTGCCGTTCGGATCACGGGGCCGCGCGGGCCGGGAGCGCACACGTCGTGGTCGCCAAGACGTGCCAACGACAGGAACGGTTCAGTGGTCCCTGCAACATGCACCGTGCCGGACGCCCGCAAACCCGGGTGCTGCCCCGGCCCGACGGAGCAGGTCAGCGGCCCTGAAGGCCGGCCGCGGCGAGGCGGGTGGCGGCGAGCTTGTTGTAGAGGTGGAGGCCGGGGCAGTCGGTGGTGAAACCGTCCCGGTGGCCGGAGATGACGTGCAGCGGGACCTTGGCGCCCTTGGGGAAGCGGTTTCCGCCGGCGGACAGCAGCTTCGTCATGGTGCGCGGATCGACCCCGTAGAGACCGAGCTTCCAGGCCGTCAGACGGGCGATGGCGTCGATGGCGGGCCGGGGCGGTTCGGTGTCGGTGAAGGCGCCGAGGACGGCGATGCCGGTGCTGTCGGAGTTGAAGCCGAGGGTGTGGGCGCCCATGACGGGTTTGGCGACGCCGCCCGCCCGGCCCTCGTAGACCGTTCCGCACTTGTCGATGAGGAAGTTGTAGCCGATGTCCCGCCAGTGGTTGCTCGTGACGTGGAAGCGGTACATGGCGCGGATCAGCGCAGGGGCCTCTTCGCAGGTGTAGTTGTTGCCGGAGCCGCTGTGGTGGACGAAGGCGGCGCGGACGGTGCGGGTGTAGGTGAAGGCCTTTTCGCGCAGGTGCTCGTCGGCGCCCCAGCCGGCCCGGGTGACGATGCGGGGGCGCGGTCCGATGGCGGGGTGGGCCGAAGGCGGCCCGCCCGCCGCGGCGATGTCGGCCTCGGAGGCGGCCTGGTCGAGGGCCGGGATCTCGGTGGCACCGAGCGGGGCGAGCCCCTCGTTGGCGGCGGAGGCCGCGACGGCCTCGGCGCTGACCGGGGTCGGGGGGTCGGCGTACGCGCCGCGGACGGAGCGCGGTTTCCTGCCCGGGTCGACGAGTTCCAGCCGTAGCCCGGCCGGGACGGTGGCCGGTGCGCGGTCGTGGGTCTCGGGGGTGATGCGCAGTTGGACGGCGTCGGAGTCGCCCACCCACAACGGCGCGGTGCTGCCCCGTACGCCGCTGCCGTGCCGCTCGGCGGAGCCGAGGTCGGGGGCGTCGTCGTTGTGGACCTGGACGTCCTGCCAGTCGGACCAGTGGCCGCCGGTGGCGCGGGTGCGGACCTGGACCCGGCCCCGCAGCTCGGCGGCGGCGTCGTCCCAGACGATCCCGAGCAGGGAGAACGGCCGTACGGTGCGGGCCGGCAGACCCAGCGTCCCGGGGGTGGGCACCGTGGTGGTGTCGCGGTCGGTGGTGTGCGGGCCGGGTGCGCCGAGCGTCGCCACCGGCAGGGACTGGGTGCTGCCCGGCAGATCACCGGTTCTCGTGGCGCCCGGCACGGCGGCCGGGGCGGGGGCGGCGCTCGCACCGGCCGTCGGCGCGAGGGAGAGGGCGAGGGCGGCGGTGCACACGGCGCCGAGGCAGGTCACGAGGAAGGGGCGCATGGACAAAATCCTGGACATGGGCGGACCGAACGCGCCAACGGTGGCCTGACGGGGCATCGGCCGATCCGGTGGCCGAAGGCTGCTGTGCCCGGCCCGCCGCCGGCCGCCGCCGCGCGTACCCTGGCCGCGATGAACGCCACCGATCGCACCCCCGCCGACCTGCTGAGTTCCGCGCTCGCCGCGGACCCGGCCCGCCCGCTGGTGACCTTCTACGACGACGCCACCGGCGAGCGCGTGGAACTGTCCGTCGCGACCTTCGCCAATTGGGTGGCCAAGACCGCCAACTACCTCCAGGGCGATCTGGCCGCCGAGCCCGGCGACCGGCTCGCGCTGCTGCTGCCCGCGCACTGGCAGACCGCCGTCTGGCTGCTGGCCTGCTCGTCGGTGGGCGTGGTCGCGGAGGTGGACGGCGATCCGGCCGCCGCCGATCTCGTCGTCGCCGGGCCGGACCGGCTCGATGCGGGGCGCGGCTGCTCCGGGGAGCGGGTGGCGCTGGCGCTGCGCCCGCTGGGCGGCCGTTTCCCGCAGCCGCCGGAGGGTTTCGCGGACTACGCCGTCGAGGTGCCGGGCCAGGGCGACCGGTTCGCGCCGTTCGTACCGGTGGACCCGGGGGCCGCGGCCCTGGTCGTCGGCGGCGAGGAGCTGACCGGTGCCGGGATCGTGGCACGCGCGCTGGCCGACGCGGACGCGGCCGGGCTGCCCGAGACGCCCCGGGTGCTGTCGGGGCTGCCGTACGACACCTGGCAGGGCCTGTCGTACGGGCTGTACGCGCCGCTGGCGACCGGCGGTTCCGTGGTGCTGTGCCGCCACCTGGACCAGCTGGACGCACCGGCCACGGCCACCCGCGAGAGCAGCGAGAAGATCACGTTCAGGGCGCCGCTGCCGCACTGAACGGCACTCCCCCGTCCGGCGGACCGGTGGCGCCCGCGGCGGGCCGGTTCGCCCTTTTCGGTCCATGATCTTGAGTACGTACAACCCTGCGCGGGTTTCGTCCGTCTCTTGTTCCGTCCGGGCCCGTGTGCGGGCGCGACGCCGACTCCGTGAGGGATGGACGCACAGGTGACCGAGACCCCCGAACCCCCCAGGTTCACCGGCTGGGGCGAGCGCCCCGCCCGGGGGCCGGGTTCGGACCGGCCGGGACCGCCGCGCATTCCGCCCCACCGGTGGGGCTGGCGGCGCTGGGCCGCACTGGGGACCGCCGGTTTCCTGCTGGGCGGGGCCGGTACCGGCTGGGCGGTGTACACCAAGCTCAACGGCAATATCCACACCGACAGCGCCACCGAGAAAGAGCTGCGCAAGTGGGAGTCCGAGCGGCCCCCCGCGGGCCCGCCGAACGCCGAGAACGTACTGCTGCTCGGTTCCGACAGCCGTAAGGGCGACAACCGCCAATACGGCCGCAGCACCGGCCAGCGCTCGGACACCACGATGCTGCTGCACCTCGCTTCGGACCGGAGGAGCGCGACCGTGGTGAGCATCCCGCGCGATCTGGTGGTGACCGTTCCGCACTGCAAGAACCCGGACGCCACGGAGACCGAACCGCGGACGACCCGGTTCAACGAGGCGTTCGCGCTCGGCGGCGCGGCCTGCACGATCCGGACGGTCGAGACGCTGACCGGTATCCGTGTCGACCACTACCTGATCATCGACTTCGTCGGCTTCAAGAAGATGGTGGACGCGGTGGACGGCGTCGAGATCTGTCTGACCCGGCCCGTCGACGACCGCGAGGCGGAGCTCTCCCTGCCCGCGGGCCGGCAGACGCTGCACGGCGAGGCCGCGCTCGGATTCGTACGGGCCCGTAAGAGCCTGGGCAACGGCAGCGACACCCAGCGTATGCAGCGGCAACAAGACTTTCTTGGCGCTCTCGTGAAGAAAGTGCAGAGTAATGGTGTCCTGCTCAATCCGACCCGGCTGTATCCGGTGCTGGATGCCGCGACCAGTTCACTGACCACGGACGCCGCGCTGGCTTCCCTGAAGGGGCTGTACGAATTGGTGCGCAGTACCCGCAGCATTCCCACCGACCAGGTCCAGTTCATGACCGTGCCGCGCCGGGAGTACCGCTACGACCCCAACCGCGACGAGCTGCTCCAGCCGGACGCCGGCCGGCTCTTCGGACAGCTGCACAGGGATCTTCCGGTGTCGGTGAAGCCCCCGCCCGGCACCAAGGAGGAGCCGGTCCGCACGGGAGACGGATCACCGGCCGGCCGGGCGGCCGGACCGCCCTCGCCGTCCCCGAGTTCGGGCCCCGCCTTTCCCGGAACGACGGCGGAACACGGGATCTGCGAATAAAGATGCCGCAAAGTACAGCCGGTGACTCGAATGGATTGGGCGGATTGCCCAGTTGTAGGCAAGTGGAATTTGTCACGAGCGTCGCGGGGCGCTGAACTGGGCGGATAGTGTGAGCGATCCGGTCGCAGGACCAGCTGACCGATGAACCATGCAATGCACGATCGACCGACCGAGCGCCTTGAGGGGATGGCGCCGCGTGGCACCGACGGAGGACTCAAGGCACCGTGGACGCGCAAGGCCGTGGGCGGGCGGGCGACAACAATGTCGATCCCGCCGATCAGTGGGTGTTCGACCCGAACACCGGCAACTACGAGCTGCGGCTTGACCATGCAGGTCAAGCCCCCGCTCGCCCCGCCGACCGCAAAACGGCCGGCTCCAGACGCGCCGCGGGCAGGTCCGGCGGCGACACCGACACCCGGCCGCTGCCGACCCAGCGTGCGCGCGGGGACGAGAGCGCCGATGCCGACGAGCGCCCCGGCGGCGGCCGTGCGTCCCGCCGGGCGGCCGGCAGCCGTGCTGCGGCAGCGGCGGCGGGCCCGGCCGGCCGTCGTAAGCGCAAGCCGAAGAAGTCCGGCAAGCAGAAGGCGCTGTACTGGACGGCCGGTGTGGTGGGCTTTGTCCTCGTCGCCGGCTGCGGTGGCGCGTTCTACCTCTACCAGCAGCTGAACGGGAACATCTCCAAGGTCGACGTCGGTGTGGAGAACGACGCGGTCTCCGACGGCCCGGTCAACGTCCTCATCATCGGCACGGACGCCCGCTCCGGGAAGGGCAACTCCGGCTACGGCGACGCCGGCAGCGTGGGGCATGCGGACACCACGATCCTGATGCACATCTCCAAGGACCGGTCGAACGCCACCGCGCTGAGCATCCCGCGCGACATGATCACGGACATCCCGACCTGCCCGACGAAGCAGAAGGACGGTTCGACGAAGAACATCCCCGGCGAGCACGGGGTGCGCTTCAACACGAGCCTGGGCCAGGAGGGCCGGGACCCCGGCTGCACCTGGCGCACCGTCGAGAAGCTGACCGGCCTGAAGATAAACCACTTCATGATGGCCGACTTCAATGCGGTCAAGTCGCTGTCCACCGCGGTCGACGGCGTCGAGGTGTGTGCGGGCAAGGACCTCAACGACCCCAAGTCGCACCTGAAGTTGAAGGCCGGCCGGCACATCGTCAAGGGCGAGCAGGCACTGGCCTTCGTCCGTACCCGGCACGCCATCGGATTCGGCAGTGACCTCGACCGGATCAAGATGCAGCAGCAGTTCCTCAGCTCCCTGATCCGCAAGCTGAAGTCCAGCGCCTTCAGCAGCCCCGGCAAGCTCTACGACGTCAGCCAGGCGGCGACCAAGGCACTCACCGTCGACACCGGTATCGGCAGCGCGAACAAGCTGCTGGACTTTGGTACCGACCTCAAGAAGGTCGACATCGACAAGGTCACCTTCGCCACGGTGCCGGTGCTGGACAACCCCGACGACCCGGCCACCGTCATCCTCAACAAGACTGCGGCGGACCCGCTGTTCGCGATGGTGCGAGCGGACCACGCGCTGGCCAAGGGCAAGAAGGGCAAGGGCAAGAAGTCCGCTCCGGCGAAGAAGGCTCCGCCCGAGCAGGTGCGGGTCGACGTCACCAACGGCGGCGGGCCGATCGGCTCGGCCCAGGAGACCGTGGACTGGCTCCAGAACACCAAGGCCGCCAAGCTCTCCACCAACGCCGGCAACGCGCCGGCGAAGCTGGCCGCCACCCGCCTCGAATACGCGCCCAACCAGGCCGGCCAGGCCGCCACCCTGGCCGACTGGATGGGGCTGCCCAAGAGCGCGCTGAAGAAGTCCTCGCAGAACGCCGGTGACCGCGTACCGATGAAGCTCACCCTCGGCAAGGACTTCAAGGCACCGGGCTCACCGATCGAGGCGCCGACCGAAACCCCGGACGGGGTGCAGAACGTCAATGCAGATGACAAGAACGTCTGCGCGAAGTGACCTGAGCGGGATCCGGCCGCCCCGATGAGGCGCCGAGCGCACCACCGGACCGAAAACGGGGAGAGAGCCCAATGCGGCAGAGCAGTGTGCGTGGTGACCGATCACGCAGGCGACGCCAACCGGATGCACAGGAGCCGGGTTGCGACGACGGTCCGTACCAGGACCAGGGGCTGCCGCCGGACGCACCCGGCTGGACGCCCCCCGCGGGCGGTGCCGTGTCCTCCGGTGACGGGGACGGGCCCGCCGAGGGGGGCGGGCACCGCAAAGGGGGCCGGCCGCGCGGCGGCAAGGGCCGCAAGGTGCTGCGCTGGACCGCCCTCACCGTCGCCGTCCTGATAGTGGGCGGCGCGGGCGCCGGATACTGGTACTACGAGCACCTCAACGCGAACCTCCGCAAGGCACCGCGGTCCCTGGGCGGGGGCGGTCTGAAGAAGCCGGACCCCAATGCCTTCGGGCAGAGCCCGCTGAACATCCTGCTGCTGGGCTCGGACGGCCGGAACAGCAAGAAGAACATCGAGCTCGGCGGCGCCCGGCAGGACGCGGACCGCAAACCGCTCGCCGATGTGCAGATGCTGCTGCATGTCTCCGCCGACCGCAGCAACATGTCGGTGATCTCCATACCCCGGGACACCCGGGTGACGATCCCCGAGTGCACCGACCCGAAGACCCACAAGGTCTATCCGCAGAGCTCCGCGGCCATCAACGAGTCGCTCCAGCACGGCGGTCCGGGCTGCACGCTCGCCACCTGGCAGGAGCTGACCGGCATCTACGTCGACCACTTCATGATGGTCGACTTCTCCGGCGTGGTGGACATGGCGGACGCCATCGGCGGTGTCCCGGTCTGCGTCGACAGAAACGTCTACTCGCACGACAGCAAGGGCCACGGCAGCGGGCTGCGGATGGAGAAGGGCACCCATCCCGTCAAGGGCGTGCAGGCGCTCCAGTGGCTGCGTACCCGCTACGGCTTCGAGGACAACACCGACATCGGCCGGGCCAAGGCTCAGCACATGTACATGAACTCGATGGTCCGTCAGCTGAAGAAGGGCACCAAGCTCTCCAACCCGGGGCAGCTGCGTGACCTGGCGGAGGCCGCGACCAGGGCGCTGACCGTCGACGACGGCCTCGACACCGTCAAGAAGCTCTACGACCTGGGCGGCGACCTCAGCCGGGTGCCGACCAAGCGCATCACGATGGTCACCATGCCCTGGCAGTACAGCCCCGACGAGTCGTATGTCATGCCCAAGCCCGGCGACGCGGAGGCGACCTTCGGGCTGCTGCGCAACGACACCGCGCTGGACGGCAAGGACAAGAAGAAGAAGGCGACGCCGGACCCCGAGCCGTCGACTCCCAAGGGGCAGCTGAAGGTTGTGGTGCAGAACGGCACCAACAGCACGGTGAGCGGGCCGGTCTCCGGCCGCGCTTCGGTCGTCCAGCAGCGGCTGTCCGGCCTCGGCTACTCCGCGGCCGGCACCGACTCCGCGCTCACCACCCAGGCCGACACCACCCTCACGTACCGGGACAAGGGGCAGCGCGGCGACGCCCTGGCGCTGGCGAAGGCGCTCGGACTGCCCAAGAGCGCGGTACGGGAGTCCAGTTCGGCCACCGGGATGCGGCTGGTGGTCGGCAACGACTGGCGCAACGGCTCGGCGTACCCGAAGAAGTCGGGCGAAGAGAAGGCCGCCGACAAGGCCCCGGACAGCGCGGATGCGCTCAACGGCGAGGACTCCAAGGCCTGCATGAAGGTGAATCCGCAGTACAGCTTCTAGGGCCGGCACCCTGGCCGGCCTTCCGGGGCCGGCGCCCTGTCTGACGCCTTGGAGGGCTGACACCCAGGCCGGACGCCTTGAAGGGCCGACAGGCCGGCCAGGGGTGACATCTGACGGGACTCACGCCTGACGGGGCCGGCGCCTGACGGGGCCGGCGCCTACTGGGGCTGTCGGCGGCTCTGTTGGGTTTTTTCCCCGCCGCCCACCCCCCTTCGGGGGGTGGGCGGGTGTGGAGGGGAGGTTAGCCGGAGCGTCCGGTCCAACTCAGTCCGGGCTTTGCTCCGCCCCGGCCTGCCCGGCCTGCCCGGCCTGCTCCGCCGTGCCCTATTCCGCTCCGGCCCGCTCCGCCCCGGCCGCCGGGGTCATGACCGCCGGGCGGCGGCTGGCGATGACCTTCTTGGCGAGCGAGCGGGGGCTGGTCAGGAAGCCGATGCCCCAGGTCAGGTGCATGGTGGCCAGGGCGAGGGGGATCTGGGCGCGGGCCTTGAGGGACAGGCCCTTGCCGGCGGGCAACGACCCCGCGGTGATGGCCGCGAGATAGCCGGCCGGCACGACCAGGCCCCAGGGGGTGACCGCCGCGCCGACCACCAGGCCCGCCGCGATGGCGCACACCGCGGTCGGCGGCGCGAGATAGCGCAGGTTGATCGAACCGGCGTGGTAACGGGCGACGACGTGGCGCCACTTGCCGTAGTCCTTGTACTGCTTGGCCAGCGCCTTCACGCTCGGCCGCGGGCGGTACTGCACCCGTAGCTCGGGCGAGAACCAGATCTGCCCGCCGGCCTCACGGATACGGAAGTTCAGCTCCCAGTCCTGGGCACGGATGAACTCCTCGTTGTAGCCGCCCTGCTGCTCCAGCACCTCGCGGCGGAAGACGCCGAGGAAGACGGTCTCGGCGGGGCCGGCCTGCCCGCCCGTGTGGAAGGCGGCATTGCCCACACCGATCTTGGAGGTCATCGCGGCGGCGACCGCGTCCTCCCACGCGTTCTCCCCCTCGGCGTGCATGATGCCGCCGACGTTCGCGGCGCCGGTCTCCTCCAGGAGGCGCACGGCGGTGGCGATGTAGTTCGGCGAGAGCATGCCGTGGCCGTCGACGCGGACCACGATCGGATGCCGGGACGCCTTGATCGCGGCGTTCAGCGCCGCGGGGGTACGGCCGGTGGGGTTCGGCACCGTGTGCACCCGGGCATCCTCGGCGACGAGCTCGGCGGCGATCTCGTCCGTACGGTCCGCGGACGGGCCGAGGGCGATCACCACCTCCATCTCACCGGCGTACTCCTGCTCCAGGATGTGCCGGACCGAGTTGCGCAGGTGTCGTTCCTCATTGAGCACCGGCATGATCACGGAGACGGCCGGGGGCTGCTGCTGCGGCATGGTTCCTCAGGGGTACGGCCCGCGGCGGAGCCGCCAGCGACGGCAGCGCCCGCCGGGAGACTGCAGAATCGCGCCTCACGTTACCGCGAATGGGGGACGGCGTCGGACGCAGCCGGGTGGGCCGGAAACAGATGTCCGGCGTGTGACGCTTTGCATCCGATCATATGGACTTACATTGCTCTCGCCGCATTCGCCCCCGATCGTCCCCTGCCCGCCCCGATCCGCTCCCCCCGCCGGGCACCGATCACGCCCGTCCAGCCGCGGAGGTGTCCCCCGTGACCGCGCCGTTCCGCTCCCCCCGTCCGGCCAGGCGCCGGGCCCGGTCCGGCCCGCGCCGGCGACCGCCGGGCCCGCGCTGGGGGCTGCGGATCGGCGCCGTCACGTCCGTGCTGGTGCTGGCCGCGAGCGGCGTCGGGCACGCCGTGGTCACCGGTGTGGAGAGCGGTATCGGCCGGGTGGACGCCTTCAAGGGCATGAGCGACCGGCCCGGGGGCGGCGACGGCCTGAACTTCCTGGTCGTCGGCACGGACGGGCGCGACAAGCTCACCCCCGCGGAGAAGCAGAAGTACCACCTGGGCGGCGCGCCCTGTCACTGCACCGACACCCTGATGCTGGTGCACCTCTCCGCCGACCGGGACCGCGCCAGCGTGGTCAGCCTCCCCCGCGACTCCTATGCCGAGGTCCCCGCGCATACGGACGCGGTGACCGGCGGGCAGCGCGCGAAGCACGCCATCAAGCTGAACGCGGCCTACGCCGAGGGCGGCCCCAGCCTGACCGTGCGGACCGTCGAGCACATGACGGGGGTGCATATCGACCACTACCTGGAGGTCGACTTCACCAGCTTCATGCGCAGCGTGGACGCGGTCGGCGGGGTCGAGATCTGCACCGTACGGCCGTTGCGCGACAGCTATACGGGCCTGGATCTGCCGGTCGGCAAGTCGGAGCTCAACGGCGGCCAGGCGCTCCAGTACGTGCGCTCACGGCATATCGACGGCTCCGCCGACCTCGGCCGGATGCAGCGCCAGCAGCGCTTCCTGGCCGCCCTCATCCACAAGATCACCTCCTCCGGAGTGCTGATGAACCCGATCCGCTTCAGGGACGTCGCCGACACGATGCTCAAGTCGGTACGGGCCGACTCGGGCTTCGAGGCCAATGACCTGGTCGATCTCGGGCAGGCCATGCGTGGCTTCACCCCCTCGTCCTCGGAGTTCACCTCCGTCCCCCTGGGCAATGTGGCCCAGCCGGTGCCGGGGGTCGGCTCGACCGTGCGGTGGGATCCGGTGCAGGCACCGAAGCTCTTCCAGGCGATCCGCGAGGACAAGCCGATCGCGATGCACCGGGACCGCAAGGAGCCGCGGGCGAGGGTCGTGGACGTACCGCCGGGACAGGTCCAGGTGCAGGTCGGCGACGGCAGCGACCGGCCCGGCCCGGCCGCCACGGTGACCAGCGCCCTGCGCGCCACCGGCTTCGCCGCCCCGGCCACCCCCGCTACCGCCACCGCCCCCTCTCCCGGCACGCCGCCCCGTACGGTCATCGCCTACGACCCGCGCTGGGACCGTTCGGCCCGCTCGCTGGCCGTCGCGCTGCCCGGCGCCGAGCTGCGCCCGGTGGCCGGGCGGGGGCCGGTGATGCAGGTGACGGTCGGCCAGGGCCGCCAGGCGGTGCAGCGGGTACGGGCCGAGGAGCCGCCGCAGAAGCCGGGCGGGATCTCGGCGATCACCGGTGACGAGGCCGTGTGCCCATGAGCGAGCGCAGCGGGAGCAGGGATGGGTGCGCGCCTCGCGAGCGCGGGACCGGGCGAAGCGAGGGTGCGGCATGAGCGTCCCCGCGCCCCGTCGCACCGCGGCCAGGCCGCCCGCGCGCCGTCCGGACCCACGTCGCGACGCACGCCGGATCGCGGTGGCCGTCGCGGCGATGTGCCTGGTCGCGGCCACCGCCGCCACGGCACCGGCGGCGCCCGCCGAGCCGACCGGCTGCGGGGATCTGGTGCGCGGTCAGCTGTGTCTGCGCGGTCCGGTGGGGGCCGACGGTACGTACACCGCGACCTATCGGCGGTATGGCGTGCCGGAGCGGCGCGAGGCGACTTCTGCCGGGGCGGTGGCGGGCGACGGGCGGGCGGCCGGCCGGGACGCGATCACCGTGCGGCTCGGGTATCAGCGCAAGAACGACCGGATCACCGCCTTCCCGGGCTGGTTCGGCACCCGGCGGACACAGGGCGGCACCGTCGTGCTGAGCGGCCGGGTGGAGATGCTCGCGGATGAATGCATCCGGGGCGTCATGGAGCGTGGCGAGACGGTCTATGTCACCAAGTGGAGCTGTAGCTGACGTCCAGGAGGTCCTTCGTGCTGTGGCTGTTCCGGGTGCTCCGGATGTTCTGGATTTCCTGAAAGGGGCGCATCGTGTGGCAGGTTGTGCTGGGCGTCACCCCCACCACGGTGGCGCTCTTCGTGGTGCTGTCCCTGGCGGTGGCCATGGCGCTCGCCCTGTGGACGGCGCTCGCCCCCGGCAGTGCCGCGCCGCGCACCGCGGCCCGGACGGCGCTCGCCGGGTGGCTGCTGCTGCTCCTGGTGGTGACGCTCGCGCCGAGCCAGCCGATCGGCTCCACGGACGCGACGGTGTGGTGGCGGCCCGGTGAGGGGCTGTTCGATCTGGGGGCCCAGCTGGAGCCCGGGGAGCTGACGATGCTGGTGCGGCGGCAGGTCGCCGATGCCGCGCTGTTCGTGCCCCTGTCGCTGCTGCTGAGGTTCGCGGCCCCGCGAGCGTCGGCCGCCGTGGCGTTCCTGCTGGGCGTGGGACTGTGTCTGGTCACCGAGACGGCGCAGGTGCTGATGCGGGCCGGCCGGATCGCCGATATCGACGATGTGATCTGCGCGGCGGCCGGCACGGTCATCGGGTCGGGACTGGCGCTGCTCGGGCAACTGGCGGTCGCCGCTATGCGTCGTCGAGGCCTTCCGCGGCGCGCCGTTCACGCAGCTCCATGATCGCGCGTCGCCGGGCGAGGCGGTGCGTCCGGCGGATCTGCGCCTCCTGGTAGCGGCGCTTGTCCCGCTCGGTCTCGGGGAGCACCGGCGGCACCCGGCGCGGCTTGCCCTGCTCGTCGACGGCGGCGAAGACCAGGTAGGCGGAGCCGACCTGCTCGGGCGGGAGGGATTCGTTCCAGCGCTCGGCCAGGACCCGTACGCCGACCTCCATCGAGGAGCGGCCGGTCCAGTTGACCTGGGCGCGCACATGCACGAGGTCGCCGATCCGGACGGGTTCGAGGAAGGCCATCTCGTCCATGGAGGCGGTCACGGCGGGCCCGCCGGAGTGGCGTCCGGCCACGGCGCCCGCCGCATCGTCGACGAGCTTCATGATCACGCCGCCGTGCACCGTTCCCAGCAGGTTCGTGTCACCGGCCGTCATGATGTGGCTGAGCGTGATGCGGGATACGGACGTGGGCTTGCCCACAACCTCGCCCTCGGGGTTGTCGGTGACGAGTTCGGTCATGCAGCCAGCCTAAGTGTCGGCCGAAGGGCACCGACCCGCGCCGATCGTGAGACTGGTCTCGCCGTTTGCGCAGGTCCGTGACACAGGTCTCACGCCCCTCGCCGGAAACCATCCGGAATGATTGCTTCCATTCATGCAGGTCGGAATGGTCACGGCCGCTTGCGGTATGCGGCGGAAGGCCGCCGTAGCTTTGCATCAGCTCTGCAACAGCCGTGGCCCGATCCCGCACCCGCTCTATGGAGTACCCCTCTGCGGCATGCACACTTCCCCGTATGAATGAGTGGCCCAATGGGTGGTCCGGCGACCAGAGCGGCAACCGGTACGGACACGGCAGCGGCAGTGCCGAGCCGGAGGGGGCGCGCGCGATGCCACGGGTGCAGCGCGACGCGGGCCCCGGCTATCAGCGGCACGAGCCCCCGCTGCCGCCGTCGATGTCCCCGCGCCGTGGCGCGGCCGTGCCGCCGCAGCAGTCCCAGGGCTACGACGACGCATACGACAACGGCTACAACACCGGCCAGGTCTACGGCGGCGGCCGTGGTGGCGGTGACGGCTACGGCGACGGTCCCGGCGGCGGCCGGCCGCGCCCCCGCTGGGGCAAGCGCATCAAGTGGACGGTCATCACCCTGGTCGCCGTGCTGGCGGTCACCTCGGTGGCCACCTACTTCTGGGCCGACGGCAAGCTCCGCCGCAAGGTGGACCTGAGCAAGGTCATCGACCGGCCCGTGACGGGCGACGGCACGAACTACCTGATCGTCGGCTCGGACAGCCGCGAGGGCATGTCCGCCGCGGACAAGCAGAAGCTGCACACCGGCTCCGCCGAGGGCAAGCGCACCGACTCGATGATGATCCTGCACGACGGCAGCAACGGCCCGACGCTGATATCCCTGCCGCGTGACTCGGACGTGGAAATACCCTCGTTCGTCGGCTCGGACTCCGGCAAGAAGTACCCGGGCACCGGGCGGCACACCAAGCTCAACGCGGCGTACGCCGAGGACGGCCCCGAGCTGCTGGTGCGCACCGTCGAGTTCAACACCAAGCTGCACATCGACCACTACGTCGAGATCGGCTTCGCCGGCTTCGCCAACATCGTGGACGCCATCGGCGGCGTCGAGATGGACATCCCCAAGGCGTTCAAGGACAAGAGCTCCGGCGCCGACTTCCCGGCCGGCAAGCAGACGCTGAACGGCCAGCAGGCGCTCGCCTTCGTCCGGACCCGGCACGCCTTCGCCGGACAGGACCTGGACCGGACGAAGAACCAGCAGAAGTTCCTGGCGACCCTGGCGAGCCAGACCGCCACCCCCGGCACCGTCCTCAACCCGTTCAAGCTCTACCCGACGATGAGCGCCGGCCTGGACACCCTCACCGTCGACAAGGACATGGGCCTGTGGTCCCTGGGCAACATGTTCTTCGCGATGAAGGGCGTGACCGGCGGCGAGGGCAAGTCGATGAACATGCCGATCTCCGGCAGCACCGGCGGCAACCTGGTCTGGGACAAGGCCAAGCTCCGGCAGCTGGTCCAGCAGCTGAACAACGACGAGAAGGTCACGGTCTCCGGCAACTGACCGGCGGCCCACCGCACCAAGAGGGGCCCCGGACCGCCACTGCGGTCCGGGGCCCCTCTGCTGTGCTCTTCCGTGCGCTTTCCGCGCCCGCGCCCGCTTACTGCGGCAGGTTGCGCGCCATCACGATCCGCTGGACCTGGTTGGTGCCCTCGTAGATCTGCGTGATCTTGGCGTCCCGCATCATCCGCTCGACCGGGTAGTCACGGGTGTAGCCGTAGCCGCCGAGCAGCTGGACGGCGTCCGTGGTGATCTCCATGGCGGCGTCCGAGGCGTAGCACTTGGCCGCGGCGCCGAAGAAGGTGAGGTCCTCGCCCTTGCCGCCGGCGGAGATCCGCTCGGACCTGGCCGCCGCGGCGTAGGTGAGCTGCCGGGCCGCCTCCACCTTCATGGCCATGTCGGCGAGCATGAACTGGACGCCCTGGAAGTCACCGATCGGCTTGCCGAACTGCTTGCGCTCCTGGACGTAGCCCTTGGCGTAGTCCAGGGCGCCCTGGGCGATGCCGAGCGCCTGGGCCGCGATGGTGATGCGGGTGTGGTCCAGGGTCTTCATGGCGGTGGCGAAGCCGGTGCCCTCCGCGCCGATCATGCGGTCGGCGGGGATCCGGACGTTGTCCAGGTAGACCTCGCGGGTCGGGGAGCCCTTGATGCCGAGCTTCTTCTCCGGGGCGCCGAAGGAGACACCCTCGTCGCTCTTCTCGACGACGAAGGCCGAGATGCCCTTGGAGCGCTTCTCGGGGTCGGTGACGGCCATGACCGTGTAGTACTCGCTGACGCCGGCGTTGGTGATCCAGCGCTTGACGCCGTTGAGGATGTAATGGTCGCCGTCGCGGACGGCCTTGGTCTTCATCCCGGCCGCGTCGGAACCGGCGTCCGGCTCGCTCAGGCAGTACGAGAACATCCCGTCGCCCTTGGCCAGCGGGCCCAGGTACTTCGCCTTCAGCTCCTCGGAGCCGGAGAGGATCACCGGCAGCGAGCCGAGCTTGTTGACCGCCGGTATGAGGGAGGACGAGGCGCAGACGCGGGCGACCTCCTCGATGACGATGACGGTCGCCAGCGCATCGGCGCCGGCACCGCCGTAGGCCTCCGGTACATGGACGGCGTGCAGGTCGTTGGCGACCAGCGCGTCGAGCGCCTCCTGGGGGAAGCGGGCCTCCTCGTCCACCGCGGCGGCGAACGGCGCGATTTTCGCCTCGGCGAGCGAGCGCACCGACTCGCGGAGCATGTCGTGCTCCTCGGACGGCCGGTACAGATCGAAATCAGCGGTTCCCGCCACGCTTTCTCACTCCCCTGTGAGCTGTCGGCAGTGCTAACTACCGTTAAGTAACTCTTTACCTCTCCGGATTCTAGGGGCCTGACCGGGCCTGCGGATACGTGAGGTTGCCGACAGTTACAGAGCTGCCCGCCACGGCCCGGCGGAGGTCCTACCGGGCCCGACTATGCTCGGTCAGCGCCGTTTTCCCCCGTCCCGTCACCCGACCCCGCCCCTCGACGCCGGCGCCCCGCGCCGCACTGCCTGTTTGGAGCATCCATGGCCCTCAAGATCACCGTGATCGGCACCGGCTACCTCGGCGCGACCCACGCCGCGGCCATGGCCGAGCTGGGGTTCGAGGTGCTGGGGCTGGACGTGGTCCCCGAGAAGATCGAGATGCTTCAGCGGGGCGAGGTCCCGATGTACGAGCCCGGCCTGGAGGAGCTGCTGCGCCGCCATGTCGACGGGATCGAGGGGTCGACCGGCCGGCTGCGCTTCACCACCTCCTACGAGGAGGCCGGGGCCTTCGGCGATGTCCACTTCGTCTGTGTGAACACTCCGCAGAAGCACGGCGAGTACGCCTGTGACATGTCGTACGTGGAGACCGCCTTCGACTCGCTGGCGCCGTATCTGACCCGGCCCGCGCTGGTGGTCGGCAAGTCGACGGTGCCGGTCGGCAGCGCGGCCCGGCTCGCCGAGCGGCTGGCCGCGGCCGCCCCGGCGGGTGCCGCCGCCGAGCTGGCCTGGAACCCGGAGTTCCTGCGCGAGGGGTTCGCCGTCAAGGACACCCTGCACCCGGACCGGATCGTCGTGGGCGTGGCCGGTGAGCGGGCCGAGGAGCTGCTGCGCGAGGTGTATGCCGCCCCGATCGCCGAGGGCTCCCCCTTCATCGTCATGGACTACCCGACGTCCGAGCTGGTGAAGACCTCCGCCAACTCCTTCCTGGCGACGAAGATCTCCTTCATCAACGCCATGGCGGAGGTCTGCGAGGCGGCCGACGGCGATGTGGTGAAGCTGGCCGAGGCCATCGGGCACGACGACCGGATCGGCAAGAAGTTCCTGCGGGCCGGGATCGGCTTCGGCGGCGGCTGCCTGCCCAAGGACCTGCGGGCCTTCATGGCGCGCGCCGGTGAGCTGGGCGCCGACCAGGCGCTGACGTTCCTGCGCGAGATCGACTCGATCAATATGCGCCGCCGCGGTCACATGGTCGAGCTGACCCGGGACGCGGTCGGCGGCGGCTTCCTCGGCAAGCGGGTCGCCGTTCTGGGGGCGACCTTCAAGCCGGACTCGGACGACGTCCGGGACTCCCCCGCGCTCAATGTCGCCGGCCAGATCCACCTCCAGGGCGGCCAGGTGACGGTGTACGACCCCAAGGGCATGGAGAACGCCCGGCGGCTCTTCCCGACGCTGGCGTACGCGGACAGCGCGCTGGAGGCGGTACGCGGCGCGGACGTGGTGCTGCATCTGACGGAGTGGCGCGAGTTCCGCGAGCTGGACCCGGCCGCGTTGGGCGACGTCGTCGCCGAACGCCGCATCCTGGACGGCCGCAATGCCCTCGACCCGGAGCTGTGGCGCAAGGCGGGCTGGACGTATCGGGCGCTGGGGCGCCCGCGCGCCTAGTTCCCCACGTACGCGGCGCCGCAAGCCCCACGGCGGGACAGCCAAAAACGTCGGAAGCCACCCCAGGCGCAGCTATCGTGACGCCATGAGCCTGATCACACTCGGTGTTGTCGCACTGGACTGTCCCGATCCACATGCGCTCGCCGGTTTCTACGCCGGGGTGCTCGGCTGGCAGGTGACCGGAGGGGACGACGAATGGGTCGAGGTCGCCGGACCGGACGGCCGGGCCCTCGCCTTCCAGCGGGTGGCGGACTACCGGCCGCCGCGGTGGCCCGGCCAGGACGTGCCGCAGCAGCTGCACCTCGACTTCGACGTACCGCGAGCGAAGATCGACGAGGCCGAGCGCAAGATCGTCGCGCTGGGGGCCGAGCTCGTCCAGCACGACGACGGCAAGCGCGACTGGCGGGTCTATCTCGACCCGGCCGGGCACCCGTTCTGCCTCTGTCTGAGGTGAGGGCCCCGGCCCGGTGCGTCAGCCGTCCAGCTGCTCGATCGTCGCGTGGGACGGGCCGCGCCGCTGCTGCTCGGCGCGCGCCACGTCCTCGGCGGCGCGCAGCGTGCGGACGGCGTTCTGCCAGGTGAGCTTGGCCAGGTCGGCCTCGGACCACTTGCGGTCCAGCAGCTCGGCGATCAGGTTCGGGTAGCCGGCGACATCAGCCAGATCGGCCGGGGTGAAGGCGGTGCCGTCGAAGTCGCCGCCGATACCGATGTGGTCGACACCGGCAACCTCGCGCATGTGGTCGAGGTGATCGGCGACCGTGGCCGCGGTGGCCATCGGGCGGGGGTGCGCGGCTTCGAAGTCCCGCTGGACCCGCATGCCCGCCTCGGTGGTGTCGAGGTGGTGCAGACCGTGGGCCCGCATGTTCTCGTCGGCGCGCAGCGTCCACTCGACGGCCGCGGGCAGCACGAACTTCGGCACGAAGGTGGCCATCGCGACACCGCCGTTGGCGGGCAGCTGCGCCAGCACGTCGTCGGGGATGTTGCGCGGGTGGTCGCAGACGGCCCGCGCGGAGGAGTGCGAGAAGATCACCGGCGCGGTGCTGACGCGCAGTGCGTCGCGCATGGTGTCGGCCGAGACGTGCGAGAGGTCGACCAGCATGCCGCAGCGGTTCATCTCACGGACGACCTCCTCACCGAAGGCCGACAGCCCGTGGTGGCGCGGTTCGTCGGTCGCGGAGTCCGCCCAGTCGAGGGTGTCGTTGTGGGTGAGCGTCATATAGCGCACGCCCAGCCGGTGCAGCGCACGCAGGGTGGCCAGCGAGTTGTGGATGGAGTGGCCGCCCTCGGCCCCCATGAGGGACGCGATCCGGCTCTCGTCCCGGGCCGCCTCCATGTCGTCGGCGGTGAACGCGAGGCGCAGCGCCTCGGGGTGGCGGGCGACCAGCTCCCGCACCACATCGATCTGTTCGAGGGTCGCGCTGACGGCCTTGTCGCCCGCGTAGTCGGCGCGTACGTACACCGACCAGAACTGCGCGCCGACGCCGCCGGTCCGCAGCCGCGGCAGGTCGGTGTGGAGGTGCGCGGACTGGTCGGCGGCGATATCGCGCCGGTCGAGGTCGTAGCGGACCTGCTCGCGCAGCGCCCAGGGCAGGTCGTTGTGGCCGTCGACGACGGGCCAGCGGGCGAGCAGATCCCGGGCGGCGTCCAGGGAGGAGCTCACTTGCCGCCCCCGAAGCCGAAACCGGCCGGGGAGGCGACCTTGTTGCGCAGCCGCTTGCCCTTCTCGGTGGCCTGGTCGTTCAGCTCCTGCTGGAACTCCCGCATCCGGCCGAGGAGTTCGGGGTCCTGGGTGGCGAGGATCCGGGCGGCCAGCAGCCCGGCGTTACGGGCTCCGCCGACGGAGACGGTGGCGACCGGCACCCCGGCCGGCATCTGCACGATGGACAGCAGCGAGTCCATCCCGTCGAGGTACTTCAGCGGGACCGGGACACCGATGACCGGCAGCGGGGTGACCGAGGCGAGCATCCCGGGGAGGTGGGCCGCGCCGCCGGCGCCCGCGATGATCGCCTTCAGGCCGCGCCCGTCCGCTTCCTCCCCGTACGCGATCATCTCGCGCGGCATGCGGTGCGCCGAGACGACATCGACCTCGTAGGGGATCTCGAACTCGGCGAGGGCCTGGGCGGCGGCCTCCATGACGGGCCAGTCGGAGTCGGAACCCATGACGATGCCGACCACGGGGGACGGGTCGGCGGGGGTCGCGTCGGCGGTCGTTGCGCTGGACGTCATTCGGTGATCGTTCCTCGCAGATAGCCGGCGGCGTGCGCGGCGCGCTCGCGCACATCCGCCAGATCGTCGCCGTAGGTGTTGACGTGGCCGACCTTACGGCCGGGCTTCACATCCTTGCCGTACATATGGATCTTCAGCTGCGGGTCCCGCGCCATGCAATGGAGGTACGCGTAATACATGTCGGGGTAGTCGCCGCCGAGGACATTGGCCATGACCGTCCAGCGGGCGCGCGGGCGCGGATCGCCGAGCGGGAGGTCGAGAACGGCACGGACGTGGTTGGCGAACTGCGAGGTGATCGCGCCGTCCTGGGTCCAGTGGCCGGAGTTGTGCGGGCGCATGGCGAGCTCGTTGACCAGGATGCGGCCGTCGGCGGTCTCGAAGAGCTCGACGGCCAGATGACCGACGACGTCCAGCTCCTGGGCGATGCGCAGCGCCAGTTCCTGGGCCTGGCCCGCCAGCTCCGGGTCGAGGCCGGGTGCCGGCGCGATCACGGTGTCGCAGACGCCGTCGACCTGGATGGACTCCACGACCGGGTAGGCGACGGCCTGGCCGTGCGGGGAGCGGACGATGTTGGCGGCCAGTTCGCGGGCGAAATCGACCTTTTCCTCCGCAAGGACGGGCACCCCGGCGCGGAACGGCTCGGAGGCCTCCTTGGAGGATCGCACGACCCAGACGCCCTTGCCGTCATAGCCGCCGCGGACGGTCTTGAGGATCACGGGGAAGCCCGCACCCTCCGCCGCGAACCGCTCGACATCGGCGGGATCGGACACGATGCGGTGCCGCGGGCAGGGCACGCCGATCGCGTCCAGCTTCGCCCGCATCACCCCCTTGTCCTGGGCGTGCACCAGCGCATCGGGGCCGGGCCGTACGGGGATCCCGTCGGCCTCCAGTGCCCGCAAATGCTCGGTGGGAACATGCTCGTGATCGAAGGTGATCACATCGCAGCCACGGGCGAAGGCACGCAGCGTGTCCAGATCGCGGTAGTCGCCAATGACGACATCACCGACCACCTGAGCCGCCGAATCCTGCGGAGTGTCGCTGAGGAGCTTGAATTTGATGCCGAGGGGGATACCCGCCTCGTGGGTCATACGGGCGAGCTGACCGCCGCCGACCATGCCGACTACCGGGAACGTCACGCCCCCAGGGTATCCGTACGTCACCGCCGGCCCCGACGCGGGCTTGGATGATCCTCTGAGTGCGCACGTTCGAAGATCGTCGGTGGAAGATCGAAAGCGGCGGTTACTCTCGGGTTTCGGGGCGGGACCGGTGCCCGGATAGGGGCCCGGCAAAGGGGAGGCCGGATGGAGAACAGTGGCATATCGAGGGGCTCCAGGACGCTGGTGATCGCCGTCGCGATCGCCGCGCTGCTGATCGCCCTGTACTCCGTTTTCAGCCAGTTATCGGCGCCCGAGGTCTATGACGCGGACGACACCGAGATCACGGTATCCGCCGGCGACCGCTTCAGTGTGAAGGTCGCCGACGACCCCGCCGACGGCTATCGCTGGATCATCGCCGAACCCCGCCCCGACCCCTCGGTCCTCAAGGCCGCCGGCGGGCGCGTGGTCACCGCCGGCCCGCCCCCGACCGGCTCCGGCACCGCCCGCTACCTCTCCTTCGAGGCCGTCCGCCCGGGCCGTACGGACTTACGGCTGCTGCGCTGCCGGCGCTGCGGCACCGGTGCGGCCGACGAGAAGGGCGCCCGCAGCCTCAACTTCCGTGTCACCGTCGGCTGATCGGTGGTCACTGTCGGCTGACCCGTTCGGACCGCGAGGCCTTGCGCACGGACAGGACAGATGGCAGGCACGGCTCTCCACCCCTGGTTAGCATGAGGGAGCGGACCAGGATGACGGCCGCGGACACCGCCCACGACGGGAGCTGAACGATCACCATGAGTGAACGGAGCGCGCTGCGGTCGAGGCTGGAGGCGCTGGTTCGCGAAGTGGCGAAGTTCGGCGCGGTCGGCGGCGCGGGTGTCGTGGTCAACTTCGCGGTGTTCAACCTCGTGCGGCATCTGACCGAGGTACCCGTCGTCCGGGCCAGCATCATCGCGACCGTCGTGGCGACCGGCACCAACTATCTCGGCTACCGCTACTTCACCTACCGTGACCGCGACAAGCAGGGCCGGACGAAGGAGCTGACGCTCTTCCTGCTGTTCAGCGCGATCGGCCTGGTGATCGAGAACGGACTGCTCTACGTCGCGACGTACGGGTTCCGCTGGGACAGCCCGCTCCAGAGCAACATCTTCAAGTTCGTCGGCATCGGCGTCGCCACGCTCTTCCGCTTCTGGTCCTACCGCACCTGGGTCTTTCGTGCGCTGCCCGCGCGGGAGGCCGTGGAGACCGCCGAGTCCTTCCTCACCGACCGCTCACCGCGCCCGCGCAGCGCCTCCCGGAAGTAGCCAGGGGCACGCCGGATCCCGCAGGGCACGCCGGGCCCCGCAGGGCGCACCGGCCCCCGCGGGCTCACTCGTCGACGGAATCGGCTTCCCGGGCCAGGAACAGCGCAAAGATCGGCGGATGCTGCTGGAGCAGCTCCAGCCGCCCGCCGTCCGCCTCCGCCAGATCGCGCGCGACGGCCAGCCCGAGCCCGGTGGAGTTCCGGCCGGACACCGTCCGCTCGAAGACCCGTGAGCCGAGGTCCGGCGGGACCCCCGGGCCGGCGTCGGTGACCTCGACGACCGCCTGGTTGCCGGTGACGCGGGTACGCAGCGCGACTGTCCCGTCGCCGTGCATCAGCGAGTTCTCGATGAGGGTGGCCAGCACCTGGGCGACCGCGCCCGGAGTGCCGACGGCCCGCAGCCCCTTCTTGCCGGAGCGCACGATGGCCCGCCCCGCACTGCGGTAGGCCGGCCGCCACTCCTCGATCTGCTGCTTGACCACCTCGTCGAGGTCGAAGGCGACCGCGGAGCCGCTGCGCGGGTCCCGGGAATTGGTCAGCAGCCGCTGGACGACATCCGTCAGCCGCTCCACCTGCGCCAGCGCGATGGTGGCCTCTTCCTTCACGGTGTCCGGATCGTCGGTGAGGGTGATCTCCTCCAGCCGCATGGACAGCGCCGTCAGCGGCGTCCGCAGCTGGTGGGAGGCGTCCGCGGCCAGCCGCCGCTCGGCGGTCAGCATCCGCGCGATCCGCTCGGCACTGGCGTCCAGCACATCGGCGACCCGGTCCAGCTCCTGGACGCCGTAGCGGCGGTGGCGCGGGCGGGGGTCGCCGGAGCCGAGCCGCTCGGCGGTCTCGGCGAGGTCCGTGAGCGGCGCGGTCAGCCGGCGTCCCTGGCGGACGGCCAGGATGACGGCCGCAATGATCGCCAGCAGCGCCACGGCCAGAATGACCAGCAGCGTCCGGCCGATCTCCGCACTGACCATGGAGCGGGACGCCTTGACCGTGACGGACTCGCCGCGGTCGCCGCGCACCTGCGACTGGATGACATCGCCCGTGGGCCGCTTGCCGATCTCGATCGGCTCCTTGCCGGGCACCTTGATCTGCGCGTACCGCTTGGCGGTGATCTGCTCGGAGAGGATGTCCGGGGTGATCTTCTCGCCGCTGCCCAGCCGGCTCTCCACTATCCCGACCAGCCGGACCGCCTCGGACGCCACACTCTCCTGGGCGCCGGCCTGGATGGTGCGGGTCTCGACGATGACGAGCGAGACACCGAAAACGGCGATCACGACGAGCACCACGGCGAGCGTGGAGTTGATCAGGCGACGGCGCACGGGCCCCTAGCTCTTCTCGAAGCGGAAGCCGACTCCGCGGACGGTGGCGATGTAGCGGGGGTTGGCGGCGTCGTCCCCGAGCTTCTTGCGCAGCCAGGAGATGTGCATGTCGAGCGTCTTGGTGGAGGACCACCAGGTGGTGTCCCAGACCTCGCGCATCAGCTGGTCGCGGGTGACGACCCGGCCGGCGTCGCGCACCAGGACCCGCAGCAGGTCGAACTCCTTGGCCGTGAGCTGGAGTTCCTCGTCCCCCATCCATGCGCGGTGCGACTCGACGTCGATCCGTACGCCGTGGGTGGCGGGCGGCTGCTGGGGCTCGGCGGTGGAGCCGCGGCGCAGCAGCGCCCGTACGCGGGCGAGGAGTTCGGCGAGCCGGAAGGGCTTGGTGACGTAGTCATCGGCGCCGGCGTCCAGGCCGACGACGGTGTCCACCTCGTCGGCGCGGGCGGTCAGCACCAGAATGGGGAAGGAGTGGCCTTCGTTGCGCAGCCGGCGGGCGACCTCCAGGCCGTCCATACCGGGCAGCCCCAGGTCCAGGACGACGAGGTCGATATTGCCCTGGAGACCGGCGTCGAGCGCCGTCGGGCCGTCCTCGCGCACCTCGACTTCGTAACCCTCGCGGCGCAGTGCGCGGGCGAGCGGCTCCGAGATGGACGCGTCATCCTCGGCGAGCAGTACACGGGTCATGGCCCGATGGTAGTCCGATGCATCCGGGCCGAGGGGCGGACCAGCGCGGATGGCCGACGACGGACCGTTCCTGCACCCTGAGCTGCACAAGCGTCGGCGCGCGCGAGAGCGCGCGGTCGCACGGAGGGGCGCCTGTAGTTCCCCGTTGCAGTGTGAGCGTTGTCTCACGCTGCCCAACGGCGGTGCGACGAGACGTATGGTGGCAGGACGTCCATCGCTCAACCTTCGGGACCTTTGACTCTCAACTGACGTCAACGGTCCCTCGTTGTGTGCAGGGCTGGAATCACCAGTCCCGCTACGCAGTGATCGACATGTCGACCGGTTCCACCGCGCTTGTAGCACGGGGGGCGTGGATCCCGGTGTACGACCGTCCTGCCGACCCCCCGCGGGGAGCCGAACCTCCCGGACGGGGGGCGGGCGGAGTTACGCCGGTACCGGTCACTCCCCCCGACCCGGGCGCGTACGGCGTGCGAACGCGTCCCGTAGCAGCAAGGAAGCATCCATGGCGTCCAGCCTGACGAAGGACGCGGCCCAGCAGGGGAACCCTGTAGACGGCGGCAAGACCTTCTTCGGCCACCCCCGCGGACTGGCCACGCTCTTCATGACCGAGATGTGGGAGCGCTTCAGCTTCTACGGCATGCGGGCCCTGCTCGTGTACTACCTGATCTCGGGCGGCGCCGACGGCGTCAAGGAAGGACTGCACACCGGCGGCCTCGCCATGACGGCGGCCGCGGCGTCCTCCATCTACGCGGTCTACCTGGCGATGGTCTACCTGCTCGCCATGCCCGGCGGCTGGTTCGGAGACCGTGTCTGGGGCCCGCGCAAGACAGTCGCCATCGCGGGCGGCGTGATCATGGTGGGTCACCTCACGCTGGCCATTCCGGGTGCACCGGCGTTCTTCGTCGGCCTGGCGCTCGTCGCGATCGGCTCGGGCCTGCTGAAGTCCAACATCTCGACGATGGTGGGCCACCTCTACGACGGTCCCGAGGACCCGCGTCGTGACGGCGGCTTCACGGTCTTCTACATGGGCATCAACTTGGGCGCCTTCGTCGCGCCGTTCGTCATCGGCACCGTCGGCGAGACCGTCAGCTGGCACCTGGGCTTCGCGCTCGCCGGCCTCGGCATGGGTCTCGGCGTCGTCCAGTTCCTGCTGGGCACCAAGAACCTGAACCCCAAGAGCAGCGTGGTCCCGAACCCGCTGTCCGCCCAGGAGCGCACGGCCTGGATGCGCAAGGGCCTGATCTGGCTCCTCGGCATCGCTGCCTTCTACGGCGTGGTCGCCGCGACCGGTCACTTCACGCTCAACTGGGCCCTGATCCCGATCACGGTGCTCGGCCTGGTCATTCCGACGGCGGTGCTGGTCCGCATCAAGCGCGACAAGGACCTGTCGGACAGCGAACAGACCAAGATGAGCGGGTACATCTGGTTCTTCGTGGCCGCAGCCGTGTTCTGGATGATCTACGACCAGGGTGGGTCCACGCTGGCCGTCTTCGCCAAGGGCTCCACCGCCGGCACGGTCTTCGGCTTCTCGTTCCCCGCGACCTGGTTCCAGTCGCTGAACCCGCTGTTCATCATGGCGCTGGCGCCGGTGTTCGCGTGGCTGTGGCTGTGGCTGGCCCGGAAGAACCAGGAGCCCAGCACGACGGTGAAGTTCGGCATGGCCCTGGTGGCCGTGGGCGCGTCCTTCTTCGTCTTCGTGGTCCCGATGATGATGGCCTCGGACGGCACCAAGGTCAGCCCGATGTGGCTGGTGTCGATCTACATGGTCCAGACGATCGGTGAGCTGTGCCTCTCCCCCGTCGGCCTGTCCGTCACCACCAAGCTGGCGCCCGGCAAGTACGCCAGCCAGATGATGGGCGTGTGGTTCCTCGCGGTCACGGCCGGCGACTGCATCACGTCGCTGCTCTCCATCGGCGGCGTGGACCTCAGCGGTACGACCGTGATCGGAGTGGAGGCGGCCCTCGCGGTGCTCGCCGGCCTCGCGGTGTACGTGTACCGCAAGAGGATCGTGGCGCTCATGGGCGGTGTGCACTGACCTCATCGGTCAACAGCGGCCAACAAGCGAAGGGCCGCCGCACTGCACGGCGGTTTCCAGCGGTCGTTGCCACACGTGGCCGGTTGTCCAGGCCGCAGTAGTTGTGCAGGCGCTCGGCCGGGGTTTCCCGGCCGAGCGTTTCAAGTGACTCGCCCCCCGAAAGCGGTCCGTGGCAATCGAAGCGAAGGGGCTGTGACTCGCTGAGTCACAGCCCCTTCACCGGCGCCTTCGGTGGCAGCGCCGAACCGCAAACTACGGCTTGCAGTGTGTATGGAAGAGCCACTGCGCGAGGGCGCAGCCCGCCTGGTACCCGGCCTGGCCGCTTTGTATCTTGCCAGGGCTGTGCTCCCCGTAACCTGCGGCACTCGCGCTGGTCACACCGCCCAGAGTCACTGCGCCAGTCAGCAGAACGACCGACAGAGTTGCTTTCCACCTACGCACGCATGCACCTCATATTGCATTCTTCACTTAATTATGCCGCCATTTGGGCGACGCATGGATCTTTGCACGCCCTTCACCCCATCAGCAAGATCAGAAAGCCCTCACTCCCCAAGCCTTCCTGCCCTACGTCCCCGACGGCTTTCCGCCGGGGCACCCGAGAAGGTCAGAAGGCCTCCCCAGCCGTCCGCCATCGCGCTCTTCGGTTACAGATTCTCCGAGAAGTCCCTTTCAGGGCGGGCGAGTTGCACACTGACGTCTGCCGGCCCCGGACCACGGAAGGGGGCGTCGCACCGGCCGGTGCGACGCCCCCTTCGTGCGTCCCGTGGACGGGCCGCGTCAGCGGACCCGTGCCCGCAAGCGCGGGAGGAACGTGAAGACCGCGCCGCCCAGCAGGATGACCGTCCCGGCGAGGAGGCCGAGCGCCATCAGCGCGCCGTGGTCACTCGCACCGGTCTCGGCGAGGCCGCCGCTGCTGCCGCCCGACACGCCGGCCGGTCCAGCCGCGCTGCCGCCGGAGGCTGCCGCGCCGCCCGTCGTACCGCCGGAGGTGCCGCCCTGCTGCGCCGAGGTGTCCAGGGCGAGCGAGACTCCCGGGTCCTTCTCCGGGGTGCAGGTGGTGGTCGTCCCGAGGGCGTTGACGGTGAGCACGCCCGGGGTGAGCGTGGCCTTGCCGGTGGCGCCCGGCTTGTAGGTGCCCTTCAGGTCGGGGATCGCGATCGGCTGGCCCGACTTGATCGGCTCGGCGTTCGTCGGGCCCTCGGCCTTCACCGATCCCTTGTCCGCGCCGCCGACCTTGACGTCCATCGACGGCTTGACCGAGTCCTTGGGGATGTCCGCCGGGCTGTCCATGACGGACTTCGCGAACTTCACCGTCAGGTCGTAACTGCCGCCCTTCTTCACGGCGTTGATCTGGACCGGGGAGGTCGCCTTCTTGTCCCCGATGGGCGTCTTGCAGGCGTACGGAACCTGCACCTGCTTGCCCTGGTACGCGGTGCCGTCGGGGTCGCCGCCGGAGCCACCGGTGGTCGTGCCTCCGGACGGGCCGGCGCTCGTACCGCCGTCGGTGCCGCCGCCGGTGGTACCGCTGGTCGTTCCCGACGTGGTCCCGCCCGTCGTCCCGGCAGTGGTGCCGCCGGATGTCCCGGTAGTGGTGCCGGTGGTGGTGCCGGTGGTCGTCCCGCTCGTGGTGCCGCCGGAACTGCCCCCGCCGTCGGTCACCTTGATGGTGACCGCGGGCTGCACGGTCTCCTTGGGGGAGCACTTGGTGTCGGTCGAGATCGGCTTGTTGACGTTGATGTTGTAGAAGCCGGGCGCCAGGGTGACCTCACCCGGTTTGTCCAGCTTCAGCTTGCCCTTCATGTCGGACAGCTTCATCGCGCCGCCCTTGGGGATCGGCGGGTTCTGGCGCGGTCCCTGCATCGCCAGATCGCCGGTCTGCGCGCCGGCCACCTTGATCGTGCCGGTCGGCTGGACGGTGTTCTCCCCCAGATCGAGGATGTCGGGGTTCTTGGAGGCCCCCTCGACGGTCTTCCAGACCACCTCGATCTCGTCGCCGACCTTCGCGGTCGCGGGCGCGCTGACCGCCACCTTCGTGGTGCCCTGGATCGGCGGCAGCCCCGATATCGGCGGCGGCAGACACTCCGTCTTGTACGCCACCTCCGCTGCCCGGGCGGTCCCGGCCGCTGCCACGATGCCCGCACCCGCGAGCACCAGCGCGGCCGCCGAGGCCACCGCAGCTCTCCTCCGTTGCCTCATCACGCTGAACCTTTCGACGTCGGTCGTTCGGTTGATGTGGTGGTGGACGGTGCGGTGTCCGGGGTGAACCACGGCAGCGCGGCGGAGTCACCCGGCGTGCCGGGGCCGTCCGTGGAGCGCGCGGTTCGGTTTCTGATGCGTGATCCGATGCCGGCCGCGCGGGGCGGCCGGCCGGCGGCGCGGGTGTCTCCGGCCGGGTGCGTACGTCCTGCGCTGTGCCTGCGGGTCCCGCCCGCCCGGCGCGGGCGCACCCGGTCCACGACGGCCATCCCGATGCGGAACACCGCCGTCGGGACGACCACGCAGAGCAGCACCCAGAAGAGCGTCACGCCCCAGGGCCTGCCGACCCCCCAGGGCTGCTCGGCCAGCACCTTGCCGCCGTATTCGAGGGAGACCAGATAGTCCCCGTGCGCGCCGGCCGGCAGTTCGACCGGCAGCCTGACCTCGGCCTTCTTCCCGGCGGGTACGGTCCCCCGCCACTGCTGCTCCTCCCATTTCGGCGCGAAGACCCCGTGCGAGGTGCCGACCTGGAAGACCGGGTCCCGGGCCGGTGCCGAGCCGAGATTGCCGACCGTGAGGGTCAACTCGCGCTGTGCGGGAGCACCGAACCAGGTCAGCAGGCCGCTGCTGCCGGCCAGCCGCGGCTGGGCGAGCACCGTCAGCCGGCCGCCGGTGCCCTCCTGGGGCAGCGGGGCCACCGGGTGGCCGGCCACCTTGAACGCGGCATCGGCGTCGGCGGCCTCACCGGTCACGGTCGCCACATGCACCACACAGGGGCAGGGCTTGGGCGGCTCGGCGACCGGGAGTCTCTTGTGGAACGCACCGTGCGCGTCGGTGGTGACCGCCCGCCCGTCGCCGTTGGCACAGGCATTGGTGCCGCCGATCATGTTCTGTCCGCAGATCAGCAGCGTGAGCAGCGCCTTGGGCCGCCAGCCGCGGCCGGTCACGGTGAGGCTGCCGCCCTTGCCGGCTTCCGTCTGGGACAGGTGGACGGTGGGCCTGCCCTCGGCAGCCGGGGCGTACGGGGCGGCAGGCACCGCGACGGCGCCCGGAAGCGGAGTCGAAGCGAGCGCCACACACAGCACGAGCACGGCCACCGCCCGCCGCCGCACACGGCGCCCGGCGCGGGCCCCCGGGCCGGCCGCCCTGCCCCCCCTGCCCGCCCTCGTCGCCGCACCCGTCCCCGTACCCTCTCCCGTCCCCGCCCCCGTCCCGCCGTTCACGATCGCGCTCCTGATCCGGTGCTCGCCAACTGCTCCGCCGCGTCCGGCCTTCCGTCCTCGCACGGCGGCGCCTCATCGGCCGCAGTCCGCGCGGTGTCCGCGCCCGGTACCCCGCTCACGGCCTGGGCACGGCGTCGCCGACGGACGACCGCCAGGCCGCCCGCGCCCGCCGCCAGGAGGAGCACCGGCCCGGCCACGACACCCCAGGGAGCCGCGGTGTACGTGGCGGTGGCGACCCCGTGGGCACCACCGTCCGCCGTCACCGTGAGCCGCACATCCACCCGGTCCAGATCGGGCGGATCGTGCCATTTCTCCGTCAGGTCGATGGCCTGGCGGGGCCGCAGCCCGACCGGGAGGGTACGGGCGGCGCGGCGCAGCACCGGGCCGAAGAGCCCGTCGGCGCGGACCGCGAGCCGCGGCGCGAGCACCGTGTTGCCGCGGTTGACCAGCGTGTACCGGATGACCGCCGTGGCGCCACGGCCGCTCACCGACACGTCCTCGACGGTCAGCGCGGACAACGTCGGCCCGGTCACCCGCAGATGGACCGGTACGGCGTCCCGTCCGCCCGCGCCGCCCTCTTTGCCCCCGCCGGTCGCGATCAGCTCTCCGGTGTGGTCGCCGGGGGCCGCGCCCCTCGGCACCGTCACCGTGAACGGAACGCTCGCCCGGGTGCGCGGCGGCACCTTCACCTCCGTCGAGGCGAGCGTGAGCCACGAGCCGGACACGGAGCTGCGCAGCCGTAGGGTGACGGCGCGGCCGGTGGGGTTGCTCAGGGTCAGCCGGTCGTTCATGACGGTGCCCGGCGCGCCCGCCAGGTAGAAGTACGGGCGGTCCTGTGCCCGCGGCTCGGCCCCGTCGCCGGGCGCGGGCGCCGCGGACCAGCCCGGTGGTGCCGGCGTTGCGGCCGGCCGGGCCACGGCCGCGGCGGGGCACAGCAGCACGGCGGCGGTGGCGAGGATCGCACCGCTGACCGCTGTGCGGGTACGGAACGGCATCGGCGGCTCCTGGTGCAGGCGGGTACCTCCCCGTGCCGGCCGGGCAAGGGGTCGGGCGGGGTGCGGGGGTGCGCTCCGCGGGTCCTGGCGCCCCGCGCGGCGCGTCACACCCGCTGGTGGCGGCGGGTCAGCCAGAGCGCACCGGCCGCACCGGCCAGCAGCACGGTGCCGCCGAGGGTGCCCAGCGCGATCGCGGAGTCCGCGGGTCCGGTCTGCGGCAGCTGCCCGCCGGAGGAACCGCCGCCCGCGGCGGCGGAACCCGCGCTTCCGGACGCGCCGCCCGAGCCCTTCACATCGAGGGTCAGCGAGGGCTTGGGGTTGTTGCTCGGAGTGCAGGTGGTGGTGGTGCCCAGCGCCTTGATCGTGAGCGTGGCGGCCGTGAAGGTGACCTTGCCGCTGCCCTTGGGCGTGTATGTACCGCTCAAGTCACTGATCTTGATGGGGGTGTTGGCCGGTATCGCCTTGTCGTTCGGCGGCCCGGCGACCGGCACCGTACCGCTCCCCGCGCCGCCCAGCTTGATCAGCGCGCTCGGCTTCATGGCGCCCTTGCCCAGCTCGACGGGGCTGGAGGAGACGCCCTTCTGGAACGACATGACGAGCTTGTACGCACCACCGTCGGCGGTGCTTTTGATGTCGATGGGCGACACCGCACCCTTGTTGCCGATCGGCGTTTTGCACTGGTAGTTGACGTCGACGACCTCGGCGTGGGCAGTCGGCGCGGCGAGCATCACCGCGGATCCCGCCGCCATCGCCACGGCCGCGGCGAGGCCGGCCGCCCGCCCCGGGCGCCTGCCGTGCTGTTCGTAGAAGCGGGCCACCTCGGATTCCCCTTCTCCCGGTGAGCGCACCGCCGGATGTTACTGACGGCACATCAGATTGGCCGCTCAAGGTACGCCGGGGACCTTGCCGAGGGAAGGCAATGCACAGCCCCGATCGGCCCGGGGCCCGCACTGAGGGGAAATCCGGCCGCGTACGCGGCGGCCCGGGGGTGCCGTACGGGGCAGGGCCCGCACACGACGAAGCGCGGGCCCACAGGCCCGCGCTCAGCTCTTCTCCGACCCCTCCGCCCGCCCTTCAGGACGGCGCGGCGAGTTCCGCCCAGACGGTCTTGCCCGTGCCGTCGGGGTGACGCACCACGCCCCAGTCCAGACACAGGCGCTGCACGATGAACATGCCGTGACCGCCGGGGCGGCCCGGACGGTGCGGGCTGCGCGGCGCCGGCGAGCCCGCACCGAGGTCGCTGACCTCCAGGCGCAGCACTTTGGAAGTGCAGCGCAGCCGCAGCTCCTCGGGCCCTTCGGCATGCAGACAGGCGTTGGTGACCAGTTCCGAGACGACGAGCAGCACGTCCTCGGCCGCGGCACGCCGGTCGGCGCTGGCGGCCGGCAGCCAGCCCCAGTCGTGCAGGGCCTGCCGGGCGAAGTCACGGCCACGCGCCACGGCGCCTCGGGTGCCCGCCAGGCGCAGCCGGCGGATCTGGCCCGCCGGGGTGGCGGCAGCCGGAGCGGCGGAAGCGCCCGCGCCGCCCGACTCCGGGCCGAGATCGCCCGGCGGGTACGGCCGGGTGGTGCTCATCAGCGCTTCACCTCACCGATTCGCCTGTTCACGGAAAACAGATACTGACTGATTCAACGGATTCAGATGTCTCCTGCCCGACCGGACCGTGAGAACACCCACTTCTTGGGTACGGAAGTTGTGACACGGACTACGTGCCCGGAATGCAACGTTCCGGACACCGCCGCCATGTCAGTCGGCCAGGGCCGCGTCGAGAGAGTCGTGCACCGTGAAGACCGCCTCCGCGCCAGTGATCTCGAAGACGCGGGCGACCACCGGCTGCATCCCGGCCAAATGCACTCCGCCCCCCTCGGCCTCCGCCTTCAGGCGCGCGCCGAGCAACACATTGAGGCCGGTGGAGTCCATGAACTCAAGGGGTGAGCAGTCCACCACCAGGCGTGCATATCCGTCGTCCACGCAGCCCTCGAGTGACTCACGCAACAGGTCTGCGGTGTGGTGATCCAACTCACCCGAAACCGTCACGACCGCGCTGGCGCCGTGATGGCGGATCTCGACATGAAGCCGGCCCCGGCTTGCACTGCCGACCGTCCCGCGGTCCATGCGCGCGCACCCCTCTTGCTGTCTAGACAACTGTTTGCTTACGACTGCGCTCAGCGAACCCTACGCCCTCCTGACGCCTCTCGGTAGCCGAACAATCCGCATATTGCTCAATATACGGACAACACGCACTTGCCATCTTCAGGCAAAGCCAGGTAGGCGTAGAAGCACACATTCGAAACGGCCGGCTTTGGAGGCGCCGCACACCGAAGCTTCACGTTGAGGCATCGGCAGCCATATGCCGAGAACGATGGAGGAGACCATGTCACCCCGGCTCGACGAACTGCGCACCGACGACACCCGGCAGCCCGCATCGTCGACACCCCCGTCCGACCCGACCGGGCACATCCCTTCCCAGTCGCTCCCCGCCGAATCAGCTCTGGCGGAAATGACTGAGATCGAGGCGCTGCCCGAGATCCCGCCGTTCGACGAGGTGGGCCCGGTGGACGCGAGGGCTCTGTCCAAGACCCTCTTCGAGCGGCTCGAAACGCTCGAGGAAGGCACCCACGAATTCGCGTACGTCCGCAACACTCTGGTCGAGCTCAACCTCGCGCTGGTGAAGTTCGCGGCCTCCCGGTTCCGCTCCCGCAGCGAGCCCATGGAGGACATCGTCCAGGTCGGCACGATCGGCCTGATCAAGGCGATCGACCGCTTCGAGATCAGCCGTGGCGTCGAGTTCCCGACGTTTGCGATGCCGACCATCGTCGGCGAGATCAAGCGCTTCTTCCGTGACACCAGCTGGTCGGTGCGGGTACCGAGGCGTCTTCAGGAACTGCGCCTGGACCTCGCCAAGGCCGGCGACGAGCTGGCGCAGAAGCTGGACCGCGCCCCCACCGTGCTCGAACTCGCCGAACGCCTCAGCATCACCCGTGACGAGGTCGTCGAGGGGATGGCCGCGAGCAACGCCTACACCGCGAGCTCGCTGGACGCCCAGCCCGAGGAGGACGACAGCGAAGGCGCGCTGGCGGACCGCATCGGCTACGAGGACCACGGGCTCGAGGGCATCGAGTACGTCGAATCGCTCAAGCCGCTGATCGCCGAACTCCCGCCGCGCGACCGCAAGATCCTCTCGCTGCGCTTCGTCGCCAATCTGACGCAGTCCGAGATCGGCGAGGAGCTGGGCATCTCCCAGATGCACGTCTCCCGTCTGCTCTCCCGCACTCTCGTGCGGCTCCGTAAGGGCCTGATGGTCGAGGAGTGAGGGACCGCGGTCCCTGTCGGCCCACACGGCCGGCAGCCGCCCGCGCAAAAGAGGGCCTGCCCCGGGACTGCTCGGGACGGGCCCTCCTTTGCTGTGCCGGCGCATGCTGTGCCGGCGCAGTGCGCCCGCGCCCGGCTCCGTGAAGCCGGCGCGGACGTCACCCTGCGCGCGTGGCCGTCAGACGCGAACTCCCTTGTGCCACACGGCGGAGACGAGCGGGACTCCCGGCCGGTAGGCGAGATGGACGTGCGAGGGCGCGTCCAGGAGGGCGAGGTCGGCGCGGGCGCCGGGGGCGATCCGGCCGACGTCCGTGCGGCGCAGGGCACGGGCACCGCCCGCAGTCGCCGACCACACGGCCTCGTCGGGCGTCATCCCCATGTCGCGGACCGCCAGCGCGATGCAGAACCCCATGGAACTCGTGAAGGACGAGCCGGGGTTGCAGTCGGTGGACAGGGCGACGGTGGCGCCCGCGTCGAGCAGCGGGCGCGCGTCGGGCCACTGGGCGCGGGTGGAGAACTCGGCGCCCGGCAGGAGCGTGGCGACCGTGTCGGAGTGCGCGAGGGCGTCGATGTCGGCCTGGCTGAGGTGGGTGCAGTGGTCGGCGGAGGCGGCACCGACCTCGACGGCGAGCTGGACGCCGGGGCCGTGGCCGAGCTGGTTGGCGTGCACCCGCGGCACCAGGCCCCGGGCCTTGCCCGCGGTGAGGACGGCGCGGGCCTGGTCGCCGTCGAAGGCGCCCTTCTCGCAGAAGACGTCGACCCAACGGGCGTGCGGGGCGCAGGCGTCCAGCATCGGGCCGGTGACCAGGTCGACGTAGCCGGCCGGGTCGTCGGCGTAGTCGGGCGAGACGATGTGCGCGCCGAGGAAGGTGACCTCGTCGGTGTGCTCGGCGGCGATGCGCAGCGCGCGGGCCTCGTCCTCGACGGTGAGTCCGTAGCCGGACTTGGTCTCCTGGGTGGTGGTGCCCTGGCGGAGCGCCTCCGCGAGATAGCGGGCGACGTTGGCGTGCAGCGCCTCGTCGGTGGCGGCGCGGGTGGCGGCGACGGTGGTGCGGATGCCGCCGGCGGAGTATGGGCGGCCGGACATCCGGGCGTTGAACTCCGCGGTGCGGTCACCGGCGAAGACCAGGTGGGAGTGGGAGTCGACGAAGCCGGGGAGGCCCGCCCGGCCGCCCGCGTCGACGGCGTTGTCGGTGGCAGGTGCTTTGCTGGAGGCACCGACCCAGGCGATGCGGTCGCCGTCGATGACGACCGCGGCGTCCTGGATCAGGCCGAGGGGGCCTTCACCGAGGGAGGGGTCGTTGGTGACGAGCTGGGAGATGTGGGTGATGGCGGTGGTGGTCGGCGTGGAAGTCGTCGTCATCGCGGGGGTGTTCTCCTTCAGCCGCGTACCGCGGCGATGGACTCTGCGAGGGCGGTGGGTACGTCGGGGACGAGGGTGTGCACACCGTCCCGGACGATCTGCCGGCCGCCGACGATGGTGTGCCGTACGTCCGCCGAGGAGGCGGCAAATACGGCCGTTTCGGCGGCCAGCCGGGGCAGTGGTCCGGCGGTGCGTACGGAGTCCAGTGCGATTGTGGTGAGGTCGGCGAGCGTGCCGGTCTCCAGGGCGCCGGCGTCGTCCCAGCCCAGGGCGGCGTGCCCGTCGGCGGTCGCGGCGCGCAGCAGGGCGGCGGCCGTCCAGTGCCCGCGGGTGCGGGTGCGCAGCCGTTCGTCGAGCTCCATGGCGCGGGCCTCTTCGAGCAGGTCGATGACGGCGTGGCTGTCGCTGCCGAGGGACAGCGGGCTGCCGCGGCCCTGGAGCCGGGCGGCCGGGCCGATGCCGTCGGCGAGGTCGCGTTCGGTGGTGGGACACATGCACACGCCCGTGTGGGAGTCACCGAGCAGCTCGATGTCCTCGGTGGTGAGGTGGGTGGCGTGCACGGCCGTGGTGCGCCGGCCCAGCGCGCCGTGGTCGGCCAGCAGTTGTGCGGGGGTGCGGCCGTGGGCGTCGCGGCAGGCGTCGTTCTCGGCGGTCTGCTCCGAGAGGTGGAGGTGCAGGGGTGCCTGCCGTTCGCGGGCCCAGTCCGCGACGGTGCCGAGCTGCCCGGCGGGGACGGCGCGTACGGAGTGGATGGCGGCGCCGATGCGGGCGTGGGCGCGCTCCTTGAGGGCGTCGGCGCGCTGGGCCCAGCGCTCGGCGGTGCCGTCGGAGAAGCGCAGCTGGTGGTGGTTGGGCGCGGCTCCGAAGCCGGCCGAGAGATAGGCGGTGTCGAGCAGGGTGATGCGGATACCGGCGTCTTCGGCGGCGGAGACCAGCGCCTCGCCCATGGCGTTGGGGTCGTCGTAGCGGGTGCCGCCGGGCGCGTGGTGGAGGTAGTGGAATTCGCCGACGCAGGTGATGCCGGCCAGCGCCATCTCGGCGTAGACGGCGCGGGCGAGGGCGTAATAGGTCTCAGGGGTGAGCCGGTCCGCGACGCTGTACATGATCTCGCGCCAGGTCCAGAAGGTGCCGGTGCCGACCTGGACCGTGCCGCGCAGGGCGCGGTGGAAGGCGTGCGAGTGGGCGTTGGCGAGGCCGGGGAGGGTCAGACCGCGCAGCGCGGTGGCGCCGGGCGGCGGGGTGTCCGCCCCGGTGCGGACGGCCGTGATCCGCCCGTCCGCGACGTCCAGGGTGACGCCCGGCTCGACGTGGGTGCCGAGCCAGGCGTGTTCGAGCCAGTACGTCGTCGGTGTTGCCTGCGTGGTCAGTGGCACGCCAGCCCTTCCAGTACGTCGGCGAGTGCGGTGACCCCGGCGGCGCAGTCGTCCTCCCCCGCCGCTTCGGCGGGCGAGTGCGACACCCCGGTGGGGTTGCGGACGAACAGCATCGCGGTGGGGACGGTTCCGGACAAAATTCCGGCATCGTGCCCGGCGCCGGTGCCCAGGACGGGAACGGTCCGCTCCCCCGTCTTGCCGAGGATCGCGCTCAGCTCGTCCCGCAGGGCGTGCTGGAACTCCACGACGGGGGTGAAGGATTCGCGGACGACTGTCAGGTCCACACCGTCGCGGGCGGCGCGCTCGGCGGCGGCCTGCTCGATCCCGGTGATCACGGTGTCCAGGGTGTCCTGGTCAGGGGCACGGGAGTCCAGCCAGCCGCGGACGAGCGAGGGGATGGCGTTGACCCCGTTCGGCTCCACGCTGATCTTCCCGAAGGTGGCCAGGGCGCCGGCCAGCCGGGCCTGCTCGCGGGCGGCGAGCACGGTCGCGGCGTAGCTGAGCATCGGGTCGCGGCGGTCGTCGAGGCGGGTGGTGCCGGCGTGGTTGGCCTCGCCGTGGAAGTCGAACCGCCAGCGGCCGTGCGGCCAGATGGCGGAGGCGATGCCGACCGGATCGCCGGACAGGTCCAGGGCCCGGCCCTGCTCGACGTGGAGTTCGACGAACGCGCCGATCCTGGCGAGCCGTTCGGGGTCCGGGCCGATCGCCTCGGGGTCGTATCCGGCGCGCTCCATGGCCTGCGGGAGGGTGACGCCGTCGCCGTCGCGCAGCCGGTGCGCGGCCTCGGTGGTCAGCGCACCGGCGGCGAGCCGGGAGCCGACGCAGGCCAGGCCGAAGCGGGCGCCTTCCTCGTCGCCGAAGTTGACGATCGCCAGCGGCTTGCCGAATTCCGCTCCCCTTTGGCGGAGTTCGTCCAGCGCGGCGAAGGAGGAGACGACACCCAGCGGGCCGTCGAAGGCGCCGCCGTCCGGTACGGAGTCCAGGTGCGAGCCGGTGACGACGGCGTCGCCGGGGGCCACGTCCTGATAGCCGGTGGCGCCGAGCCAGGCCCACTGGTTGCCGTTGCGGTCCAGTTCGTAGGTGAGTCCACGGGCCTCGGCCTGGGCCCGGAACCACGCACGGCAGTCGGTGTCGGCGCCGGTCCAGGCGTAGCGGCGGTAGCCCCCGGAGGAGGAGTCGCGGCCGAGGGGCCGCAGCTCCTCCCACATCTCGTGGAACGAGGCGGTCACGCGCCCCCGCCTTCGCCCTCGCGCATCGGGATGCGGACGCCGCGCTCGGCGGCCACCTCGTCGGCACGCTCGTAGCCCGCGTCGACATGCCGGATGACGCCCATGCCGGGGTCGTTGGTGAGCACCCTGCGGATCTTCTCGCCGGCCAGCGCCGTGCCGTCGGCGACGGTGACCTGTCCGGCGTGGATCGAGCGGCCCATGCCGACGCCGCCGCCGTGGTGCAGCGAGACCCAGGAGGCGCCGGAGGCGACATTGACCATGGCGTTGAGCAGCGGCCAGTCGGCGATCGCGTCGGAGCCGTCCTTCATGGCCTCGGTCTCGCGGTAGGGCGAGGCGACGGAGCCGCAGTCGAGGTGGTCGCGGCCGATGGCCAGCGGGGCACGCAGGGTGCCGTCGGCGACCATCTCGTTGAAGCGCTCACCGGCCTTGTCGCGTTCGCCGTAGCCGAGCCAGCAGATCCGGGCAGGCAGGCCCTGGAAGTGCACCCGCTCGCCGGCCAGCTTGATCCAGCGGGCCAGCGACTCGTTCTCCGGGAAGAGGTCCAGGATCGCCTTGTCGGTGGCGGCGATGTCCCGGGCGTCGCCGGACAGTGCGGCCCAGCGGAACGGTCCCTTGCCCTCGGCGAACAGTGGCCGGATATAGGCGGGGACGAAGCCGGGGAAGGCGAAGGCCCGCTCGTATCCGGCGAGTTGGGCCTCGCCGCGGATCGAGTTGCCGTAGTCGAAGACCTCGGCGCCGGCGTCCATGAAGCCGACCATGGCCTCGACGTGCCGGGCCATCGACTCGCGCGCCCGCTGGGTGAAGTCGGCGGGCTTTTCCGCCGCGTAGGCGGCCATGTCGTCGAAGTCGATGCCGACGGGCAGGTAGGCCAGCGGGTCGTGGGCGCTGGTCTGGTCGGTGACGATGTCGATCGGCGCGCCCTCGGCGAGCATCTGCGGCAGCAGCTCGGCGGCGTTGCCGAGCAGGCCGATGGAGAGCGGCTTGCGCTGGTCACGGGCCTCGACGGCGAGCTGGAGCGCGTGCTGGAGGCTGTCCGCCTTCACGTCCAGATAGCGGTGCTCGATCCGGCGCTCGATGGCCCGCGGGTCGACATCGATACAAATGGCGACGCCGTCGTTCATGGTGACGGCGAGCGGCTGGGCGCCGCCCATGCCGCCGAGGCCCGCGGTGAGCGTGATCGTCCCGGCGAGCGTGCCGTGGAACTTCTTCGCCGCGACGGCCGCGAAGGTCTCGTAGGTGCCCTGGAGGATGCCCTGGGTGCCGATGTAGATCCACGAACCGGCGGTCATTTGCCCGTACATGGTCAGGCCGAGGGCCTCCAGGCGGCGGAACTCCTCCCAGTTGGCCCAGTCACCGACGAGGTTGGAGTTGGCGATGAGCACCCGCGGCGCCCATTCGTGCGTCTGCATCACGCCGACCGGCCGGCCGGACTGGACGAGCATCGTCTCGTCCTGCTTGAGCGTGGTGAGCGTGCGCACCATCGCGTCGAAGGAGCGCCAGTCACGGGCGGCCTTGCCCGTGCCGCCGTAGACGACGAGCTGGTCCGGGTGTTCGGCCACCTCCGGATCGAGGTTGTTCTGCAACATGCGCAGCGCAGCTTCCTGCTGCCATCCCCGAGCACTGAGCTCCGTACCGCGCGGTGCCCGCACGGGTCGCGGTCCCGACATGGGCCGTGCCTCCCTGACGTCGAATGGATTGAGCTATTCACATATTGGAGCTGCTGAATACCTCTAGTCAACAGGATCCGGCGAGCCGCTCGCCGCGAACCGCACGAACCGGCCAGCCGGCCCCGGAACCGACTCGGGAACCGGCTCCGGAATTTTTACTTGCCCACTGGGAAAGTCTGCGCTAGCTTTCCTAGTAGGCAAGTCAACGGGGAACGTCTGGACCGCCTTGGGGAGGCGATGGCCATGAGCACATCGGTGGATGCCGAACAGGCCTGGCAGGATCTACAGCGCATTCGGGTACCGCAGGAGCGGGTGTACGACGAGATCGAGAGATGCGCCCATGGCGACGCCGGGGCGACGTACACCACGGCCGGAATCATGTGGGTGTTCCTCGCCGTATCGGGCCTCGATCTGCCCCGGTGGGCGTTCTGGCTGGTGCTGACCGCGTACATCACCCTGCTCGGGTCGCTGGCCGTGATCTACAACCGCCGGACCCGGATGCGGCTGCACCGCTCGCGTCACAGCTGGCGGTCGTTCGCCACCTTCCTCGCGGGCATGGCGGTGACCGCCGTGACCATCCTGGCCTCCGGCGCACTGGTCGACTGGCTGGCGCTGCCGTTCGGCAGCCTGATCCAGGCCACCGTCTCGGCGGGCGCATTCCTCCTCTTCGTCGGCCCCGCGAACCGCTGGGCGGTCAGCTCGCTGCGCGACCGCGCTGCGAGAGCGAGCCTCGAGGAGACGAACCGATGAGCACCCCGAGCGGCTTCGACGAACTGATCCACCCCTCCACCCGGCTGTCCGTGGTGGCGCTGCTCGCCGCCACGGAATGGGCCGACTTCCCGTTCATCCGCGACAGCCTCTCGCTCAGCGACTCCGCGCTTTCCAAGCAGCTGCACACTCTGGAAGAGGCCGGATATCTGGAGATCCGTAAGGAGGGCGGCGGCCGCAAACGGCGCACCAAAGTACGGCTGACGAGCCGCGGCCGCACCGCCTTCGAGGGGCATGTGGCCGCACTCCGCGCCATCGTCGAGGGCGCGGGGCCCGCGGCAGCGGCCGCACCGGCGACGGAGTCCGCCGCGGCGGCATCAGGGACAGGGCAACAGCAACAGCGCGCGGAGGCGGGCCGATGACGACCACCGGGCAACTGCCCCTCCCCCCGGCCACGGCCGCTTCGGCAGCCACGGCCTCCGCCGTATCCGCCCCACCGGTCATCCGGGTGCGCGACTTGAGGATGTCGTACGGCAGCACCCACGTCCTGCACGGCATCGATCTGGACATCCGCCGCGGCGAGATCTTCGCGCTGCTCGGCCCCAACGGCGCGGGGAAGACCACCACCGTCGAGATCCTGGAAGGCTTCCGGCGGCGCTCCGGCGGGGAGGTCGCCGTACTGGGCACGGACCCGGCGCACGGCGACGACGCCTGGCGCGGACGGATCGGCCTGGTTCTCCAGTCCTGGCGCGACCACCGCCGCTGGCGGGTGGCCGAGCTGCTGACGCACTTCGCCCTCTATTACCCGGCCCCCCGCGACCCCGCCGGGCTGCTGGCTCTGGTCGGCCTCACGGAGCAGGCCGGCCAGCAGGTCGACCGGCTGTCCGGCGGCCAGCGCCGCCGCCTGGACGTGGCACTCGCGATCATCGGCCGCCCCGAACTCCTCTTCCTGGACGAGCCGACCACCGGCTTCGACCCCGAGGCCCGGCGCGACTTCCACGACCTGGTCGAACGGCTCGCGCGCGACGAGGGCGTCACGATCCTGCTCACCACCCACGACCTGGCGGAGGCCGAGCGGCTTGCCGACCGGATAGCGGTGCTGGTCAACGGCCGGATCCGGGCCGGCGGTACCCCGGCGGAACTCGCCCGGCGGGCCGCCGCACAGGCCGAGGTCCGCTGGACGGCGGCCGACGGCGCTTCCCGCCGGGAACGTACCGAGGACCCCTCCCAGCTGGTCTGGGAGCTGCATCAGGAGACGGGCGGACCGGTCGCCGACCTGGAGGTCCGCCGCCCGACGCTGGAGGACACCTACCTGCACATGGTCCACCAGGGCGAGGGGACCGGGACCGGTACCGGGAGTGCGGACGGGCCCGGGAGCGCGGACGGGCCCGCGGCCTCGGAAGGGCCTGCGGCCTCGGAAGGGCCTGCGGTCTCGGACGGGCCCGCGGTCTCGGACGGGGAGAAGCAAGCATGAGGGGGAGCGAAGTGACTGCCGGGACAGAAGCGACAGCGGCGACGGGCAGCGACCAGAGGACCGATGTGACGGGGAGGCCGGACACGGCGGAGCGGCCGGGCACGGCCGCTGCGAGCACGGGGGAGACCGCCTCGCGGCATCGCCGCCGCTACTGGCGGGCCGGTCTCCTGCGCGGGGGCATCGAACTCCGCCACCTCGTCCGCAACCCCAAGGAAATGAGCGGCCATCTGCTCAATGTCGTCGTCGCGCTGCTGCTCGCCGGCTATATCAGCTCCAAGGTGCCCGGTACCCATGTCCCGCTGGCCCATCTGACGCTCGCGGGCTTCGCCGCCTACCTGCTGTTCCAGATCGGGCTGGTCAATCTCCCGCAGATCCTGGTGACCGAGCGCGAGGAGGGCGCCCTGCTGCGGCTGCGCGCCACCCCCGGCGGCATACCCGCCTATCTCGTCGCCAAGTCGCTGCTGGTGGTCGCCATGGCGTTCGGGACCCTCGTCGTCCTGCTGGGAGCCGCCGCCCTGCTGGTGGACGGCCCCCTGCCGCACGGGCCCGGTGGCTGGCTGACGCTGCTGTGGGTCAGCGCGCTCGGGCTGCTCGCGGTCGTACCGCTGGGCGCGGCCCTCGGCGCCGTGCTGCCGAATCCCCGGGAGGCGCTGGCGCTGATCATGCTGCCCGTGATGGGGCTGCTGGTCACCTCGGGGGCGATGTTCCCGCTCAGCTCGCTGCCCGCGGTGGTCCAGAAGATCGCCTCCGTCTTCCCACTCAAGTGGATGGCGCAGGGGCTGCGCTCGGCCCTCCTGCCGGACGCCGCACGCGCCGCGGAACCGGCCGGCTCCTGGGAGCTGCCGACCGTGGCCCTGATACTCACCGCCTGGGCCGTCCTCGGCTTCCTGCTGGCCGTCCCGCTCCTGCGCCGCGCCGCCCGCCGCGAGTCCGGCTCCCGCCTCACCGAACGCCACCGCAAAGCGGGGTACGGCGGCGGAACGGCCTGAGCCGGGAGCGGACGGGGAGCCGGGCGGCCCGGACGGTCCGGACGGGGGTTGGACGGTCCGGGCGGGGTTGGACAGTCCGGTCAGAGGTCGGACAGTCCGCGTGGCGGGCAGGCTGCCGGGGCGCCGGGGCAGCGGTCCCGGTTGGCGTGACACCCCCACCCAATGATGGAGTTGATGTATGAACTTCACGGAGCGAGACCGTGCCGTAGAGGCAGCCGTAGCGCGCGGGCTGGTGGGACCCGGCGAGCCCGTCGCCGGGCTGCTCGATATCGCCGGGATCCGCCGGTCGGCGGCCGAACTCCGCGCCGCCTTTGAGGAGTTCACCGCTCCCGGCGCCCCGGTCCTGCACGCCTTCGCCGTGAAGGCCGCCTCGCTGGTCCCCGTATTGCGGCTGCTTGCGCAAGAGGGGCTCGGGTGCGAGGTGGCCAGCCCCGGCGAGCTGGCGCTGGCCCGTGCCGCCGGGGTGCCGGTCGGCCGGACCGTGCTGGACTCGCCCGCAAAGACCCTCGCCGAACTCCGTGAGGCGCTGGCCCTCGGGATCGCCGTGAACGCCGACAACCCCGAGGAACTGGCTCGTATCGACGCGCTGATGGCGTCCGCGCCGAGCAGCGCACCCATCGGTCTGCGGGTCAACCCCCAGATCGGCGGCGGCAGCATCGGGGCGATGAGCACCGCCACGGACACCTCGAAGTTCGGTGTCGGGCTACGTGACGAGGGCGCCCGCGACTGGGTCGTACAGGCCTTCCTCACCCGCCCGTGGCTGACCCGGCTGCATGCCCATGTCGGCTCCCAGGGCATGCCGCTGGAGCTGATGGCCGCGGGCGTACGCGCCCTGTACGACCTCGCCGAGGAGATCAACGAGAAGGCCGGCCGGCGCCAGATCGACACCCTCGACATCGGCGGCGGTCTGCCGGTGAACTTCTCCTCGGACGCCACCACTCCGACCTACCGCGAGTACGCCGCGCTGCTGCACGCGACCGTCCCCGGCCTGCTGTCCGGGCGCTACGGCATCGTCACCGAGTTCGGCCGCTCACTGCTGGCCAAGCACGGCACGGTCCTCGCCCGCGTCGAGTACGCGAAGTCGGCCGGCGGCCGGCCCATCGCGGTCACCCACGCCGGCGCCCAGGTCGCCACCCGTACGGTCTTCGTGCCCGAGGCCTGGCCACTCCGGGTCGCGGCGTACGACGCCGACGGGCGCCCCAAGACGGGCGCTCCGGTTGCCCAGGACATCGCGGGACCGTGCTGCTTCGCGGGTGACCTGGTCGCCGAGAACCGCCCGCTCCCCCTCCTGGAGTCCGGCGACCACGCTGCCCTCCTGGACACCGGCGCCTACTATTTCTCCACCCACTTCGCCTACAACTCCCTCCCGCGCCCCGGGATTTACGGCTACGCGACGGACGCGGACGGCACCGTCCGCTTCGCGACCGTCCGTACCCCGCAGACCCTGGAGGACCTCACCGAAGAGAGCGGCGGCGCACACGCGAAGTCGCTGGGCGACCTCGGGAAGCAGTAAGCACGGCGGCGATAGGCAGTAGGCAGTAGGCATGTTGGCGGCAGGCACGTAGGCAGTAGGCCGGAGGCACATAGGCAGCAGGCCGGAGGCGGCAGAGACATCACCTGCCGAGTACGCGCCGGTCAGCGGCCGGCCCGTACTCCTCGGCCAGCGGCCGGCCCGTACTCCTCGGCCAGCGGCCGGCCCGTACTCCTCGGTCAGCGGCCGGCCCACGCTCTCCGGTCAGCGGCCGGCCCGTGCTCCGCCGGCCCGCGGCCGGCCGGCTCGCGCTCCCCCGCCCCGTGCCCCGCCGGGCCGCGCGTCCCCGGCCGCTGTCCCGGTCAGGAGGTACCCACGCACCTCCTTGGCGGCCGCGCCGCCCCGCCCGGCCGCCTCCGTACGCACCCACAGCAGGGCCTCGTGCTCCCGCTCCCAGCGCCCCAGCCACAGCGCCTTGCCCCACAGCCCGAGCGCGGACCCGGCCATCAGCAGCCCGCCGGCCGTCGGCAGCACGAACGACGAGCCGACCGCCGCCAGGAAGGCGAGCAGCAGCCACCAGCGGTGCGCCCGCCGCCAGATCCGGAGGGTGACCAAACGATCCTGCAAGATGACGGCCTTCCCGGCACGCGACGCGTCGCGCGCCAGCGCCGCATACCGTCCGCGCCGTGCCACGCACCCCACGCACGCGGCGGTCACGAACAGCGCCGCCCCTGCCGACAGTCCGGCCGTCCGCCCGGTCAGCCCCGGCACCAGCACCCCGATCCCCGCGGCCAGCAGCCCCGGCCACCAGAGCAGGCCCGCCGGTGCCCGCACCACCACTGCCACCCGCGCCAGCGCATACACCCCGTGCCCCACGACAGACCTCCTCGCCCTGCGACCGCTCCGTCCCACCTGTCCGGCACACCTGTGCCGGCGGCGGATCGTAGCCAGCCCGGATGAGGATTCCCTGAGACGGCGCGCGGGAGTTCAGCCGAGGCCGTGAGGGCGGTGACGGGGGAACGGCGGACACGCCGGGTTGTGCGCGGCCATCCGGACGGACGGACAGCCTCCGGGCCGTCCCAGGGGAGCAGCGGACGTGCTGGGGATGTGCGGCGGGCGCCCTGACGGGCCGCTTCCGGCCGTGCCGGGGAGCGACGGACCCGCCGGGAGGTGCGGCGGCCAACCGGACGGATCACCTTCCGCCCGTCCCGGTGCAGCGGACACACCGGAACGTGCAGCGCCCCCGGACGGACGGATCACCTCCAGCCCCTCCGCTCGCGCCACGGCACCTCCCCCGCCACGGCACCCCCGGCCCACCGCTCTGCTCCCCCGCCGTGTCGCTCCCCGCGGCTCACTCCACGAACAACCCCCGCGCCGCCGCGCCCGCGTCGAACTCCTCCAGGCGGGCCTGGGCGTCCGGGAGGGCGTCGCACATCGCTTCCAGCAGGACGCGGCCCAGGAGCATGGGGGCGCAGGCCGTGTCGAAGGCGAGGCCGGTGCCGACGGGGGCCGGGAGGAGCAGGTCGGTGTGGTGGGCGACGGGGGCGAAGGCGCTGTCGGCGACGGTGACGACGGTCAGCCCGGCCGTCCGGGCGTAGTCGAGGGCGTCGACGACCTCACGGGGGTGACGGGGCAGGGCGAAGCAGAGCAGGGCGCTCGCGCCGGCCCGGACGGCGGCGTCGATGCGGTCGGCGAGCATGGTGCCGCCCTCGTCCAGGAGGCGGACGTCGGGGTGGACCTTGCGGGCGAAGTAGCTGAAGCCGGCGGCCTGGGCGGTGGCGGCGCGCAGGCCGAGGACGGGGAGCGGCCGGGAGGCGGCGAGGAGGCGGCCCGCCTCGCTCACCGGCGACGGGTCGGCGAGGGCGGCGGCGAGCTGGCGGAGGTTGTCGATCTCCGCTTGGACGGCCTGCTGGTACTCGTTGTAGGAGCCGGTGTCGCCGGGCTTGTCGGTGGGGGCGACCTCGCGCAGATGGCGGCGCAGCGCCGGGTAGCCGTCGAAGCCGAGGGCGACGGCGAAGCGGGTGACGGACGGCTGGCTGACGCCGGCCAGTTCGGCGAGTTCGACGCTGGAGAGGAAGGGGGCATCTGCGGCCCGGCGCACCATGCAGTGGGCGATCCGGCGCTGGGTGGGTGTCAGCCGGTGGCCCTCGAAGAGCTTCTGGAGGCGGGCGGCGGTGCCGCTCTCCCCGGCGGCGGTGCCGGTCTCCGCGACGGTGTCCCGACGGGCGGCGGCAGCAACCTCCGGGCCGGCCGGCACGCCCCGGGCCCCGCCGACCCGACCCCGGACATCGTCCCCCGCCGGGGCACCATCGCCCGTCGGGACGCCGTCCGTCATGCCGCCGTCGTGCCCGCCATCACCGTCGTGCGCGCCGTCCTCGTACCCGCCGTCCTCGCCGCGCCCGCCACCGATGTCCCTCGGCTCGTCGCCCGCCGTGCCGCCGACGCCGTTGCCGTTGTCCCCGTCCCCGCTCATCGCCTCTTCTTCCCGGCCCGGTCGGGGGCCTTGTCCTGTGTCGACCGACTGTACGGAATTCCTGGCCCGGTCCGGCCCGGGATACGCGCCACGTTCCGGCCGTACGCGATCACCCCCGGCCCCCGGCCCCCGTCCCCCCGCGACCACGCGGGAACGCCGCGCCGCCCGGAGCCGCAGCCGCAGCCGCAGCCGCAGCCGGAGCCGGAGCCGGAGCCGCACAGCATCCCCCCGCCACCCGGCCGCCGTACCCGAACGGCCCGCCCCTCACAGCTCCGCCAGCCCGTCCAGCAGGCCCGATGCCACCGCCACGTCGTTGGTCAGCGGGCGGTCCTCCATCCGCGGGTCGAGGGCGTCGGCGGCGAGGGCGTAGGCGGTGGCGAGGGGGAGGCCGGGGTCGGGCTCCAGGGAGCGCATCCGCAACGCCCGTACGGCGGCGACCAGTTCGCAGGCGAGGATCTGGCGGTAGTAGGTGCAGGACCGCAGGGTCTGGCGGGCGCCGAGGGAGGCGAAGCTGGCCTGTTCCTCGACCCCGCGGGAGAGCACGGCGTGGCCGAGCGAGGCCGGGTGGGAGACCGCGCGCATCTCGCCGAGCGCCGCACCGGCCGCGTATTCGAGGATCATGACGCCGGAGCTGGCGGGCGCCGCGTCGCCGAGGAAGGGCCGCAGCCGGGTGAAGTCGGGCTCGGAGAGCGCGGCGAGCCGGGCGGTGGACAGCCGGGCGGTCTGGAGCACGGCCAGCCGGAAGGCGTCCAGGGCGAGCACGGCATGCGCGGCGTAGAAGTTGCCGTGGTGGTAGGCGGCCTGGTCCTCGATGCTGATCAGGGGGTTCTCGGCGGCGGCGTTCACCTCGACCGTCAGCACCTCGTCCAGGGTGTCGGCGGCGTCCAGTGCCGGGCCGTGGATCTGCGGGATGCAGCGGAAGCCGTACGGGTCCTGGATACGGCCGAGGGGCGGGGACGGTCGGGGCGGGACGCCGGAGAGGGTGCGCAGCCGGGTGGCGGCGGCCGCGGAGCCGGGGTGCGGGCGGGCGAGCATCACCGGCTCGGCGAAGGGCTCGTAGGAACCGCCGACCGCGAGGAGGGAGAGCGCGGCGATGGGGAGGGAGGCGGCCAGGAGCCGGCGCAGTTCGTCGAGGGCGAGCGCGGACTGGCCGAGGGTGAGGGCGTTGCTGCTGATCAGGGCGAGGGCGTCGTTGTTGTCGAGGGCGAGGGGGGCGGGGGCCCAGCCGCCTGCCGCACAGTGCCAGGGGTGCTCGCCGGCCAGCGCGAGGCCGGTCTGGGCGAGGGCGGCCAGGTCGCCGGTGCCGACGGCGCCGTGTTCGTTGACGACGGGGTGGGCGCCGGCGTCCAGCGCGTCGAGGAGGGAGGTGATGACGGCGGGGTTGAGGCCGGCACCGCCCGCCAGCAGCTGATTGGCGCGTACGGCGAGCATGGCGCGGACCTCGCGGGCGGGCAGCGGGTCGCCGATCGCGCCGGCGTGGCTGCGCAGCAGCCGCAGTCCGTGGTCGGCGTCGGCGGCCCCGACGTCCTCCGTACGGTTGGCGCCGACGCCGGTGCTGCGCCCGTAGACCCGGCCGGTGGCGGCGAGGCGGCGAGCGGTCTCCCAGGATTCCTCGGCGCGGGCGAAGGCCTTGGGGTCGGGGGCCGTGGGGTGGGCGGTGCGCTCCGCGAGGGCGGCGATGCCGTCGGTGTGCAGACCGGTGCCGTCGAGTGTGATGCGCCGGCCGGTGCGGGGACCGTTGTCCAGCATGTGAGAAACCAAGGGGCTCAACTCCCTCTTATAACGCGCTTTGTGGACGGAAGTCCGACACCTCGTTCCGTACGGTGAGCCGAAGTAACAGGCGATGTAACGGACGATTTACTTCTGCCTATTGACTTCTATTCACGTGCCTAAGACTCTGCATGACACTATGCAGGCCGGGCAAGGGGCAGCGGATGATCAAGTTCGACGCAGTCAGCAAGCGATACCCGAATGGCACCACCGCCGTGGACGAGCTGTCCCTTGACCTCCCTGAGGGCGGTGTCACCGTCCTCGTCGGCTCGTCGGGCTGCGGCAAGACCACCACCCTGCGGATGGTCAACCGCATGGTCGAGCCGACGTCCGGCACGATCAGCGTCGGCGGCCGCGACATCCTGGAGGCGGACGCCGCGGAGCTGCGCCGCGGTATCGGTTATGTGATCCAGCAGTCCGGTCTCTTCCCTCACCGTACGATCCTGGACAACATCGCGACGGTCCCGCTGCTCCTGGGCTGGGGCAGGCGCAAGGCCCGCGCCCGCGCCGCCGAGCTGCTGGAGCTGGTCGGCCTGCCCGCCGACTCGGGCAAGCGCTATCCGCACCAGCTCTCCGGCGGCCAGCAGCAGCGCGTCGGCGTCGCCCGCGCACTCGCCGCCGACCCGCCCGTCCTGCTGATGGACGAGCCCTTCGGCGCGGTCGACCCGGTCGTCCGCGCCCAGCTCCAGAACGAGCTGCTGCGGCTCCAGGAGGAGCTGCGCAAGACCGTCGTCTTCGTGACCCACGACATCGACGAGGCGGTCCGGCTGGGCGACCGGATCGCGGTCTTCCGCACCGGCGGCCGCCTCGTCCAGTGCGCCGAGCCCGCCGAGCTGCTGGCCCGCCCCGCCGATGACTTCGTCGCCGACTTCCTGGGCGCCGAGCGCGGGCTCAAGCTGCTCTCGCTCACCACCCTCGCGGACGTTCCGTACGCGCCCGGCCAGGCGATACGCGCGGACGAACCGGTCGGCAAGATATCCCGCAACGGCGGCCGCTGGCGCCTGGTGACCTCCCCGCGCGGGGAACCGCTGGGGTGGCTGGACACCGACGCGCTGCCCGCCGGCGGGACGGCCGGCGAGGCTCCCCTGGAGGCCGTACGGCCGCTGCGCGACACCGATTCGCTGCTCTCGGCGCTGAACGAGGCGGTCTCCTCCCCCGCCGCCGCGGTCGCCCGGGTCACCGCGGACGGGCTGCTGGCGGGCCTCACCTCCCGTGACGCCATCCACGACCGGGCGGGCCGCAGTCACGCGGAGGCGGGCCGGGCGGCGGCGTCCGGGCACACCGCCCCCGGGACGCCCGCTTCCGAGGACGCCGACTGGGACGCCGACGGGGACGCAAACGGGGACGCCCCCGCGCCCCGCAAGACCGCCTCCGCGACGGAGCGCCCCGCATGACCGTCGAATGGGGCTGGTTCCCCGACCACGCCGATCAGATGGCCCGGCTGACCGCGGACCACCTCGCCACCGCCGTGCCCGCCGTCCTCCTCGGGCTGCTGATCGCGCTGCCGCTGGCGGTCCTCGCCCACCGGGTACGGCCGCTGCGCGGCTTCATCCTCGGCGCGTCCAACATCCTCTACACCATCCCCTCCCTCGCCTTCTTCGTCCTCCTCCTGCCGGTCACCGGCCTCACCCGCACCACCGCGATCGTCGGTCTGACCGCGTACACGCTGGTCGTGCTGGTACGGAACACCGTCGAGGGCCTGGACGCGGTCCCGGTCAAGGCCCGCGAGGCGTCGAAGGCGATGGGGACCAAGCCGCTGCGCACCCTGCTCACCGTCGAGCTGCCGCTCGCCCTCCCGGTGATCATGGCAGGCATACGGGTCGCCACCGTCATGTCCATCTCCCTGGTCAGCGTGGCGAGTTACATCGGATACGGCGGCCTCGGCCAGCTCTTCACCGACGGCTTCCAGCGCAACTTCCCCACCCCGGTCATCGCCGGTGTGGCCCTGACCCTGCTGCTCGCCCTGGTCGCCGACGCGCTGCTGGTGACCGTCCAGTGGCTGTGCACCCCCTGGCGGCGCGGCACCCCCCGGCAGCGCACCTCTCTGTGGCGGAAGGCAGCGTGACGCGCCGATGCTCGAACTCCTGAAGAACCTCCTCTCCTGGCTGACCAGCCCGGCCCAGTGGTCCGGCCCCGAGGGCATCGCCGCCCGCGTCCTGGAGCACCTGGAGTACTCGGTGCTCGCCACCCTCGCCGCGGCCGTGATCGCGCTGCCCATCGGCCTGCTCATCGGGCACACCGGCCGCGGCGCCTTCCTCGCCGTCAACCTCTCCTCCTTCGGCCGGGCGCTGCCCACCGTCGGCCTGGTCACCCTGGTGTTCCTCGCGGGCGGGCTGAGCGTGTGGCCGGTGTATGTGTCGCTGGTCGCGCTCGCCGTGCCCGTGATCATCACCAATACGTACGCGGGGATGGCCGCCGTCGACCCCGAGGTCAAGGACGCCGCCAAGGGCGTGGGACTGCGCGGCCGGCAGGTCCTCTGGCAGGTCGAACTGCCGCTCGCGCTCCCGCTGATCATGACCGGCGTACGGCTGGCGACCGTGCAGGTCGTCGCCACCGCCACCATCGCCGCCTATGTCAGCTTCGGCGGGCTGGGCCGCTATGTCTTCGACGGGCTGGCGCAGCGCGACCTGGTGCAGGTCCTCGGCGGTGCGGCCCTGGTCGCCGTGCTCGCCGTCGCCGCCGACCTGGCCCTGGGCGGCCTCACCCGGCTGCTGTTCCGCGGCCGCCCGGCCGCCGCCCGCTGAGCACCTGCCGCCCCCGCCCTCTCCGTACGTCCCGAGGAGTCCCGCCCATGAACCGTCGTACCGTCTTGACCACTCTCCTCGCCGGCGCCTCGGCCCCGCTGCTGGCCGCCTGCTCCTCCGGCATCACCTCGCTCAAGGGGGACGGCGCCGGCGGCGACAGCGGCAGCAGCAGCAGCAGCGGCGGACTGGTCATCGGCACCGCCAACTTCACCGAGAACCAGATCCTCGGCTACCTCTACGCGGGCGTGCTGAACGCCGCCGGGGTCAAGACCACCGTCAAGCCCAACCTCGGCTCCCGCGAGATCGTGGTCCCCGCACTGCGCTCCGGCGATATCGATCTGCTCCCCGAATACCAGGGCAGCCTGCTGCTCTACCTCGACAAGAAGGCCACCGAGACCGAGGCGGGCGCGATGCAGAACGCGCTGGCCACGGTTCTCCCCGACGGCCTCGAAGTCCTCCCGTACGCGGCCGCCGAGGACCGCGACAGCTTCGCCCTGACCCGCGCGACCGCCGATCGCTACGGCCTCAGGACGCTCTCCGATCTGCGCAAGGCCAACGGAAAGCTGGTGTTCGGCGCGGCCGCGGAGATGAAGAAGCGGGTCGTCGGGGTCGTCGGCCTCAAGGACCAGTACGGCGTGGAATTCAAGGAGTTCAAGGCGCTGGACTCGTCCGGGCCGCTGGTCAAGGGCGCACTGAAGAAGGGCGACATCGATATCGCCAATGTCTTCACCACCGACGTCGACACCGCGGAGAACGGCTGGATCCTGCTGGAGGACCCCAAGCACCTCATCCCCGCCCAGCACATCGTCCCGCTGATCGCCGCCCGCAAGGCCGACTCCAAGGTCCGCAAGGCCCTCGCCCGTCTGGGCAACACCCTCACCACCTCCCACCTCACCGAGCTCAACCGCCTCGTCGACAAGGAGAAGCAGGACCCGGACCGGGTGGCCGACGCCTGGCTGAAGAAGCACAAGCTGGGCTGAGAGGGGGCGGGAGCCCGGCTGTGGCGGGGCGGTCGGCCGGATCACCGGCCTCGCCGTCGGACGGCCGGGCCGCCGCCGCGCGATGAGTTTCCCCGCCCGGCGGCTGGGGCACGGCATGTGTCACGTACCGGAGGGGCTGGGCCTGCTGCTCACGGTGACGGGGCTGGCCGAGATCCTTCCGGCTGTCCCTCCCCCGAGGGCGCCCCCGCCCGCTCCGTGACCGCCCCCTCCGTAACCGCGTCCTCCGGAACCGCGCCCTCCGTGACCTGGCCGCCGTAGCGGAGCGGCAGTCCGAACAGCGGGAACAGCCGCTCGGTGTCCAGGAACGACTGGAGCGCGGTGATCCGGCCGTCCGCCGTCTCGATGACCTGGATCGCCCAGGGCTCACCGTCGGCGCGGTACTGCCCGAACGCCGGCCGGCCGTTCGCCGTGACCGGCACCAGATGCGACCCCTCGCAGCCACCGCCCGGCCCCAGCAGCCACTTCAGGATGTCGTCGCGGCCGCGCAGCCACAGCTCGTACGGCGGCATGGACAGCGTGGAGTCCTCGTGCAACAGCGCCGTGAGCGCGTCCATGTCGAACCGTTCGAAGGCGTCGACATAGCGCTGGAGCAGCGCCTGCTGTGCGTCGTCCAGGGGCCGCGGCGGTTCGTCGGCGGTGTCATCGGACGCGGCGAGGGTGGCGCGGGCCCGCTGGAGCGCGCTGTTGACCGAGGCGACCGAGCTGCCCAGCAGCTCGGCGACCTCGCTCGCCGACCAGCTGAGCACCTCCCGCAGGATCAGCACCGCCCGCTGCCGGGGCGCCAGCCGCTGGAGCGCGGCGATGAACGCGAGCCGGATCGACTCCCGGGCGACGGCGGTCTCCGCCGGGTCCCCTGCGGACGCCAGCACCCGCTCGTCCGGTACGGGCCCGATCCAGGTCGCCTCGGGCAGTCCCCTGCCGACCGGCGTGTCCACGCTCGACGGGGAGGCGAGATCCATCGGCCGGGCCCGGCGCCGACTGCCCTTGAGCAGGTCCAGGCAGACGTTCGTGGCGATCCGGTACAGCCAGGACCGCAGGGACGCCCGCCCCTCGAACCGGTCGTAGCTCCGCCAGGCCCGCACCATCGTCTCCTGCACGGCGTCCTCGGCCTCGAAGGCCGAGCCCAGCATGCGGTAGCAGTAGCCGGTCAGCTCGGTACGGTGGGCCTCCAGCCGGTCCGCCGGTTCCCCCTGCGGCGCGCCCCGCCCGGCACCGTCCGCCGCGGTGATCTCGCCCACCGCCACGGTTTCGCCCGTCAAGGCCTGTTTCGTCGAGGGCTGTTTCGTCGAGGCCTGTTTCGTCGAGGACCGTTTCATTGAGGACCCGCCCATCCACCCGTCGGCCGACCACCGTCACACGCGCCCGACGCTACCGGAGCATCCGGCACCCAGTCTGCTCCTCGGCGCGGGGCTTTGCAGCGGGGGCCGGGGGCCGGCGCACGGCACACGGACGGGCCGGGGCTCCGCCGCCCCGGCCCGTCCCGCATCACCCGGCCACCGTCAGCAATCGGAGAGCGAGAGCACCGCACCGGAGACCAGGCCTCCGAAAGCCCCGGCCGTGGCGCCCGGGGCACACCCGGTCTCGGCGCCGGCGATGCATCCGCCTATCCCGCCGGACACCACATAGTCCCGGATCTTGTCGTTGGCGCACTTCGAGTAGCTCTCGGCCGCCATGCCCCGCGCGGAGACACCGAGCTGCCGGAAACTGCGGGTCGCCCGCACGGTGACCGTGGCGCCCTTGGCGCGGTAGCTGACGTGCGCCGTTTTGCCGTTCTTGAGTTTGATTGCGGTGCCCAGGCGGCCCACCGTCCGATGGCCGGGACCGACCAGCGTCAGCTTCTTGCCGGCGACGGTGAACTGACGGCCCGCCACCGGCGCGGCGCCCACCGGCCATCGGGCCGACGACGTCACTCCCGCAATGCGTTCCCACGACGCCACTCCCGCCGCGCCGATCCCACCACATCACTCCCGCGGCACCGTTCCCGCCGCGTCACTCCCGCGGCGCCACCGCCGACCCGCGCTCCGAGAGGCGCGGGGCGCACAGGATGCGTTTGCGGCGGACCCGGCGGCCCTCGATGGCGGCGACCGCGAGGCGGGCGGCTTCCTTGGCGATGGCCGCCAGGCCCCAGTCGACGGAGGTCAGGGGCGGGGTGAGGACCCGGGAGACGGGGTGGTCGTCGAAGCCGACGACGGAGAGGTCACGGCCGACGGTGAGGGAGGCCTCGGCGGCTGCCGCGTAGACGCCGTAGGCGATGGAGTCGGAGAAGCAGAAGACGGCGGTGGGCGGGGCGAGCCCGGCCGGACGGCGGCCGTCCGGGCTGTTGGCCAGGACCCGGCGGGCCATCGCGGTCGCCGCGTCCAACTCCTGTGGACAGGGCAGGACTTCGGCCTCGACGCCGAGGCGGTCGGCGGCCTCGCGGACATAGACGTCGGCGGGGCGGTCGGGGGTGGAGGGGCCGGTGGGGGTCAGCACGGTGACCCGGCGGTGGCCCAGCCCGCGGAGGTAGTCCAGGACGGCGTCGATGCCGGCCCGGTTGTCGAAGAGCACCTCGCCCGCCGTACGGGCCCGGCTCAGGGCGTCGCCGATGGAGACCACCGGCACGGCATCGGCGATCTTCGACCAGCCCTCGGCGGACGGGTCGACGGGTGAGACCAGGAGGCCGTCCACCCGCTGGTCGCGCAGTTGCTTGGCGAGGGTCAGCTCGCGTTCGGGGTCGCCGCCCGCGTCGAGGATCAGCGCATAGCGGTCGCCGGCCAGCAGCTCGCGCCCTATCGCCGCCATCAGCTGCTGCTGCCACAGGTCCTGGAGATCACCGGCGAGCACCCCGACCGTGCTCGTACGGCCGCTGGCGAGGGCGCGGGCGATCGGGTCGGCCTCGTAGCCGAGGTCGGCGGCGGCCTTGCGCACCCGCTCCTCGGTTTCCTTGGAGACGTGCTTGCCGCGCAACGCGTAGGAGACGGCTGCGGTGGAGAGGCCGGTGGCCTCGGCCACCTCGCGGAGGGTGGTGCGCTTATTGGGCCTGGCCATGCCGGAAGCCTACCCAAGGAGCGGGCGGCATCCGGCCATGATGCGGAGCTCCCGAGGCGGCTCTCCCGGTGGGGGCAAAGGCCCGGCAGCTCCGGCACGGCCTTGACAGTGCCTGCTGTTAACCGCTTCACTTAAACGCATCAGTTAAGCGGTTAAGTGAAGCGGTTCAAGGCGCCGGACCACGCGGTCCGTGTGCCGTCCGTGCGACCGCCCCGCGCCCCGAGGGAGGCCCGTGCCCACCGACGTCCACCAGCACATCTGGCCGCCCGAGTTCGTCGCGCTGCTGCGCTCGCGCAGTGCGCCGCCGCGGCTGGACGGCTGGACGCTGCACCTGCCGGGCGAGCCCCCGTACGCCGTCGACCCCGCCGACCACGACATCGCGGCCCGCGCCCGGCTCGCGCGCGCCGACGGCCTCGATCTGGCCCTGGTGTCGCTCTCCAGCCCGCTCGGCATCGAATATCTGCCGCCCGCCCAGGCCGCACCGCTGCTCGCCGCGTTCCACGACGGCGCACTGGACCTGCCCGCCCCCTTCGGCGTCTGGGCCTCGGTCTGCCTGTCCGCGCCCGAGCCGGACGCCGAGGCGCTGCGGCGCGAGCTGGCCCGCGGCTGCGTGGGGGTCCAGCTCCCCGCCACCGCGCTGCTCGACGCCGCCGGGTGGGCCCGTTGCGCACCGCTGCTGGACGCCGCCGCCGAGCAGGACGCACCGCTGTTCATCCACCCCGGCCCGGCGCCGTCCGCCGACGGGGACGCGCCCGCCTGGTGGCCCGCCCTGGTCCCCTACCTCCAACAGCTGCACGCCTCCTGGTTCGCCTTCCGCGCCTTCGGCCGGCCGCGCCACCCGGACCTGCGGGTCTGCTTCGCAGCCCTGGCCGGACTGGCGCCGCTGCACGGCGAGCGGCTGGTCGCCCGCGGCGGCGGCGGGGACCGGGGCCGGGTGGACTGCAAGGCGTTCTACGAGACGTCCTCCTACGGGACCCGTGCGGTCGACGCGCTCGTCCGGGCCACCGGCATCGATGTCGTCGTCAGCGGCAGCGACCGCCCCTATGCCGCCCCCGTCATCCCCGACCTCGGCGCGCAGGCCGCCGTCCACGCCCTGCGTACCGCCAACCCGGCCCGCCTGCTGGGCCCGACGAAAGGAGCCCGCCCATGACGTACCGCACCTCCCTGGCCGACACCGCCCGCGAGGTCCCCGACGGCGAGGAGCCGTTCACCGCACTGCCCGAGCGCAACCTCGACAAGCGCGAGCTCCAGGCGCTGGTCGACGAGCTCGCCACCCGCCCGGACCTCTGGCGCGAACAGGTCGCGTTCTCCGACACCGAGCGCCACTACGCCTCCCTGCACCGCGACGAGTTCGTCGATGTCTGGCTGCTGTGCTGGACCCGGCAGAACGACACCGGCTGGCACGATCACGACATCTCCTCCGGGGCGGTCCATGTCGTCCAGGGCGTCCTGACCGAGTCCAACCCCCGCATCGGCGGCGAGCACCTGGCCACCGCGGTCGGCACGGGTTCCTCCTTCTCCTTCGGCCCGGACCACATCCACCGGCTCACCGGCGCGAGTGACGACGCGGTGTCGGTGCACGCGTACTCACCGCCGCTGTGGCGGCTGGGCCAGTACGACATCACCGGGGACGGGCTGATGCGGCGGGTCTCGGTCTCGTACGCGGATGAGCTGCGGCCGATGGACGGGGCGACCGCGGCCTGAACGGCCGTACGGCCCGGGACCACGGGCCCCGGGCCCCTTCCTCAGCGGGGCGCGGCCGTCCGCGGCCGGGCACCCGCGACCACGAATTTCACCCCTGCCTATTGACCTTCCATTCATCGCCATCGATCCTGCATGAATCCATACAGGCGGCGACGCGAGGCGGACTCATGGCAGGTGTGGTCGAACGGCGCTCCATCGACGTCGTCCCCGACGACGAACGGCACGGCAGCGCGGTCAGCCAGTTCACGCTCTGGCTGGGCGCCAACCTCCAGATCACCGCCGTCATCACCGGCGCACTGGCCGTCGTCTTCGGGGCGAACGCCTTCTGGTCGCTCATCGGGCTGCTGCTCGGCAACCTCCTGGGCGGTGCGGTGATGGCACTGCACTCCGCCCAGGGGCCGCGGCTCGGCCTGCCACAGATGATCACCTCGCGGGCGCAGTTCGGGGTGCGCGGCGCGGTGGTCCCGCTGGCGCTGGTCATCGTGATGTACATCGGGTTCTTCGCCAGCGGCAGCGTGCTGGCCGGGCAGGCGGTCGGAGAGCTGACGCACCTCGGCGAGACCCCCGGGATCGTCCTCTTCGCCGCGGTCACCGCGGTCGCCGCGGCCGTCGGCTACCGCCTGATCCACACCCTCGGCAAGATCGCCGGTCTGGTCTGCGCACTGGCCTTTGTCTACCTCGGCATCCGGCTGCTGGAGCGCACCGACCTCGGCACGCTCCTGGCCGACCACCGCTTCGGGCTGCCGGTCTTCCTGCTCGCCGTCTCGCTCTCGGCCTCCTGGCAGCTGGCGTTCGGCCCGTACGTCGCCGACTACTCGCGCTACCTCCCGCGGCACACCTCGGCGCGCGCCACGTTCTGGTGGACGCTCTCCGGTTCGGTGCTCGGCTCGCAGTGGTCGATGACGTTCGGCGCGCTGGCGGCCGCCGCGGCGCCCGCCGCGTTCGTGGGGCACGAGGTCAGCTATATCGTCGGCCTCGGCGGCGCCGGACTGATCGCCTCGTTCCTCTACTTCGCGATCGCCCTCGGCAAGCTCACCATCAACATCCTCAACACCTATGGCGGGTTCATGTCGCTGGTCACCAGCGTCAGCGGGTTCCGGGGGCAGCGCACCCTCAGCCCGCGCGGCCGCTCCGCGTACATCGCCGGAATCATGCTGGCCGGCACCGCCGTCGCGCTCCTGGGCAAGGACTCCTTCCTGACGTCCTTCAAGGACTTCCTGCTGTTCCTGCTGACCTTCTTCACGCCCTGGTCGGCGATCAACCTCGTCGACTACTACCTGATCTCCAAGGAGCGCTACGACATCCCGGCGCTCAGCGACCCCGCCGGCCGCTACGGCGCCTGGAACGTGCGGGCACTGACGGTCTACGTCCTCGGAGTGCTCGCCCAGCTCCCGTTCCTGGCCACGCACTTCTTCACCGGCCCGCTGGTGGCACCGCTCGGCGGCGCCGACATCTCCTGGCTCGTCGGGCTCGCCGTGCCGGCCGTCCTGTACTGGGTGAGCGCCCGCCGCGACACCACGCGCACGGCGGAGCCGGCAGCGCCCCACGAGGACCAGGCGACCGCCGAATTGGGGGGCTAGCCCTACCGCGCCGCCCGCCCGGCGGCCGTACGCTCGGCGGCATGGCGACACACGACCCCGACCTGCGCAAGGACCTCGACGCGACCCTCCAGACGCGCAAAGAGCTGGGTCCGGAGTACGAGTCGGAGCTCCTGGAGTCCTTCCTGGAGAAGCTGGACCGGAGCGTCGACCAGCGGGTACGGCGGCAACTCGCCGAGCAGCAGCTCCAGGTGGCCCGCGGCACCCGGCCGCCGCGCCCCAGGGGCGGCGGCAAGGAGGTCTGGGAACGGTTCGGGCTCGCCGCTCTCTCGCTGGTGCTGGCCGTCCCGCTGTCCGCGATCGCCGTGAGCCAGGCGGGTCAGCCGGGGCTGCTGATGTGCTGGGCCGGGATCGTCGGCGTCAACGCCGTGCAGGCCAGGGGCCCGCACAAGCTGCTGCGCCCGCGTACGGACCGCCGCGACGGCGCAGCGGACTCAGGCAACTGACAGGGGACCGGCAGAGGACCGAAGGCTCCGGCGGGAGCCGGATGTGCGGGGACCGCCGCACCCCGGCCGAAGCCAGGGGCGGGACGACGGCGGTCCCCGCAAGGGACGCGTACCGGGCAGAGCCGGTCGTCGCATCCGGTGGCGATCGTGGAGGTCCGGGAGCCGCTCCGGAGGTCCTTATCGCCGTGACAACACTGTGCCCGCCGCGTGTTAAGCCCGTGCTGCGTGCACATGACGCATACGTACACCTTGCGTCGACGGGCCGTTTCCTGACGGCCACTTGACGCCCCGAAGGGTGCGGAAACGGGCGGCGGCCGGGGCGGGGCAGCGGCTGCACCCCCGCCCCGGCCGCCGGGGCCCACTGCTACTTGCCGGCCTCGCGCGCCAGATAGGCCAGCAGGTCCTGCCGGCTCACCACGCCCTTCGGCTTGCCCTCGACGAGGACGACCGCCGCGTCCGCGTTCTCCAGGACCGCCATCAGATCGGCGACCGGCTCGCCCGAGCCGACCTGCGGCAGCGGCGGGCACATGTGCTTCTCCAGCGGGTCGGTCAGCGAGGCCCGCTGGGTGAACAGCGCATCGAGCAGTTCGCGCTCGACGACCGAACCGACGACCTCCGCGGCCATCACGTCCGGGTGCCCGGCGCCCGGCTTGACGATCGGCATCTGCGAGACGCCGTACTCGCGCAGGACGTCGATCGCCTCGCCGACGGTCTCCTCCGGGTGCATGTGCACCAGCGAGGGCAGCGCGCCCTCCTTGTGCTGAAGCACCTCGCCGACGCGGGCCGCGGGGCCGCCCTCCTCCAGGAAGCCGTAGTCGGCCATCCACTCGTCGTTGAAGATCTTGGACAGATAGCCACGGCCGCTGTCCGGCAGCAGCACGACGACCACGTCGTCCGGGCCGAGCTTGGAGGCGACCTCCAGCGCACCCACCACGGCCATTCCGCAGGAGCCGCCGACCAGCAGGCCCTCCTCCTTGGCGAGCCGCCGGGTCATCTGGAAGGCGTCCTTGTCCGAGACCGCCACGATCTCGTCCGCGACCGTGCGGTCGTAGGCCGTCGGCCAGAAGTCCTCACCGACGCCCTCGATCAGATACGGGCGCCCGGAGCCGCCGCTGTAGACGGAGCCCTCCGGGTCGGCGCCGATCACCTTGACCTTGCCGTCACTGGCGTCCTTCAGATAGCGGCCGGTGCCGCTGATCGTGCCGCCGGTGCCGACGCCCGCCACGAAGTGGGTGATCCGCCCGTCCGTCTGCGCCCACAGCTCGGGACCGGTCGTCTCGTAGTGGGAGCGCGGATTGTTCGGGTTGCTGTACTGGTCCGGCTTCCACGCACCGGGCGTCTCGCGCACCAGACGGTCCGAGACGTTGTAGTACGAGTCCGGGTGCTCGGGATCCACGGCGGTCGGGCAGACCACCACCTCGGCGCCGTAGGCCCGCAGCACATTGATCTTGTCCGTGGACACCTTGTCCGGGCAGACGAAGATGCACTTGTAACCCTTTTTCTGGGCCACGATCGCCAGGCCCACGCCGGTGTTGCCGGAGGTCGGCTCAACGATGGTGCCACCTGGCTGGAGCTCACCCGACTGCTCGGCGGCCTCGATCATCCGCACGGCGATCCGGTCCTTGACCGATCCGCCGGGGTTGAAGTACTCGATCTTCGCCAGGACGGTGGCCTGGATTCCTCGAGTGACGTTGTTGAGCCGCACGAGCGGGGTGTTGCCGACTAGCTCAATCATCGAATCGTAAAACTGCACGGTGGTCTCCGCGGTAGGGGGCGGCACGCTCTCCTGCGCCCGTGCGGCCAGCCTATTGCCCGGGTCCGTTAGAGGAGGGATGAGTTGCGTTCCGTGCAGGAACGGGCAACACCCTGTTGTAGGAGTTCTTGCCGATTCACGAGCGCGTCCGGCCCGCAGCGGGCCCAGGGCGCGCCTGCACTGCGCGGGGAGGAGCCCGGCCCATGCCGATGACGATGTCCAGGGCCAGAGTGGCGCGACGGATCGCGACCGCCGCCGCTTTCGGCGGCGGCGGGATCGGGCTGCTCGGGGTGGCCACGGTCGGGGTGCTGCTGACCGAGGTCCGGCTGGCACGCCGCACGGTCGGCGGCTCCAGCGACATTCCGCCGTGCGCCGACGGCCGCTACGGCGCCGCCTTCGACCACCGCACCGACCACCCGCCGCTGCGGCTCGGCTTTCTCGGCGACTCCACCGCGGCGGGCCAGGGCGTCCACCGCGCCCGCCAGACCCCCGGCGCGCTGCTCGCCTCCGGTCTGGCCGCGCTCTCCGAGCTGCCCGTCGACTTCCGCAATGTGGCACTGCCCGGCGCACAGTCGGACGACCTGGAGCGCCAGGTGGAGCTGATACTCGCGGACGGCAGCCAGACCCCGGACGTGTGCGTCATCATGATCGGCGCGAACGATGTCACCCACCGGATGCCCCCGGCCCAGTCCGTACGCCATCTCTCCGAGGCGGTGCGCAGACTGCGCGCGGCAGGCTGCGAGGTGGTCGTCGGCACCTGCCCCGATCTGGGCACCATCGAGCCGGTCTACCAGCCGCTGCGCTGGGTGGCCCGGCGGCTCTCCCGGCAGCTCGCCGCCGCCCAGACCATCGGGGTGGTCGAGTGCGGCGGCCGTACGGTCTCGCTCGGCGATCTGCTCGGCCCCGAGTTCGAGGCGCATCCACGGGAGCTGTTCGGACCGGACAACTACCACCCGTCGGCCGAGGGCTACGCCACCGCCGCGATGGCCGTCCTGCCGACGCTGTGCGCCTCGCTCGGCCTGTGGCCGGAGAAGGAGCAGCCGGAGCCCGCCCGCGGCGAGGGGCTGCTGCCGGTAGAGCAGGCGGCCGCCGAGGCCGCCGCCGAGAGCGGCACGGAGGTCACCGCCTCCCGGGCGCCCTGGGCGCTGCTCAAGCACCGCAGGCGCCGCCAGCTGCCGGCGCCGGAGCCGACGGACCCCTCGTCGGTCACGCGCTGACGGGGCGGCCGGCGGGCGTGCCCCGGGCGGCACGGAACGAACGGGGAGGAGCCGTACGGGAATACCGTGCGGCTCCTCCCCGTTCCCATAAGCGCCCGCTTAGAAAAGAGGCCCGCATCACAGCGCGGACCCCGTGACCTCAGCACTACGTGCAGGTAACTTCCCTCACAGTCCGCCCTTTTCCCGCGCACTTGGAGCCGTGTGATGCCCGAAGCCGTGATCGTCTCAGCCGCCCGCTCCCCGATCGGCCGCGCCTTCAAGGGCTCGCTCAAGGATCTGCGTCCGGACGACCTGACCGCGAAGATCATCGAGACCGCCCTCGCCAAGGTCCCCGAGCTGGACCCCAAGGACATCGACGACCTGATGCTGGGCTGCGGTCTCCCCGGTGGCGAGCAGGGCCACAACCTCGGCCGCATCGTGGCCGTCCAGATGGGGATGGACCACCTCCCGGGCTGCACCATCACCCGTTACTGTTCCTCCTCCCTCCAGACGACCCGCATGGCACTGCACGCCATCAAGGCCGGTGAGGGCGATGTCTTCATCTCGGCCGGTGTCGAGACCGTCTCGCGCAGCGTCAAGGGCAGCTCCGACGGCCTGCCGGACACCCACAACCCGCTCTTCGCCGACGCCGAGGCCCGTACCGCGGCGCGCGCCGAGCAGGAAGGCGCCGACTGGCACGACCCGCGCGCGGACGGCCTGGTCCCGGACGCGTACATCTCCATGGGCCAGACCGCGGAGAACCTCGCCCGCCTCAAGGGCGTCACCCGCCAGGACATGGACGAGTTCGGCGTGCGGTCCCAGAACCTTGCCGAGAAGGCGATCAACGACGGTTTCTGGGAGCGGGAGATCACCCCGGTCACGCTGCCCGACGGCACGGTCGTCTCCAAGGACGACGGCCCGCGCGCCGGCGTCACCGTCGAGGGCGTCTCCGGCCTCAAGCCGGTCTTCCGCCCCGACGGCCTGGTGACCGCCGGCAACTGCTGCCCGCTGAACGACGGTGCCGCGGCGCTGGTCATCATGTCCGACACCAAGGCGCGCGAGCTGGGCCTGACCCCGCTGGCCCGGATCGTCTCCACCGGCGTCTCCGGCCTGTCGCCCGAGATCATGGGCTACGGCCCGGTCGAGGCCAGCAAGCAGGCGCTGCGGCGGGCCGGCCTCTCGGTCTCCGACATCGACCTGGTCGAGATCAACGAGGCCTTCGCCGCCCAGGTGATCCCGTCCTACCGCGACTTGGGCATCGACCTGGACCGCCTCAACGTCAACGGCGGCGCCATCGCCGTCGGCCACCCCTTCGGCATGACCGGCGCCCGCATCACCACCACCCTCATCAACTCCCTCCAGTGGCACGACAAGCAGTTCGGCCTGGAGACGATGTGCGTGGGCGGCGGCCAGGGCATGGCGATGGTCATCGAGCGGCTGAGCTGAGCTGTAGCGGAGGGTAGGGGTCGGGCGCGAGGTACGAGTGCCCGGCACCTGCCCGCAGCGGAAGCGAAGCGAAGCGCGACCATGAGCACGAGCGGCTGAGCTGAGCCGCGGCGTAGCGGAGAGTAGGGGCCGGGGCTCAGGAACGAGCGCCCCGGCCCCTGCTCCTGTCCCCACCGGCGGCGAAGCTCAGCCCGGCCGCCGCCCCCCGCAGCTCGAAGGGGAGCGCGACAAAACGGACCAACTCCCGCCGGGCGCACACCCTTCGCTGTCGTGCGGATACCGGCGGCGACACGGCGTGACCCGCGTCACTCGTTAACGAGATCGCGACCCAATCCCCCCCAGGATTGTGACCAACGCCCTGGAGGAGAAGCGTTCTTGCAGGTCAGCATGGGGTCACTCGTACGTACGGGGCTCTGCGCCCCCTCCTTTTCGGGACATAGCGCACCGGGAGCGGTCGCCGAGGACCGGCAGGCTGATGTAGGAAGTCGGAGAACATTCTGCTAACGGGAGTACGCCGGTGAGTGAGCCGCTACCAGGAGTGATCCCGTGAGTGAGTGCGTCAGGGGGGTCACCCCGCCCGACGGCCGGGGGAAGTCCGCGTACCTGTGCGCGGCCCGCGCGAAGAGGGCCGCCGAGCGAAGTGGGGAGGACGCATGAGCGAGCGCCGCATGGGGGTACCCCCGGCCGAAAGCCGGGGGCAGGTCATCGAGCAGCGCGCGTCTCGCGCATGCGAGACCGAACGAAGAGAGGTTTCGGCATGAGCGTCACCACTGTCGTCCTGCTGAGTGCCGCGGCCGTCGCCGTGGCACTGGGCGCCGCCGCCCTGCACACCACCCGCGGTCTGCGCCGCCAGATCGCCGAGCTGCACGCCGAGCTCACCGCCGCCCGTCAGGACGCCGTCGCAGGTGCCGAGGCGGTGCGCCCGGCCGTCGCGACCATCCCGGCCGCCCGCCCCACTCCGGCCGCCGAGACCCCGCTCGCCGATATACGCGCCGCCGTCGCCGACGCCCTGGCCGAGGAGCGGGAGCGCGAACTGGCCGAGGCCCGCGCCTTCTGGGCCGCGCAGGAGGCCAGGGACGCCGCCGACGCCCCGTCGCTGCTGGGCGGCCTGGCCGGCCTCGGTGACGAGGGCCTGCTGGACGCCCGTGCCGACCGCGAGCTGCCCGAGCGCCAGGAGCCCGACCGGCTCGACATCCAGCCGTTCCTGCCCCGTCAGGCGGACCTGGCCGGACTGGAGCCGCTGCTGGGCTCGGACGCCATGGAGGCGATGGACGCACTGGAGTCCATGGACGCCCTGGACGCGCCGGAGTTGGAGCCGGTCGAGGAGACCGAGTCCGCCGAACTGGCCGCCGCGCGCCGGCGCCACCCCTCGCACCCCGACTTCTCCCCGTCCCCGGTGATCAGCGATCACGAGCGCACCGTGGCGCGCCTGGAGGAGCTGGCGCAGCAGGCGACCCCGCTCGCGGACGTACGCCCCGGCCCGCTGGGCACCCTGGATGTCTACGTCTTCACCGACGGCACCACGCTCTGCCTGACCCCCGGGCAGCGCGAGACCGCGGAGCGCGTGGCCGGCGCACTCCACGCGGGGCACGCCCCCGTGCTGCTGGGCGGCTCCGGTATCTCCGGTGCGTATGCGCTGACCTTCGCCTGGGGCGAGAGCCGCGAGGAGAGCGTCTACATCCTCGCCGACCGCGTGATCGCCTCGCTCTGACCCGGCGCGGCGGCAAGCCCCCGGGGCTGTCCCGTCACTCCTGACGGGCGCACGACGACAGCTGGGGCCTGATCCGGACGACAGGCTCTAGCAGCGTGCCGCCGCCGCCCGGACGCATCGCACGGCCTCCGCCAGTTCTTCGGCGGGGGCCACTTTCGCGTCAGAATCCCCCGCTCGGTCGGCCATCCGCACCGCCGCGGCCCGCAGCGCCTCGACGAGGTCGTGTCCGGCCACCGCGAGCTGGTCGCCGGCCGCGAACATTCCGGCGTCCGGTAGCTCGTACGGGGACTCCTCCGGCCGCTCGATCAACTGCGCCCGGGTCGCCAAGTGTCGTGCCAGCGCGAGTGCTTCGCCCGCGGCACCTTGGCCGAGCCTGCTCTGCGGCAGCGATCTGAGGCGGTCGGCGAGGGCGTCAACGGCGGTCTGCAAGGGGGTCACGTCAAGCACGACGTGAGCCTATGCGCCACCCCGGGGTGGTTGCCAACGCCCGAACGCTCAGGCACGGTGGGCTGAAGTACCAGCATCGACCGCGTCCGGAGGCGCCGATGTCTCAGCTCTTCTCCGAAGAGACCCACCGGAACATGCTCTCCCGTATCCCGCACTGCACCGGCCGGGAAATCTCCGACTGGCTCCGCACCGTTGAGGAAGGCCCCGCTCTCTTCCGCTTCGACGAAAAGGTCAGCTGGCTCCGCGGCGAGCACAATCTCGCCTACGGGCACGCCAAGGCAATCGTCCATGAACACGACCTCAGGCGCGCCGCGCGCAAGTTCTGATACCGGGTGACGGGCTCCGCCCCGGTCCGGTTCAGGACTCTCACCGTGCATCACGCCGAAGGGCCCGCAGGCACTGTGCCGGCGGGCCCTTCGTACGGCGCGTGGACGCTTCGGCGCCCGTGTCGTGCGGGGTCAGTCGCCCCGGAGGATCGAGATCAGCCGCAGCATCTCCATGTAGATCCACACCAGCGTCAGCGTGAGGCCGAACGCGGCCAGCCAGGACTCCTCGCGCGGAGCGCCGTAGGCGATGCCGTCCTCGACCTGCTTGAAGTCCAGGGCCAGGAACAGCGCGCCGAGGACCACGCCCACGATGCCGAAGACGATGCCCAGGCCGCCACTGCGGAAGCCGAGGCCCTCACCGCCGCCGAACGCCATGAACATCACGTTGACCAGCGACAGCAGGACGAAGCCCATGGCCGCGATCATCACGAAGCGGGTGAAGCGGGCGGTGACCCGCACGATCCGCGTCTTGTAGGCGACCAGCATGGCGACGAACACCGCCATCGTGCCCAGCACCGCCTGCATGGGGGCGCCGTTCATGTTCGGCAGGCCGTTGATGAAGCCGCTCAGCGCGCCGAGGAAGAGGCCCTCCAGCGCCGCGTACGCCAGGATCAGCACGGGCGACGGCTTGCGCTTGAAGGACTGGACGAGCGCCAGCACCATCGCGACCAGGCCCGCGCCGATGGCGAAGCCGAGGCTCTGGGTCAGGAAGAGCCAGCCGACGGTGGCGCCCGCGATGACCGTGCCGAGCGTCATGCCCGTGCGCGCGACGACATCGTCCATCGTCATCGGGCGGGTCTGCGGCGTGTACTGCGGTGGTGCCTGGGTGACGTCCTGCTGGCCCTGGGCGTACGGGTTGCCGCCCTGCGCGTAGGGGTTTGCTCCGGCGTACGGGTTCGCGGCGGGGCCCCCGGCCTGCGGCGGCGCGTTGAAGCCCGCGTAGCCGGTGTCGCGGCTGAACCCACGTCGCGAGAAGACCGGGTTGCTGCTCCTCATCTCACTCCTCCATGGCCGCCGTGCGCGGCCTTGACGGCAAGCGTAATAGCTTGGCAAAGGCGCGTCGCTAGTTCTTGAGCAGGATCTTTCCCTGAACTCGCGAGGACACCTCCTCCATGGGGAGGACGTATGAGCGGGCGCAGAGGTGCCCGGAGCGGGGCCCGGGCACCCGGCGCGCGAGGCCGGTTGACGGCGCGGCCGTTACACCGCCGCGTCGCCACGTCCCCGGCATTCCGGGTATTCGATCTCTCGTTGTGCTCTTGTTGTGCTCTTGCCGTTGCCTCGCCGCGCTCTTGCCGTCGTCTGTTGTTGCCTGTTGTCGTCGCATGCGGACGCCGTGCGCGGAGTGCCCTTTCCGGCTGCCCCGCTACGGGTCCCTTCCCGCTGCTTCCCACTGCCCTTCGCACGGAATCCGATAAATGTCTGATCGCAACGGACGTGACACGACGCGACAGGCAACCGATTCGCGGGGGCACCCGTCTTCCCTCCCGGCCGGAGCCTGCCGCGGCGGGTGGATCTACAGGGCTGACGCATGGTCAAGATCCGAACGCCGGAGTACGCCTTCCCGATGCTCCCGTGACCCACTGTCCGTAGCGCCATGGGCGCGATCGGTTGTAATCCGAGGGGGCAGATAGGGCTATTCTGGCGGGAAACAGTATCGAAAGAGGGTTGAGGTGCCTGTGCCTGACGTCTCAGTAGTCGTCATCGTCTACAACGACGCCGACCGGTTGCCGACCGCGGTCCAGTCCGTACTGGATCAAACGCTCCGGGACGTCGAGGTGGTGATCGTCGACGACTGCAGCACCGACCGTTCTTTCGAAGTGGCGCAGCAACTCGCGGCCGGTCATCCCGGGCGGGTCAGAGCCTTCCAGCTGCCCGAGAACAGCGGTGCGGGAGGCGAGCCGCGGAACGTCGGCATCCAGCACACCCAGGGCCGGTACGTCATGTTCCTGGACAGCGATGACGTCCTGGAACTCAATGCGTGCAGAAATATGCTGGAGGCGGCGGAGGAAACCGGGTCGGATATCGTTTCCGGTCTGACCGTCCGGCTGCACAAGGACACCCGGAACCAGAAGCGCGACGAGTGGTACGCCTGGCTGTATTCCACCACCCGCACACTGGAATCCGTCACGGAATTGCCGGACCTGTTCGTCTGGGACACTCTGTGCACCAATAAGTGCTATCGCCGGGAATTCCTCGTCGAGAACAATCTCCTCTTTCCCAAGGGAATGTTCTACGAGGACCTGGTCTTTATCGCCGAGGCCTATCTTGCGGCCCAGCGCATCACCCTGATCCCCAATCAGGTCTACTTCTGGCACGTCCACGAGCAGGCCGCCGTGAAGTCGGTGACGAACCGGCGGCACGAAATGAGCAACTTCTCCCACCGGCTGGAAATCCACCGGCGTATCGACGCCATGCTGGCGGAGCGCGGGCTGGCCGAGATGAAGCTCGCCAAGGACGTCAAATTCCTCAAGCACGACCTGGTGCTGCATCTGCGGGATCTGCCGTTCCGCGACGCGTCCTACCGCCGGGAGTTCGCCGAGCTCTCCCGGGAGTACCTCGCGAGCATCGCCCCCGAGGCGTACGAGCGCGTGCAGCCGATACAGGCCATCTGTGCGTACCTGCTCCAGCAGGGTGACTGGGACCACCTGATCCCGGCGGTCGACACGCTCATCAACCGCGACAAGGTCTCCTCGCCGCTCGCCGAGCACGACGGCCGGATCTACTGGTGCGACGGCTACACCGACGATCCGTTCGGCCGCGATGTGCTGGACGTGACCGACATCGGCTATCACGAGAAGCCGGTCAACCAGCTGTTCCTGCGCAATCAGCTCACCCGCTTCGGCGAGTCCGGCAGGTCCGTCTCGCTGACCGGCCGGATCAACAATCCGCTCGGCGTCATCCCACCCGGCGCGCAGCTCAAGGGCGAGCTGGAGTTCAGCGCCCGGCGGCGCAGCCTCCAGACCTTCCACTTCCCGGTGCGGGTGCTGCGCCACGAAGGTGACGCCATCCACTGGGAGGCCGTCGCCGACCTCACCGCGAAGCTGCGCCCGCTGGGCATCGTCGACACCATCTGGGACGTCCGGCTGCGCCTGGACGTGGACGGGGTGCGCACCACGAGCCGGCTCACCGTCGCCGACACCGGGCTGTCCGGTGGGCTGCCGGTACGGCCGCGGCTGTCGCGGATGGTCGCCGACCGTCTCGAACCGCATGTCTCGGCCAAGGGGCATCTGGCGTTCCGCCTGGTCAGCGAGAACCGTAACGCCGAGCGTGTACAGGAACTGATCACCCGCGGGGTGCGCGGCAGGCCGGGGACGCTGGCCAAGACCGGCTACCGCAAGGCGAAGGAGCTGCGCAAGAAGGTCACCTCCGGTGACAACAAGCTCCGCGCCTACCACGAGGTCTTCAGCCGGCTGCCGGTCAAGAAGCGCACGGTGGTCTTCGAGAGCCACCTGGGCAAGCAGTACAGCGACAGCCCGCGCGCGATCTACGAGGAAATGCGCCGGCAGGGCCTGGAGTTCGAGGCGATCTGGTCGTACGCCGGGTCCCCGAAGGACTTCCCGAAGGGCGTCACGCTCGTCAAGCGCTGGTCGCTGCCCTATCTCAAGGCGCTGGCGCAGGCCGAGTTCTGGGTGGACAACCAGAGCTACCCGCTCAAGCTCACCAAGCGTCCGGAGACCACCTACCTCCAGACCTGGCACGGCTCGGCGCTCAAGAACATGGGTTTCGACCAGCCGGCGCTGAAGGCGCAGACCCGGCAGCAGCAGGCGGAGCAGCAGCGTTCGCTGGACCGCTTCGACCGGTTCCTGATCCGCTCCGAGCACGATGTGCACACCCTGGCCAAGGCCTTCCGGCTCAAGGAGAAGACCTTGCTGCGGGTGGGTTACCCGCGCAATGACGCACTGGTCCGCGCCCGGCAGCGGGAAGCGGCGCTGGGCGCGCGGGAACGCGGGCCGCTGGCCGCCGAGTTGGGCATTGCCGAGGACAAGACGGTGCTGCTTTACGCGCCGACGTTCCGCAAGGCGGGCGGCCGGCACGGGCGCTTCGAATTGCCCTTCGACGTGGAGCGTTTCGCCGATCAGTTCGGTGACCGCTATGTGCTCCTGGTGCGCTCGCACTACCTCAATCATGTGGTGCTGCCGCCGACCGTGGAGGGCCGGGTCATCGATGTTTCGGCGCGCCACGATGTGACGCCGCTGCTGGAGCTGGCCGACGGGCTGATCACGGACTATTCCTCGGTGATGTTCGACTATGCGCTGCTCGACCGGCCGCTGGTGTTCTTCACCTACGACTACGACGAGTACGTGCACGAGGGCCGTGGCACCTACTTCGATCTGCTGGAGCACGCACCGGGCCCGGTGGTCCGCACCGAGGACGATTTCCACGAGACGATCAAGTCGTTCGAGTCGCAGGGGCTGGAATACGCGAAGAGCCGCAAGGAATTCGTCGCCAAGTTCGGAGAATACGACCGGGGCAACGCCGCCCAGAGCATCGTCGAGCAGTTTTTCGCGCAGTGGAGCCGTTGATGACCAAGTCGTACGCAGCCGAGCCGCGGGACATCTTCTTCGTCTCCAACAGCGTCAACGAGATGGGCGGCATCACCAGCTGGTCGCACCAGATGGCGCGTCTGTTCAGCGAGCGGGGCCACCGGGTGCACATCGTCGGCGTGGTGCCGCCCCCCGAGGGACGGGTCCATGAGCTGGCGGCCGACCTGCCGTTCAAGACCACCACGCTCTACGCCGCGCACCCGCCGTCCGTCCGCCCCGTGCGCGGTCTCAAGGACAAGCTCAACCTCGCCGAGCAGCGCCGCCGGGCCGCCCGCGAGGCGGGGATGCAGGAGCAGGCGGCCAAGATGAGTGCGCTGTTCCGGGCGGCGAAGCCGGGCGGGGTGGTGATCGTCACGCAGGTGTGGGCGATGGAGTGGGTCGCGCTGGCCGACACCGCGGGGCTGACGGTGATCGGGATGAGCCATGAATCGTTCGACACCTGCCGCAAGTCGTCCCGCTTCGGCCGGGTCAAGCGGTTCTACGAAGACGTCGACCGGATGCTGACACTCACCCGGGAGGACGCCGACCGCTGGATCCGGCAGCGGATGGACAACGTCGGCTTCATGCCGAACCCGCTGCCGTTCTTCCCTGACGTCCCCTCGGACCGCTCCCGCAAGTGTGTGGTCAGCATCGGCAGGCTCCACGAGGAGAAGGGCGTGGACCTGCTGCTGGAGGCCTGGGCGAAGGTCGCGCCGCAGCACCCCGACTGGACGCTGCGGATCTACGGCTCCGGCGAGGAGGAAGAGGCGCTGCGCAAGCAGGCCGCGGAGCTGGGGATCGCCGCCACGGTCGCCTGGATGGGCCGGACGAGCGATGTCCCGGGCGCGCTGCGGGAGAGCGCGGTCTTCGCGCTCAGCTCGCGCGGCGAGGGCTTCCCGCTGGCGCCCATGGAGGCGATGGCGACCGCGGTGCCGTGTGTGGCGTTCGATGTGGCGCCGGGCGTCCACGAGATCATCTCGGACGGTGTGGACGGGCTCCTCGCGCCCCCCGGCAATGTCACCGAATTCGCCCGGCATCTCGACGCCCTGATGTCGGACAAGGATCTGCGGGACACGATGGGCGAAACGGCCCGCGCGAACATCCAGCGGTTCTCCACGGAGGAGATCGTCGGCCGCTGGGAGAGCCTGTTCACGCTGGTGGAGCGCTGACCGTTCCGGGGGCGCTGAGCCGGCTTCACCCGGCGCACGACGAAGGGCCGCCGGACTTTCTCCGGCGGCCCTTCGTCGTGCTGCGGCTCCTGGCGCGTCCCCGGCCGGCGGGCCCGGAGCCCTCGCACCGGAGCCGGGCGGAGCGCGTTATTCGCCCGCGGCTCCGGCCGTACGGACCGGCTGCGCCGCGACGACGGGGTGGTCGCGGTCGATCAGGCCGAGCCGGGCGGCGCCGCCCGGCGAGCCGAGCTCGTCGAAGAACTCCACATTCGCCTTGTAGTAGTCCTTCCACTCCTCCGGTGTGTCGTCCTCGTAGAAGATGGCCTCGACCGGGCAGACCGGCTCACAGGCACCGCAGTCGACGCATTCGTCCGGGTGGATGTACAAGGACCGCTTGCCCTCGTAGATGCAGTCGACCGGGCACTCCTCGATGCACGCCTTGTCCTTGAGGTCGACACAGGGCTGCGCGATTACGTACGTCATCACTCACTCCAGGATGTTTTCCGCTACTTGCCGGGCTGCCGGGTACGGACGAGCAGTCCGGCGACCGCCGCGCACAGTGCCACCAGACAGGTGACCGTGAGGGCGGTCCCCATGCCGGACCGGAACGCCGCACGGCTGACCTGTTCGAACACCGAGGACGGCAGCCCCGACAGCTGCGCGGAATGCCCGTGCAGACCGACGGACACCGACTGCACGGCATGATCGAACTGCGCCGCGGACAAGCGGGTGCCGTCCGCGGCCAGCCGACGGGACAGGACGTCCCTGACACCGGAGGCCATCAGGGCGCCGAGGACGGCCACGCCGAGGCTGCCGCCGACCTGCATGGCGGTCTGCTGGATGCCGCTGGCGACTCCGGAGAACCCCTGCGGCGCATTGCCCAGGACGAGCTTGGTCGCCCCGACCATGATGGGGCTGAACCCCAGGCCCATCACGAAGAGCCAGAACCCGAGCTGCCCGCTTCCCTCGTGGCCGTCGAGCCGGGAGATGCCGAACAGCGCGACCGCGTTCATCAGCATGCCGAGCGCCGCGGGGATCCGCGGGCCCGCCTTGCCGATCCACAGGGCGACGAACGGGGCGCCGACCACCATCATCACCGTGAGCGGCAGGACTTGCAGCCCGCTTTCCATCGGCGTCAGACCGCGGACGTGCTGGAGATAGAAGGCGAGGAAGAACGAGGTACCGAACAGGCTGAACGCATTGACGATCAGCAGCAGCACACCGACGGACAGCAGCGGGGACCGGAAGAGTGGCATCGGAATCACCGGGTTCGCCGCCCGCCGCTCCCACCCGACGAAGCAGCAGGCCAGCGCGCCCGCGCCGGCCAGCGGGGCCCACACCGCCGGGTCGCCCCAGGCGCGGCCGGACACCGCGGTGAGTCCCCAGACCAGGGCGCTCAGCGTGGCGCTCAGCAGCAGCAGTCCCGGTACGTCCAGCCCCCGGGCGGCGCCCTCCTCCTTCGCGTCGCGGAGTACGACCAGCCCCAGCAGGACGGTGAGCGCCCCGAGCGGCACATTGATGAAGAAGGCCAGCTGCCAGCTCGCGTAGTGGACGATCAGTCCGCCCGCGATGGGGCCGAGCGCCATGGAGACGGCGATGACACTGCTGCGTACGGCGATCGGCAGATTCATCCGGTCCGCGGGGAACGCCGTCATGATCAGTGCCAGGGTCGCCGGCTGCATCAGCGCGCCGAACACGCCTTGCAGCACCCGGAAGCAGATCACCGCACCGATGTCCGTCGACAGCCCGATGGCCGCGGAGGCGAGGGTGAATCCCAGCGTGCCGGCCAGGAACACCTGCCGGTGGCCGAAGAGATCGCCCACCCGGCCGGCCACGATGAGCAGTACGGCGACGGCGAGCAGATAGCCGTTCGTCACCCACTGCATCTCGGTGAGCGAGGCATGCAGCCGCTGCTGCATGACGGGCTGCGCCACGGCGACGATGGTGCCGTCGAGCGAGACCATCATCGCGGCGAGGGAGAGGGTGAAGACGCTCAGCCAGGGCCGCCCCCGCCATCCGCCCGCCGGGCGGGCGGCCGTCCGCCGGTCCCCGGACCTGCCCCCGTCCCCTTCCACCGTCGTGCCCGCCGTCCCCGCCGTGTGCGCGGCATCGGCACCGTCCACCGTCATCTCCCCCGTATCCCCCTCTGTTGTGTCACGCCCTGCGGTGCGGCAAGGAGCCCCATCGGGCACCGGGCGGGCCCCCAGGGCCCTGCCGCCGCGGGACGACCGGCCGGACGGCCGTGGTCACTTGGTGAACACCAGGCTCACGTTGTGTCCGCCGAATCCGAAGGAGTTGGCCAGCGAGGCGTTCCACTCCCCGGTCCGGTTCTCGCCCTGCACCACGTCCAGGTCGATCCTCGGGTCGAGTGCGTCAAGGTTGCGGATGGCGGGCGCCACGCCCTCCTTGAGCGCCAGCAGCGCCGCCATCGCGCCCACCGCCCCGGAGGCACCCAGCATGTGACCGGTCATCGACTTCGTGGCCGTGACCGAGGCATGGGTGCCCACGGCCCGGCCGATCGCCTCGGCCTCCGCCAGGTCACCGGACTCGGTGGAGGTGGCGTGGGCGTGCACATGGCCGATGTCCCGCGGGGTCAGGTCCGCATCCCGCAGGGCCAGCTCGATGGCGTGGACCTGGCCCGCCGCGTCGGACGCCGTGATGTGGTTCGCGCTGGAGCTCACGGCGCTGCCGGCCAGCGTGCCGTACGTCGTGGCGCCGCGGGCCCGCGCGAACTCGGCGCGCTCCAGGACCATGATTCCCGCGCCCTCGCCCATGACGAAGCCGCTGCGGGCCACATCGAACGGGCGGGACACCGACTCCGGGTTCTCGATCTGCGTCGAGAGCGCCTTCATCTGGGCGAAGGCGGCGATGGTGAACGGGTGCAGACAGGCCTCGACGCCGCCGGCGACCACCACGTCCACCCGCCCGGCGCGGAGCAGGTCGAGGCCCATCGCGAGCGCCTCGGCACCGGACGCACAGGCGCTGACGGGCGTCCTGGCGCCGCCCTTGGCGCCCAGGTCCATGCTCACCCAGGCGGCCGGTCCGTTGGGCATGAGCATGGGGACCGCGAACGGAGAGAGCCGGCGCGCCCCGGACTCCTCGAAGATGTCGTCCTGGCCGAGGGTGGTGAGCACACCGCCGGTACCCGTGCCGATGACCACGGCCAGCCGCTCGGGCTCGACCTCGGGCGCGCCGGCGTCCTGCCAGGCCTCCCGGGAGGCGAGCATCGCGAGCTGCTCACCGCGGTCCAGCTTCCGTGCCTGTGTACGGGGCAGCGCGGCGGCCGGGTCCTCGGTGAGTCCGGCCGCGATGCCTACCGGGAGGTCGGCGGCCCACTCCTCCACCAGCGCACGGACACCGGACTTTCCCGCCAGCAGCCCCGACCAGGACGAGGACGCATCGGCGCCGACCGGCGTCATCGCTCCGATACCCGTCACCAGCACCTGACCGTTCTCGGCCATCTCCGTCTCCTCTGATCTCGTAGGAACCGCACAAGATCTCTGACGATCTCACAGCGATCATGCCAGCAATCAGCTTGCCAAACAGGCCGGAAGCAGACCGATTCGGCGCCGGTAAGTTGTACCTCTTCCACAACCGCGCGTCCGCTCCCGGCAGGCCTGGCCCTACGTCAGCCAGTGGGTTGCGCCACGCTTCCGGGCTCGATCAGCCGCAGCGCCGCCCGGTCCACCTTGCCGATCTTCGTGCGGGGCACACCGTCCACCACCCACAGCGCGTCCGGCAGCTTGTGCCGCGCGAGGGAATGCCGCAGCCGCGCCCGCAGTTCTTCCAGCCCGAGGTCGTCCTGCGGGTCCGCCAGGACGACACAGGCGCCGATGGCCTCTCCCAGAATCCGGTCCGGCACCGGGAAGATCCCGGCGTCGACTATGCCCACAAGCGCGGTGAGAGCGGACTCGACTTCGCTGCACGAGACCTTCAGCCCGCCGCGGTTCACCAGTTCCTTCATACGGCCCCTGACATGGAGCCGCCCCTCGTCGTCGATCAGCCCGAGGTCACCGGTGTGGTACCAGCCGTCCTGCGCGACGCTGTCCTGTCCCCAGTAGCGGACGGGGCGGGAGGCGCCGAAGACGATTTCGCCCACGACGCCGCGTCCCAGGATCTCGGAGCCGTCTCTGGCGAAGATCTCCAGACGGCCGTCGGGAGCCGTATCGGCGGGGCCCTCGAACACCCGGTGCCCCACCGAACCCGTTTCGATCTCGGCGCGGTCGGTGGTGTAGCAGAGGAACCCTTCGCTGCAACCGTAGATGTAGAAGAGCTGCACGCCGAAGGTGGCGTACATCTGCTGCAACAGCGCCCCGGGGAAGGTCGCGGCGCCCGCCACCGCCCAGCGCAGGGAGCTCAAGTCGTGTGCGCCGGGTTCGAGATGGTCGAGCATCAGCTGGAAGTGCGCCGGGGTGCCCGGCAGGACCGTGATCCGCTCGTCCGTGATGCGTTGCAGCGCCCCGGCGGGCGAGAAGCGGTCCATCAGCACCAGCCGGCTCCCGCGGGTCAGGGCCACCATGGACATCTTCAGTCCCAGGGCGTGGGCCAGCGGGAGATACAGCAGATGCACATCGCGCTCGTCCGGCTCGAAGGCCGTGGTGAAGCACTCGATCTTCGCCCACAGTGCGCTGAAGGATTCCATGACGCACTTCGGCAGCCCGGTGGTTCCCGAGGTCAGCAGCAGCAGCGCGGTACGGGAATCCGGAACACCCGGCGATTCCGGGCCGATCGCGGAATGCGGCCGCGATCCGTCGGCCAGGTCCGCCAGCCGGTGGGCCTCCGGCGGGAGGGCGTCGCCGCCACCGTGCACGATCAGGTGGACGTCGGGAAATGCGGCGCGTACGTCGTCCAGCGGCGCCATGGGGGTGTCGTTCCCGTACCGCGGCTGGTACAGCAGGGCCGCCGCGTCCGTGCGCCCGGTGATCGATACCAGTTCCGGTCCGGTGAGATCGTGGTCGACCCCGACGAAGGTCGCCCCGCATTCCCAGGCCGCGACCAACGCCACCAGATATTCGGGCGAGTTGGAGAGCTGGCAGACCAGCCGGTCCTTGTCCTTCACGCCCAGCCCGCGATAGGAGGCGGCCAGCGCCTCCACGCGGTCCCAGAACTGGCCGTAGGTCAGACTGCGGCCCTGAAAGGTCATCGCCGGGCGCTCGGGCCACTTCCGGCAGGCTTCCCGCAATGCCTTGATCAGTTCACTCACAGATTCCATGTCTGCCTTTCCATGCGCGAGGCCGCGCACGCCGGTCGTCAGTGAAAGAGCCAGGGCGCGACAGGCGCCTGCCCGCCACCGGCGAACGGCTCGAAGAGCGGGGCGAGGCGCGGATCCCGCGGCGGGTCGGACAGGTCCCGGCAGACCGCGGCGGCCGGCACACCGGCCTCGGTCAGCAGCTTCTCCCACTGCGCCGCCGGGGCCTCGCGCAGGCGCGCGGTCAGCTGGTCGTCACGCTCGCCGCGCCGGCCGGGCGGTACCTCCAGCACCTCGCACAGCGCCTGGTGGGCGGGGTCGTCGTCGGCACTCACCATGAGGTACCCGTCCGCGGTCCCGGCCGGCTCGTCGATCGCGCCCCACACCGGGCGGCCGTCGCTGCGCCCGGGTTCGTCGCCGGTGGCCCGGCCGAGGACGACATGGGACTGGAGCGCCATGGCTCCGGTCAGCAGCGAGGACTCGGCCGTCCAGCCGTGGCCCGACAGCTCCCGCCGGTACAGCCCGGCCAGCACCCCTTCGCAGGCCACCAGCGCACCGAACATGTCGCACAGCAGCACCCGGGTCGTGGCCGGGCGCTCGTGTCGCGGAGTGTTGCCCTCGCTCACCCCGGCGTAGGCCTGCACCATGAATTCGGTGCCGATCACCTCGCGCCGGTCCAGGTGCGGACCCCATCCCGACGCCTCGCCGAAGACCAGCCGCGGGTTGGTACGGGCCAGTTCCTCGGGGGCGAAGCCCCACTCGGCGGCCTTTCCGGGGCGCCAGTTGTGCAGGAAGACATCCGCCTCCGCGATGAGTTCGCGCAGCGCGTCCCGGCCGGCCGGACGGCCCAGGTCCAGGCCCGTGCGCCGCTTGCCGCGGTGGTACAGGGAGCCCATCCCGCTCGCGTCGCCCTGGGGCGGCTCGACCCAGGTCACGTCGGCCCCGAGCATGGTCAACAGCTGCCCGGCGAGCGGTCCTTGGACCCGGCTGGTGGCCTCGACCACCCGGATCCCGGCCAGCGGAAGGTCGCCGGTGCGGCCCGCTCCGGCGCTCTGCGGTGCGGTGACCGGCCTGCCACCGCAGCGCGCGGGCAGCGGGGTCAGCCGGGGCTGGCCCGGCGACCAGCCCGGCTCGGCCAGTACGTCCCGGTAGCCGCGCAGCGCCGACAGGCTGAGCCCGTGCTCCTGTGCGGCCGCGACGATCCGCGGCCAGGGCGTGCCGGCCGCGGCCGTGTGCAGTGCGGCGGGCAGCAGGCAGTGGCCCTTGAGGTAGCGGTGCTGGAAGGCGGTCCAGGCGCGGCCCAGTACGGCGGTGTCCGCGCCGAGGCTGCGCCAGAACGCGAGCCACCGGGCGGGGTCGAAGGTCTCGATCTCGAAGAGGGGTCCGTCGGCGCTGCGGAACGGCGGCGGGCCGCCGTCCCCCTTGACCGAGGGTCCCCACGGGTCGGGGGAGGTGGCTTCGGCGGTGTACTGCCCGGCGAGTAACGTGCCGGCGCGCAGTACGGAGGTCTCCACGGCGTCGACCGGGATGCCACGGGCGCGCCCCACATGAGCGGCGAGGACGCCCTGGCCGGCCAGCACTCCGGCCGCGGCAGAGGCCGCTTCCAGCCCGAGCCGGCGCGGTCGTCCCGCCTCCTGCCCGTGGAGGTGCATCAGCCCGCACAGGGCCTGCACCACCGGCTCACTGCCGGGCCGGGCGGGATCGAGGTCCGCGCCGCCGTGCCAGGTCAGGCCGATCTCGACACCACCGGCGGCCGCGGTGGCCGGTCCCGCCGCCGGGTCGGGGACGGAACCGAGCCAGGGCCGGAGCCGGGTGCGGGCGGTGCGGTGGGCGAGGTCCGGGCCGCCGCTCACGTCTCGGCCCTCCGATCCGCGTAGTACGGCTGGTGGGCGAGCAGTCCGCCGTCCACCACGAGGGTCTGTCCGGTGATGAACGAGGCTTCGTCGGAGGCGAGGAAGACGACGGCCGACGCGACGTCCTCGGGCCGTCCCAGTCGCGTGGTGAGGTGGTGGGGCAGCATCACCCGGTAGGCGGCCTCGCGTTCGGGCCTGGTGATGATGAGGCCGGGTGCGATCGCGTTGCAGCGCACGCCGCTTCGGCCCGCCTGGGTCGCCACGGAACGCGTCAGGCTGATGAGGGCGGCCTTGGACGCCGCGTACGCCGGGTGGCTCAGATCGCCGGAGAGCCCGGCGGCCGAGGAGGTGTTGATGACGCAGCCGCCGCCGCGCGCGATGAGATGCGGCAGCGCGGCCTGGGTGGCGACCATGGCGCCGCTGAGGTTGACCCGCATGGTCCGGTCCCAGACCTCGGGGTCGGCGTCGGCCACCGGCACGTCCAGGGAGGACGCCAGGGCGGTCGCCGCGGCGTTGTTGTGCAGGATGTCCAGACCGCCGAACTCCTTGACGGTGGCGGCCACCATGGCGCGCACCGATGCCGGGTCCGCCAGGTCCGCCGTGATGCCGATCGCGTGCGTGCCGTCCGCGCCCCGGATCTTCTCGGCCAAACTTCTCACGCCGGCCTCGTCCAGGTCGGCGAGCGCCACCCGGGCCCCCTCCGCGGCGAGCCGCTCCGCGGTGACCGCTCCGATGCCCGACGCGGCACCGGTGACGATGGCGATTTTCCCCTCAAGCCTGCCCACACCCCACCCCCTAAGGCATAACTTAGTTAACTGATTTAACGCTACCATCCCCCTTGCGGCACTGTCATCCGGCCACTCGCGCCCGCCCCATCCACCCAGGGTCACAGCTGAGTTACCGTCCGATCACGGACGGTCCACATTTCGGCGCGCAGCCTTGCTACACTCAGTAATCCTGATTGATTCATTTAAAGCAATCGACTCAACAGGGCGTAAAGGTGCTCACTGCAATTTCGCTCGCACCGCGTCGTCGATGCGCGCCACCTAGGAGGAAGCGGCCTTGACTGAAGCAACCCGAGCGGTGAATAAGGGCCCTCATAAGCGAAACGGGGCGGCACTTCGTGTGCGTGTCCCGAAGACCGCGGAACTGGTGGCGGCAAGCCTGCGCCGGGTCATCATCCGGGGCGAACTGGAGCCGGGCGACGCACTCCCGCCGGAATCGGCCCTGATGGAGCAGTTCGGCATTTCCCGCCCCACCCTGCGCGAGGCCATTCGCGTCCTGGAGTCCGAGGCGCTGATCAGCGTCCGCCGCGGCGTGCACGGCGGTGCCCGGGTCAACGCCCCCGATCCCATGGTGGCCGGCCGCTACCTCGGGCTCATCCTGGAGTACCGCGGGACCACCCTGGGCGAGATGTTCCAGCTCGTCGCCTCGATCGAGCCGCCCTGCGCACGACAGCTCGCCAGCCGGCACACCCCGTCCGGCATCGGCCGGCTGCACGAGGCGCTCGCCACGGAGGAAGAGGCGAAGGACGACCCCGCCGCACTCGCCGAGGCCAAGGCAGCATTTCACGCGACTCTGGTCGAATTGACCGGCAACCGGGCGATGCTGGCGCTGCACGAGACGCTGCAATGCATCTTCTACCAGGCCAAGAGTCCGCATATTGCGACCGGCGGAAAGACCGGCACCCGGCGTGATCATGAAGAGCATGTGAAGTTGGTGAAGCTGATCCAGGCGGGCGAGGCCGACGAGGCCGAGACCCATTGGCGCCGTCACATTTCCCGTATGGAGAAGGAATTGAATGCGAGCGGCGCCAATACCCGTCTGGAACTCCTCGACTGAGCGTCAGCCCGGCCGGAGCGGTCTCCGGACCGTCACTCGGAGCGCTTACCGAACGCATCGGCATTGGGGGCCGCCCGCTCGACCAGCTCGTCCAGCGCCTCGCCGGCAGTCTCCGGCTCCCATCGCTCCGCACCGACAGCGGCGGGGCCGTCCACCCAGCCCTCCGCCACCGAGATCCGCCTGCCGAAGACCGTGACGACCCGGCCCGTGACATGCCCGGACAGCGGACTGCCGAGCCAGACGACGACCGGCGGCACGCTCTCCGGCGCCAGATCATGCCGTGCGGCCAGGTCCGGCATGACGCTCAGATCCTCGGTCATCCGCGTCAGGGCGGCCGGGGCGACCGCGTTCACGGTCACGCCGTACCGGCCCAGCTCCTGCGCCGCGCTGATCGTCAGGGCCGCGATACCGGCCTTCGCCGCCGCGTAGTTGGACTGCCCCGGATTGCCGTAGAGCCCTGAGGTGGACGTGGTGTTGATGACCCGGCCGGCCACCTCCTCGCCCGCCTTCGACCGCTGACGCCAGTGGATGGCGGCGTGGTGGAGCACGGCGACGGTGCCCTTCAGGTGGACGGCGACCACGGCGTCCCAGTCCTGCTCGGTCATACCGACCAGCGTCCGGTCCCGCAGGATCCCGGCGTTGTTGACCAGGGTGTCCAGCCTGCCGAACCGCTCGACGGCCTGGCCGATCAGCCGCCGGGCACCGTCCCAGGCCGAGATGTCGTCGAAGTTGGCCACGGCCTCGCCGCCGGCGGCCCGGATCTCGGCGGCCACCGTCTCGGCGGCGGCGGTCGAGCTGCCGGCACCGTCCCTGGCCCCGCCGAGGTCGTTGACGACCACCCGGGCGCCGGCCGCGGCGAACGCCAGGGCGTGCGCGCGGCCGATCCCGTTGCCCGCGCCCGTGATCACGACGACCCGGCCGGCACAGATCTTCGCCATGCTGTTCCTCCCCCTCATGCCGTCCGTGTGACGGCGCTGGTGTGATGACGCTTCGCCGGCGCCGGGGGCTCGACCCCGACGACAGACACGAACGACAGGCACTCCCCCGGACCGCCGCCGAGGTTGTGGGTGAGCGCCAGCCCCCGCCCGAGGGCGGACGCGGACAGGGCGCGCTCCTGGGGCGCTTCCCCGCGCAGTTGCAGCCAGCACTCGAACAGCATCCGCAGCCCCGAGGCCCCGATCGGATGCCCGAAGGCCTTCAGCCCGCCGTCCGGATTCACCGGCAGGGCACCGTCCCGGTCGAAGGCGCCGGCCAGGGCCGCGCGCCAGGCCTCCCCCGGCGGCGCGAAGCCGAGGTCCTCCATCAGCACCAGCTCGGTGACCGTGAAGCAGTCGTGCACCTCCGCCAGCGCCAGTTCGGCCCCCGGGTCGGTGATCCCGGCCTGCCGGTAGGCGTCCGCGGCCGAGCGTCGGACCTCGGGAAAGGAGGTGAAGTCGTACTCCGGGTCGGCGGTGCCGGTGGCCGGGCCGACGGCGAGCGCGAGCGCCTTCACGAACAGTGGCCGGTCGGTGTAGCGGTAGGCGTCCTCGGCCCGTACCACCAGTGCCGCCGCCGCGCCGTCGCTCACACCCGAGCAGTCGAAGACGCCCAACTCGCCCGCCACCCGCGGGGCCTTGCGGAGGGTCTCCCTCGACACCGCCCGGCGGAAGTGCGCCCGCGGGTTCAGCGCGCCGTTGGCGTGGTTCTTCCACGCGATCCGGTCCAGCACGTCGCGGAGCGTCCCGTCGGCCAGGCCGTACTTGTGCCCGTACGCCCGGGCGAGCAGGCTGAAGGCGGCCGGCGCGGTGAGGTCGGGTTCGGTGCCGTCGCCGGGGACGGCGGGGGCCGAAAGCCCGGACATGCCGGAGTCCTTGAGCTTCTCCATCCCGACGGCCATGGCCGTGTCGTACGCGCCGCTCGCCACCGCGTAGCAGGCGTTGCGCAGTGCGTCCGAGCCGCCGGCGCAGTAGTTCTCCACCCGGGTGACGGGCTTGTACGGCAGGCGCAGCGGGCGGGACAGTGCCAGGCCGGAGTTCCCCGACGCCAGGGTGCTCAGCCAGTACGCGTCGACCTCGACGTCGCTGACCCCGCCCGACGCACAGGCGGCCCGGACCGCCTCCAGTACGAGGTCGTCCGCCGAGGCGTCCCAGTGCTCCCCGAACGTGGTGCACCCCATACCGACGATCGCGACCTTGTCGCGGATGCCGTGTGACGGCACGGTCTCCCCCTCCCCTAGAGCCGATACAGTTAGATCATCATACGGATCTTACTCTTTTACCGGGAGGGTCACTTGACCTCGCTCGTCGCCTACGGCGCGTATGTGCCGTACTTCCGGCTCCGGCGAAGCGCGATCGCCACCGTGCTCGGCGGGAGAGCTGCCGGGGGAACCCGTGCGGTCGCCTCCTACGACGAGGACAGCACGACGCTGGGCGTCGAGGCGGCCCGCGCCGCACTGGCCGCCGTCCCCGAAGCCCGCGGGAGCGTCCGCAGCCTGCTCTTCGCCACCGCCACCCCGCCGTATCTGGACAAGACCAATGCCGCGGCGATCCATGCGGCGCTCGGCCTCGCCCCGGAGGCCATGGCCGTCGACATGGCCGGCGCGGTGCGGTCCGGAGCCGGCGCTCTGCACCTGGCGAGCGGCAGCGCCGAGGACACCCTGGTGGTGCTCGCGGACGTACGGACGGGACTGCCGGGAAGCGCCGACGAACGCGACGGGGGCGACGCGGGGGCGGCCTTCCTCTTCAGCACCCGGCCCGAACTCCCCCCGCTCGCCGAAGTGATCGCCCATGCCTCGGTGACCGCCGAGATCCTCGACCGCCGGCGCACACCGGACTCCCCGGTCTCCACGACGTCGGAGGAGCGCTTCACCGAGCAGGTCTACACGCGGCTGGCCGATGCCGCGTTCGACGACGCGCTGGAGCGGGCGCAGCTGCGGGCGGAACAGCTCGACCACCTCGCCGTCGCCGGACTGCACCAGCGCGCCCTGCGGTCGGTGGCCGGCCGGCTGTCCGCCCGTACCGGGAAGGCCGCGGACGGGAACGCGGACGGCCTCGCCAAGGCCGTCGGCAACCCGGGCACCGCCCAGCCGGGCCTGTTGCTCGCCGACGCACTCGACCGCGCCGAGCCGGGGCAGACCCTCGCCCTGGTCGTCATCGGTGACGGCGTCTCCGTCCTCGTCCTGCGGACCTGTGCCGCACTGACCGCGCGGCGGGCCGCCGTCCCGGCCGCCGCACCGGCGGCGGACGGCAGCGACCGGCTCTCGTACGGGGACTATCTGACCTGGCGCGGGTTCCTCGACCGGCAGCCGACCGCCCGGCCGAAGCCGCAACCGCCCGCCGCCGCACCGTCGTTGCGCCGGGCGGGGTGGAAGTACGGCTTCGTGGCGAGCCGTTGCACGGACTGCGGGACCCGGCAGCTGCCTCCCGCCCGGGTGTGCACCAGCTGCCGGACGATCGACAAGATGACCGAGGAGCGGCTCGACGGCACGCCGGCGACCGTCGTCACCTACACGGTCGACCATCTGGGCTTCACCCCGCACCCGCCGCTGATCCTGGCGGTGATCGAGTTCGACGGCGGCGGCCGGTTCCGGTGCGAGCTCACCGATGCGGCCGAGGAGGAGGTGCACGCCGGGATGCGGGTCACGATGTCCTTCCGCCGGCTGCTCACCGCCGACGGCGTGCACAACTACTTCTGGAAGGCACGGCCCGTGCGCTGAGGGCCGCCGGGAGACGCCGAGGGCGTGCGGCCGGAACCGGAGGGTTCCGGCCGCACGCCCGGCCGCTGTCCGCGGGCCGCTACCGCATCGGGAAGCCACCCGCCACCGGAGACACCCCGGGGTCTCCGTACTGCGCACGGAACCATGCACGGTACTGCTCCAGCACCACCGGATCGTCCTCCTCAGGGCCCGGCCCGGGGGCCGGGACCTCGTCCAGCGCGATCCCGAACCGGCTCCGGTACACCTCCAGCACCTCGGCGGCACCGTCGAGGATCCGCTCGGAGGTCCGCCCGCCCGACACCTCCAGCAGCCGGCGCTGGTCGACCATCGTCGTCCGCCCCGTGGCGTCCAGGATCGAGGCCACCAGCAGATGCGACATGGGCAGCTCGGGGAGCGTCCACGCCCACCAGGTGGGCGGGAAGTCCTCGAAGCGCAGCGGGGTGGGGTCCAGCCGGTACTGGGGCACCCCGTCACGGCGCAGTTCGATGCCGCCGCCGTCCGTGTCGGCCAGCTGGAAGACGCCCTCGGGGTCCTGCTGGGGCGCGCGCACGTCGAACCGGAGCGGATAGCGGCTGCCGCGCAGGAAGCCCACGTCCACCAGCCACGGCTCGGGGGTCTCCACCTTCAGCACGTAGTGCACCACCGGTGCCATGAAGCGGCCGGCGTGGAAGATGCGTCCGCCCAGCACCGTCACCTCCGGGTAGCCGAGGGCGCGCAGCAACTGCTCGAAGGCACTGGCGAGTTCGATGCAGGTGCCGCCGCGGTGGCGGTGCGCGATCTTGTCGATCACCGCGGGGCCGAGTGCGGTGGGTTTCCCCGACCGGATGTGCATGTTCTCGAACGGCACCGACACCAGATGACGTTCCTGGAGCACCCGGAGCGTCCCGGCGTCGGTACGCCGCGGACGCTCGATGCCCAGGCGGCGCAGATATGCGTCGAGTGTGCTCTGGTCCACCGAGGTATCTCCCCTTCGTTCCACAGGTTGCTACGGGCTCACCGGCGGCCGCCGGCGGCTACCGGCTCCCGACCGGCACGGCCTCGAAGCCGTAGAGCCAGGCGTAGTCGTCCAGCCGCTCGGCCGTGGGCATCGACCGGTCGCGCAGGCGCTGCTGCGGGCCGTCGGGAAGGTGGAACTCATGGCCCCGCTCCCGGGAGCGCCGGTGCACCTCGCGTACGCGGGGCAGCCGCAGCTCCTCGTACCGCCGCAGCGCGGGCCCCGGATCGACGTCCGCGGCGCTCAGCAGATCCGCGAGCACCCAGGCGTCCTCGATGGCCTGGTTGGCGCCCTGGGACAGATAGGGCACCATCGGGTGCGCCGCGTCGCCCGCCAATGTCATCCGGCCGGTGCTCCAGCCGCCCACGCAGTCGCGGTCGAACAGGGCCCAGTGGTGGGTTCCTTCCGCGGCCCGGATCAGCTCGGCGACGTCGGTGTTCCAGCCGGCGAAGGCGGCCGCGGCCTCCTCCGGGCGGCTCGGCGCCGACCACACCTCCGGGTCCCACTCCGGTGAGGTGATCACCGCGCTGAAGTGGACCAGACCGTGCCGGGCGATCGGATAGCTCGTCACATGGCCGTTCGGCCCCAGCCAGAAGAGCACCTTCGGCACCTCGAAGAGGGACGGCAGCCGGCCGGCCGCCACCAGGCCGCGGTGGACCGTGTGCCCGGAGAACCGGGGACGGTCGCCCACGAGGGTGTTGCGGAGCGCCGAGTGGATGCCGTCCGCGCCGACGACGACCCCGGCCTCCTCGCTCGTGCCGTCGGCGAAGCGCAGGGTGACCCCGTCCGGGCGCTCCTCGACGGCGGTGCATGCGGCGCTGTGCCGGACGACCCCGGGCGGCAGCAACTCCAGCAGGCTGCGGTGCAGATCGGCCCGCTGGATGAGGTAGTACGGCGCGCCGTACCGCTCCGCGCAGGACGCGCCGAGCTCCGTCCTGGCGAGCGGCGCGCCGTCCTGCCAGCGGCGCGTCTCGATGGCGTGCGCCCGGGTGGCCCGCCTCTCCAGTGCGCCGGCGAGCCCGAGGCGGTGCAGGATGCGGGCCGAGTTGGGGGCGAGCTGGATCCCCGCGCCGGCATCGGCGAACACCGTGGCCTGTTCGTACACGGTGCACTCGATGCCGGCCCGCAACAGCGACGCGGCCACCGTCAGACCGGCGATCCCGCCGCCGATCACGGCGATCCGGGGCCGGTTATTGCTTATGTGCGTCACCTGTGTCACTTCTCCAGGCAGAACTCATCAATCGGGTAGCCCACGTGGCGGTCGGCGCTCGGCAGGTAGCCGAGGACGCGGTCGCCGGGCTTGAGCTCGGTGCTGTTGAGCACGGCGCCACCGGGGCCGAGCACCCGTACGTGCCAGTCGTCCTGGAGGATCAGATTGACCGCCTGGCCGCCGGGCGCGACCGCGTCGATGGAGATCAGCGGACGGGATTCGATCTTCACCCGGCCCACGGTGACCAGCCGGGTGTTGCCCTTGACGTCCACGGCCAGCACCTTGCTGCCGGACTTGAGCTCGCTGAGGTAGTTGGTCCGCTCGTCCTTGGAGAGGGTGTACGAGTGGATGGCACCGGCGTTGACGCGGAACGGCCGGGTGGGCATGTACGGCAGCGGGTGGGTCTCGCTGACGCAGAGGATCATGCCCTTGGAGTGCGACCCGACGAGAATGCCCTCGTCCTCGCGGAAGTGGGTGCAGGTGTCGACACAGGCCCGCTCGCCCATGCCGACGTGGCTGGTCGCGGTGACCTCCAGCTCGACCAGGCCGAGGTTCGGGGTGTCGAGCTGGGCCGCGGCCTTCAGGTGCGCCGCTTCGCCGACGCCCTTGGGGGCCATCAGCACGCCGTCCGAACCGTGCTCCAGGACACCGAAGATGATCTCGGCCTCCTCGGCGTCCTGCGCCACGGTGATCAGGCTGCCGGTGGCCTTGGCGGCGGCCGCGATCACGATCTCCAGCGGAATCTTGGTCGGGTCGCGGAAGAGCAGCAGGCTCAGCTGCTCGGTACGTGCGGACTCACACGCCAGCTCGAGGCTGTCCGCGTCCACGATCTCCACGAAGCGGCCGAAGGTCACCTCGGGGTGACGGATCGCCAGCTCGGCCGGGGTGATGCCATGGCGTACCGGGTCCACGATCACCGCATCGGCCCGCCCCAGCTCCTCGGGCACCGCGCCCGGCGCGGGGAACAGCACCTTGGTGAGGGTGGGCGGCAGCCCTTCGAGGTCCGCGAGGTCATCGGTGACGATGCCCTCGATGCGGTGGTGCAGCGCCTCCTGGAGGATCGCTTCCTTCGCGTCCCCGACCGCTCGGACGTCCAGCCAGCTCAGCTTCATGTTATTTCTCCACAAATATGGTGAGGCAAGGTCGACGGCACACCGGTGCGGTCAGACGGGCAGGGACAGCTCGTGGACCTGGATGTCCGCTTCGAGGCGGGATCCGGCGGAGGAGCCGTCGTGGACGAGTTCGACGACCGCGCGGGCGACCTTGCCCGGTTCGTCGGCCTGGAAGATGTTGCGGCCCATGGCCACGCCCGCGGCGCCCGCCCCCAGCGCCTCGTCGACGTACGACAGGGTCGCGTCGAGGCCGCTGCGCTGCGGGCCGCCGACGACCAGGATCGGCAGCGGGGACAGGTCCGTGATCTCGGCCATGGTGTCGGGCGAGCCCGTGTAGAGGGTCTTGACGATGTCGGCACCCAGGTCCGCGGCGAGCGAGGCCGCATGGGCGATCAGCCCGGGGTCACGGGGGTTGTCGATACGGGGGCCGCGCGGGTACATCATCGCGAGCAGCGGCACGTTCCACCGGTCGCAGGCCTCAGCCACCGCGGCCAGGTCGGCGATCTGCTGCTTCTCCTCGTCGGAGCCGATGTTGACGTGCACGCTGACCGCGTCGGCACCGTGCCGCACCGCTTCCTCGACGCCGGCGACGAGGTACTTGGCGTTGGGGTCGGGGGCGTGCACAGTGCTCGCGCTCAGGTGCACGATGAGCGACATCTGCGTGAAGCGCATGGGGTCGATACAGCGCAGCGTCCCCTTGTGGACGATGGCCGCGTCGACGCCGCTGACGGCCAACTCCCCGATGAGCCGGTCGACATGGCGCCCGCCGGTGATCGGACCGTCGGTGACGGAGTGGTCGAGCGGCACGATCACGAGTCTGTCGTCATCGTGCCGGTGAAGCCGCCGCAGCCTGAGCTGACGTGCGAAAGGAAGGTGCGAAGGCATGGGATACGACTCCTTACAGGCTGGCTTGACGCCATGTGGCCGAATGTGGGCGAGGGATGGCCGCCCGGGCTCCCGGGTCAGCGGGGGGCCGCTTGTGGCAGCCATCCGCCGACCCGTGCGACCAGGCCGTCGGCGGTGAGCCCATGCCGGCGCAGGAGGGCCGTCCTGCTGCCGTGGGGAAGGAACTCCGTCGGCAGGCCGACGGTCCGTACGGGGGTGGGCGTGCCGGCCTCGGACAGCTGTCGCAGCAGGCGCGCGCCGAGCCCGCCGTCGCTCAGGTTGTCCTCGACGGTCACCACGAGTTCGTGCCGTGCGGCCAGCTCCGGCAGCCCCTCCGGTACGGGGACGGACCAGCGCGGGTCCACCACCGTCGACGGGATGCCCAGGGCGTCCAGCGCGGCCGCGGCCTGAAGGCACGGGTCGGCGAGCGGACCGGTCGGGACCAGCAGCACCCGGGCGCCGGGCGCCTCGTGCAGCACGTCCATGCCCCCCTCCCGGCGGAGCGCCGGCACGGCCGGGCCGGCCTGTGCCTTCGGGAAGCGGAGGACGGTGGGCCCGTCCGTGACGGCGACCGCCTCCCGCAGCAGCGTCCTGAGTTCCTCGGCATCGCGCGGCACCGCCAGGCGCAGCCCCGGTACCAGCGACAGCCAGGAGGCGTCCCAGATCCCGTGATGGCTGGGGCCATCGGGGCCGGTGACACCCGCCCGGTCGAGTACGAAGGTCACCGGCTGCCGGTGCAGCGCCACATCCATCAGCACCTGGTCGAAGGCGCGGTTGAGGAAGGTGGAGTAGACGGCCACGACGGGGTGCAGCCCGGTGTGCGCCAGCCCGGCGGCGGAGACGGCGGCATGCTGTTCGCCGATGCCGACGTCGAAGACCCGGTCGGGGAAGCGGCGGGCGAAGTCGGCCAGGCCCACGGGCTGGAGCATCGCGGCGGTGAGGGCGACCACGTCGGGCCGCTGCGCACCGAGTTCCGTCATCTCCGCACCGAACACCGCGGTCCAGGAGCGGCCGCCGGAAGCGGACTTGCCGCCGGTCTCGGGGTCGAAGGTGCCCACCGCGTGCCAGCAGTCGTCGGGGTCCTCGGCGGCCGGTGCGTAACCGTGGCCCTTCTGCGTCACACAGTGCACCACCACGGGGCGGTCGAGTGCGGCCGCCCGGCGCAGTGCGCGCTCGAGTGCCGGGCGGTCGTGGCCGTCGACCGGGCCCAGGTAGGCGAGGCCCAGGTTCGCGAAGAGACCGGCCCCGCCGCGGCCCGCCCGGAGCTCGCCGAGGTGGGTGGCGAGGGCGCCGGCGGTGGGGGCGTAGGAACGGCCGTTGTCGTTCAGGACGATGATCACCGGGCGGTCCGGGGCGCCGCCGATGTTGTTGAGCGCCTCCCAGCTCATCCCGCCGGTCAGCGCGCCGTCGCCGACGACGGCGACCACCCTGCGGTGCGCGGCGCCGGCCAGGCCGAAGCCCTTGGCGATGCCGTCTGCGTACGAAAGGGCCGTGGAGGCATGGGAGTTCTCGATGACATCGTGCTCGGACTCGCTGCGGTCGGGATAGCCGGAGAGCCCGCCTTCCTGGCGCAGCGTCGAGAAGGCCTTCATCCGGCCGGTGAGCAGCTTGTGGACGTAGGCCTGGTGGCCGGTGTCGAAGAGCAGGGTGTCCTTGGGGGACTCGAAGACCCGGTGCAGGGCGAGGGTGAGCTCGACGACGCCGAGGTTGGGGCCCAGGTGTCCGCCGACCTTCGAAACGGACTCCACGAGAAAGGAGCGGATGTCCGCGGCCAGCGCCTGGAGTTGATCCTCCGTCAGTGCGGCGAGATCGCCCGGACCGGTGAGGTCAGCCAGTCTCATCGAGGTCCACCCCCATCTCGTCCGCGAGGCGCAGTGCCTCTTCGATGAGGGTCTCGACGATCTTCGACTCGGGGACGGTCTTGACGACCTCGCCCTTGACGAAGATCTGCCCCTTGCCGTTGCCGGAGGCGACACCGAGGTCGGCCTCGCGGGCCTCGCCGGGACCGTTGACGACACAGCCCATGACGGCGACCCGCAGCGGCACCGGAAGCCCTTCGAGCCCGGCGCTCACCTCTTCGGCGAGCTTGTAGACGTCCACCTGGGCGCGGCCGCAGGACGGGCAGGAGACGATCTCCAGGCGCCGGGGGCGCAGGCCGAGCGACTGGAGGATCTGGATGCCGACCTTGACCTCCTCCACGGGCGGTGCGGACAGCGAGACGCGGATGGTGTCGCCGATGCCCTGGCGCAGCAGCGCGCCGAAGGCCACCGAGGACTTGACCGTGCCCTGGAAGGCCGGTCCCGCCTCGGTGACGCCGAGGTGGAGCGGGTAGTCGCACTGCGCGGCCAGCAGCTCGTACGCCCGGATCATCACCATCGGGTCGTGGTGCTTCACCGAGATCTTGAAGTCGTGGAAGTCGTGCTCCGCGAAGAGCTCCGCCTCGCGCAGCGCCGATTCGGCCAGGGCCTCCGGGGTCGCCTTGCCGAACTTCCGCAGGATCCTCGGGTCGAGCGAGCCCGCGTTGACCCCGATGCGGATCGGGGTGCCGGCCTCCTTCGCGGCCTGCGCGATCTCCTTGATCTTGTCGTCGAATTCCTTGATGTTGCCCGGGTTGACCCGGACACCGGCGCAGCCCGCCTCGATCGCGGCGAAGACATAGCGCGGCTGGAAGTGGATGTCCGCGATGACGGGGATCTTCGACTTCTGGGCGATCTCCGCGAGGGCTTCGGCGTCGTCCCGGCTGGGGCAGGCGACCCGGACGATGTCGCAGCCCGCCGCGGTGAGTTCGGCTATCTGCTGAAGGGTGGCCTGGGCATCGGCCGTCACCGTGGTCGTCATCGACTGCACCGAGACGGGGTGGCGGCTGCCGACGCCCATGCCGCCGAGCATCAGCTGCCGGGTGGGACGACGCAGCGGTGTCGTCGGCACGGCAAGGTCAACAGCTGTCAACGGTCTTCTCCAAGTCTTTGCGGGCGCGGTCTTTCCGGGCGCTCCTCAGCTCTTTGGGCAGCTGGAAGGTGACGTTCTCCGTCGCGACTTGGTGCTCGGTGACCGTGACGGGTCCGAGGGCACGGAGATTGGCGACGATTTCCTGGACGAGGGTGTCCGGGGCCGAGGCGCCGGCCGTCAGGCCGATCCGCCGGGCCCCGTGCAGCTGCTCCAGACCGACGTACGAGGCGTCGTCCACCAGCTGGGCGGGGGTGCCCATCCGCTCCGCGAGTTCCTTCAGGCGTACGGAGTTGGAGGAGTTGGGCGATCCGACCACCAGGAGCAGATCGACCCGCCCGGCGATCTCCTCGACGGCGCGCTGCCGGTTGGTCGAGGCGTAGCAGATGTCCTCGGACTGCGGTGCCTTGATCGACGGGAAGCGGCCGGCCAGGGCCTGGGCCACCTCGGTGGCCTCGGACATCGCCAGCGTGGTCTGCATGAGGAAGGAGACCGCCTCGGGGTCCTCGACCTCCAGGCGCGCCGCCTCCGCCGCGTTCTGCACCAGCACCGTGCGGTCGGGCGCCTCGCCCAGCGTGCCCTCGACCTCCTCGTGACCGGCGTGCCCGATCAGGACGACGGTGTCGCCGCGGCCCGCGAACCGCTTGGCCTCGGCATGGACCTTGGTGACCAGCGGGCAGGTCGCGTCGATCACTCGCAGACCGCGCTCGCCCGCCGCGTCACGTACCGCCGGGGCGACCCCGTGGGCGGAGAAGACGACCAGCTCGCCCTCCGGCACCTCGTCAAGCTCCTCGACGAAGACCGCGCCGCGGCGGGCGAGGTCCTCGACGACATGCCGGTTGTGGACGATCTGCTTGCGTACGTAGACGGGGGCGCCGTACTGGTCGAGGGCGCGTTCGACGATCTCGATGGCACGGTCCACACCGGCGCAGAACGACCGGGGGGCGGCCAGGGCCACCGCTCGGTCCCCCTTCGCGGCTTCCCAGTCGCCCAGGACCCGGGCCAGGGCCTCCTCGGCGCGGTCGACGGCGTCCGATCCGGTGTCGTCGCGCACCAGGCACAGCAGCGCGTCACCGTCCGCCTCCGGGAGCCGGACCGGCGCGGCGATCTCCACCAGCGGTGCGTCGGCGCCCTGGGGTGCCTCGGCGCCGGCGACGGCGGCCCCGCCGGTGTGGACCGTCAGCCCCTGTGCCCTGAGGGCCCCGGCGAGCAGCCGGTGGACCCGGCCCTCGCGGGCGCCCGACGCCAGGTGCAGCCGGTCGGCGAGCACCACGTCGCCGTGGCGCACCGCCGTGCTCAGCGGGCGGGCGGCGACACTCACGATGGCGGCGGTCATCAGTGCTTCCTGAAGGCGACGTAGTCGGCGAGGGCGAGCAGGGGTGCCCGCTGCGCCTCCGTCAGCCCGAGGGCGTCGAGCTGCGCCACGGCGAGGCCGCGGTGCCGCTCGATCTCGCTCTCGGTCCAGGCGCGGCCGCCGGCCAGCTCGACCAGCTCGGCGGCGCGCCGGGCGCCGTCCTCCGTCATGGGGTCGGTGTCCGCGTAGAGCGCGGCCAGTTCCGCGGAGCCGGGCCGGCCGCTGTGGAGGGCGGCGACGACGGGAATGCTCTTCTTCTTGTTGTGCAGGTCGGAGCGGACCGGCTTGCCGGTGACGGCCGGGTCGCCCCATATGCCGAGTACGTCGTCGACCAGCTGGAACGCCATGCCCAGGTGCATACCGAAGGCGCCGAAGCGGCGGCTGGTCCCGTCGGGTGCGCCGACGAGTCCCGCGCCCAGCGTGCAGGCGCAGCGCAGCAGCGCCGCGGTCTTCTGCTCGGAGACGGTGAGGGCCTCTTCCAGGGTCACCGTGGCGCGGCGCTCCAGCGCGAGGTCGGCCATCTGGCCCGCGGCCAGCTCGGCGATCGCGTCGATCAGGGCCTTGGTCGCCCAGCCCTGGTGGCCGGAGGCCTCGTCGAACATGCCGCAGGCGCGCGCCAGCAGGATGTCGCCCGCCAGGATCGCCGCGGGGGTGCCGAACTTGCTCCATACCGTGGGCCGGCCGCGCCGCTCCAGATCGCGGTCCATGACGTCGTCGTGCAACAGCGAGAAGTTGTGGACCAGTTCGACGGCGGCGGCGCCGGGTACGGCCTGCTGGGCGTCGCCGCCGCAGGCCTCGGCGGCAAGGATGGTCAGTGCCGCCCGGATCATCTTGCCGCCGCTGTTCGCCGTGGGGCGTCCGCTGGTGTCCATCCAGCCGAAGTGGTAGGCGACGATGGGGCGGATGCGGTTGTCGAAGGTGTCGACGGTGGCCCGCAGGGCGGGCGTGACGAGGCCGGCGGCCCGCGAGGCGTTGCGGTGGGCCAGGTCGACACTGCTCTCGAGGGGCTGGACTGTGTCAGCGTGCACTGAACTCTTCCTCTTGGTTCGGTCCGACGGAAATCCGACAGAAAGGTGAGCGACGGCGCGACGCGGTCTACGCGGCGGTGTTCTGCTGGTTTTTGAAATCGGCGTAACGCAGGGTCGGGCACTGCTCCCAAAACCCCTTCTCACCCAACGCCACCCGGCGCAGAGTCCGCCGGCCATTACCTTCCAGGCCACCCCGCGCATGCTGAACCGCCA